>CAZURK010000004.1:0-143278 GCA_964623055.1 uncultured Pirellulaceae bacterium
CGCACAGACGAACTGCCCACATGTTCGCCGTGTCGTGTCGCGTCAAGCCGAGTATTGCGGGGCGGAGTATGTGTGACCAGGATCTCTCGGCAGGACTGGTCAAGTTGCTGCCGGCCGGACTCCAGCGCGTTGGCGATGTGTTTCTCGGTCAACTCATACATATGCCCGTGCCAGGGAGGCATAGCGGACACGCCGTAGAAGCCGAGGCCACCGATCATGATTCCTCGGCCGAACAGCGACACGTCCAACTCGATCAACCGCTCGTCGATCGCTGCCGAATCGCAGTTGCCGGCCACAGCCAGCACGGACGGGCACACTTCTTGTGTACGCTTGACCAGGCATTCGGCGGCGTTTGGTGTGCCGAAGTTAGTGATATCCCCACCGAGCAGAACCATATCGATAGCTCCCGCGTGGGCAAGGATGCTGTCCAGAGCGGCGGTGTCGCCGTGTAGGTCTGTGATACAGAGCAGTTTCATCTTGGCTTCTATCGGCGCTCGATCCGGCGCATAGGTAGGAGGATCAGCAAACGCTCACGTTTATAGCAGGATCAAACACGGCCACCAAGTGAATGCCGCGGCAGCAGGTTGCCGGGAATCGGAGGACTCCAGATCCGGCGGAGGACACCGACATGAGTAGTTCATTGTCGTCCTGAATTCGTAAAGAAATGCCGACAGGCCCCGCGAATTCAGGACGACCACGAATTGCATCTACGTATCTCCCAGTTTTCCATCTCTCACGCATGGATTCCTCTCCATGCGGGCGGTCTTAAGCTACGGTTCCAAAGCCCTGAATGTGCGGCCCGCAGCCGCTGAGTCGGACACTACCGGGGAGGAAACTGGCTCTTTGGAGGTAAACGGTTGCCGCCAATCCATCAAATCCCCCAAAACAGGCAGGAACGCTGGGGGCGACGAATTTCCAAAGAGGCTTACCAAGATTTTGACGGCAATTCAAAAACCTCTTACTATACTGGAAGTTTGGGTATATCTGGGCTGTACGAATCGGACAGTCTGCGCCCGTAACGAGGGCTTGTTGTCGGCCCCCATCCCGGTTGCCAATATCGAGGTTTCGCACTGATGACACAGTCTTCGATCATCGGACCATTTTCTCCAAGTTCGCGCACAAGACGGCGCGATCGGATGGAACGAGAGACACGCAGGCGACGCAGGAAGTTGCTATTCGAGCATTTGGAGACGCGCCGCGTGCTGGCCACGGTTTCCGGCCACATCGCCTATGACTTCGATGCCGATGGTCAGCTTGAAGCCATCGAGCCGGGCTTGGAGAACTGGCTCATCTATGTCGACGATAACAATGACCTTGCATTCAACTACACCGATAACAACGCGAACCAACAATTCGACGACGGCATTGACGATGCCCTGGAGCCCTACGATCTCTCCGGACCCGATGGCAGCTACTCATTGACGGACCTACCGGCTGGACCACATGCCATCGCACAGGTGAATCAGACCGGCTGGCAGCAGACGTTTCCGCCAGGCACCGGGCGACACACAGTTGTCGTCACAGCCGACCAGGATCTGCTCGACATCAACTTCGCCAACCAGCGGGACTTCACGCCCTTCGCAGAGGGCAATATCCTCGTCAATCGCAGCAGCTTCATCGACAACGACTTGCTGATCGAGTACACACCCGATGGCCAGTTGGTCCAGGCGCTTGTCGTCCCCGGGTCCGAGGACGACAGCCAAGTGATCGCGAAAGACCTTGTGCTGGACGGCCAGGGCAACGTGCAGATTTTTGACGGCTACGACGATGTGCGGCTGACCACTTTCGATCCCGGAACGCCGGGATTTGCTGATACCGAGGTCACGGAATGGGACATTGGTCGCACGTTTAGCCACTGGGGAGACATCGCCGCGTTCGGGGACTTCATCTTTGCCAACGAGCACATAGACACCTCGGGCACGGCCGATGGCGTGATTCGGTTCAATGCTGCCGACCTTAGCTTCGAGCGGTTCTCCGATGGTTTTGGCCTGCCCACGGACTTGACCGTCGGATTGGATGGTCTGCTGTACACGCTGAATGCCACGCACAACAACACGACGGTTCACATCCACGATCCGGTGACCATGGACTTGGTGCGAACGTTCAATATACCGGAACGTCTGCATTCGGTCGCTGTGGACGTGGGCGGAAACTTGTATGCGATTACGGACACGGTTCTGAAGCACTTCGACTCGACTGGCAGCTTTGTCAAGAGTACGACCGGGGCCGGTGGCGACGACATCGCGATCAGTGACGATGGCAAGCTGTTGCTGGCAAGCGCTTTGCGGATCGACATCACGGACACGGATTTCGCCAGTGTCTCTTCTTTCAGCCTGCCGGGCGACGGTGCGACGAACTTCTTGGGCTTCGCCGCATTCGTGCAGGATCCCGTCGGCCACTCACAAGGCCCCCCGGGAGGCGAGGACTTCGGCGTATTTACGCCTGGCAATATCCTCGTCAGCAATTCGCCTCTGACCACTGGCGACCCGAAGCTGTTCGAATACACGCCTTTCGGCCAGTTGGTGCAGGAATTCGACATACCGGCGTTCGAGGTCGGTGGCGCCCGCGACTTAGTAATGGATTCCCAGGCCAACGTGCAGATCTACAACGGTACGTTCGATCCGCGGCTGAGCACTTTTGACCCGCACAAGATTCCGACCACGGACGAAGTCAGGGGGTTTCTTTCTCACGCAGAGTTCGAAGGCTGGAGCACCGCGAACAATGCCACGTTTGGCGGGATTGCCGCGACGGGCGAGTTCGCTTTCGCCGCCGACGTCAGAACGAACGACGATACGGCCGCCCAGCGCGGCATCGTGCGTTACGACATCGACGCTGGCACGTTCGAACGGTTCCACAGCCAACAGGGCGATATTATCGATCTGAACATCGGCCTGGATGGGCTGTTGTACGTTCTCGGCCCCGCCGGAGACCCAACTGGGACGACGGTGCACAAGTACCATCCGGTCACGATGGAGTTGTTGGCTGAAATCACACTGCCGGCCAGCCACCGGGCGATTGCCGTGGACGCCAACGGCGACATCTTTGCCGTTGACCCGGACATCTATAGGTACGACAACGACGGCGTTCTGCAGGGCACACCGCTGGACGCCAAGACGATCGATGGGCTGGCGGACATCGACATTGATCAGGACGGCCGCTTGCTGATCGCAGCAAGCGACGGTCACATTCTGATGACGGATCGGCACTTCACTGGCCTCTTCACCTTCCTGACTCGCCAGTCGGACGGTCAGAACTTCGCCGCGTTCGTGTCGCCGTCGCGTGGGTCGCTCAGAGCGAACTGGGATTCCTTCACCATTGACGAGGACTCCATCAACAATGAATTGAACGTGTTGGCTAACGACGTATTGCAGGGTCTGGGAAGCCTGACGATAACATTCATCGAACAGCCGCAATATGGCCTCGTGCGGACGATAGGGAATACGTCCGTCGCCTACACGCCGGCTGGCAACTACGTCGGACCCGACACGTTCACCTACACAATCAGCGACGGGATGGGAGGGTCCGATCAGGGTTTTGTCACCGTTACGGTCGAAGGTACGGCCAATTTCTTTGCCGAAGACGACCGCTACTCTACCTTCGAGGACACTGAATTGATCATCCCGGCCAGCAGCGGTCTGTTGATCAACGACGGCCAGTTGGACATTTTCCCCGTGTTGACGCCGGGCAACATCCTGGTGACACATTCGCCCGTTGGCGTTGGGACACACGCCTTGTTGCAGGAGTACACTACCACCGGTACGCTGATTCGTTCGATCGAACTGCCCGATTTCTCCGAAGGCGACTATGCCGACGTTCGCGATGTGGTACTGGATTTCCACGGCAACGTGCAGATCTACAACGGGACGTACGATCCTCGTCTGACCACCTACGATCCTGTCACCGACGCCCTCTCGAACAAACAGTTCCCCAATTGGAGTTCGGCGCGGAATAACACCTTCGGCGGACTGGCGACTTGGCGGAATTTCGTGTTTGCGACGGACCAGGAAACGCCGGGAGACGTTCCAGATCTGGAGGAGGGGATCGTTCGCTTTGACATGGAGACGCTGAGAGCGCGGCGGTTTGTCGACGACGGCGACTTCATCGACCTGGCTGTTGGCTTGGACGGGTCCCTGTACGCACTGGGCCCCGGAAGCACGCCGACGGGCCAGTATATACGCGTATACAACCCGCTCGACATGGCATTGGAGCGCGAGATTCAGCTTCCAGCCGGGACGCAGTACGAAAACATCCTTGCCATTACGGTCGACGCCGCGGGCAATATCTACGCGGTTCGTCGTAACGACCCGTTTGTGTATGTCTTCGACCGAGACGGCAATTTCCTTCGTTGGCGCAACTCCGGTCTGGGTTCCGAAGCCTTGTTCAGCGACATCGACATTCACGAAAACGGCCGCGACCTGCTGATCGCCAACATCAACTTCAACAACTCCTCGTCCCCCAACGACGGCGATGTGATACTGACCACGACGGCGCTAGCCTGGTTCAATGTCCTACAGGCCCCGGACGACAGCAGCGACATGAAGTTCGCGAGCTGGGTGCAACCGCCCGTGGCGGCGCTGAACGGCCCGTTGGCGGTCAATTCTTTCACACAGCCGTCGCATGGCGCTGTAGATGTGCTTGCCGATGGCTCCTTCACGTACACTCCCGATCCCGATTTCGCCGGCGAGGACAGTTTCACGTACGTGGTTCAAAACGCCGACGGCCTGCAGCGCGGTGCGACGGTGGTGATCGATGTCATCCCGCGTAACGATCCACCGGTGCTGACCATCGCACCGCCGTCGGACTTGTCCGACGAAGACCAGGCCTACACCATTCCGCTGACGGCCATCATCAACGGAGGCGCGGGAACCACCACCATCACCGACGTGGACAAGTACGATCCGCTTGGCGGCATTGCCGTGACGGAAGTAAGCGGCCCGGGCAATTGGTCGTATTCGACCGGCGGCACCATCTTTGTCGACGTTGGCGAGGTCAGCGACGACAACGCATTGCTCTTGCCATTCGGTGCCGAGGTCCGCTTTGCGCCGGCGGGCGGCGCTGGCGGCACGGCCACGTTCACGTACCGGGCGTGGGACACGACGATGGGAGTGGCGGGCAACAAGTTCGATCCGACGTATTTCATGTGTGCGCTTGGCGGCGTTCTCGTCACCGCCACAGATCCAGAAGCGGATCCGCAGCAGTGGTGCGAATTCGGTGTGCCGCCCAACCAGACCGAGTATGCCCCCGCTGAACTCGTCCACGAGGCATTCAGCGAGGACCAAGACACACTGACCCTGACCCTTACCGATCTGAATGACGCGCCGGTGCTAGTTCCTCAGTCTCCGGTGATGGGCTTCACGGACGAGCATACGCCGTTCGAGATCGCCGTGGACGGCTTCGTCGTAGGGGTTAGCGATCCGGACGGTGGTCTGGGCGTCGAGGGAATCGCCGTTGTCGGCGCCAGCGGTAACGGCCAGTGGTACTACTCTTTGGACGGTATCAATTACGATCCCTTGCCGGTTGTCTCGGACGCTGCGGCATTGATCATGGACGCCGACGACCTGCTGCAATACGTGCCGGATGGCCTGAATGGCGAAGAAGCGTCGGTCACCTACCGAGCGTGGGACAAGTCGGACAGTTCGACCGCCGGGGACATCGTTGACGTTCGCTCAAATGGAGGCGCGACGGCGTTCAGTGCGACGACCGACAGCGGGCGCCTGGGCGTGACCGACGTGAACGACGCTCCGGTGCTGGCGCCGGCTTCCCCCTTCCTCGGCGTGACGGATGTGATCACTCCGTTTGAGGTGATGCCGGACACATTCGTTACAGGCATCAGCGACATCGACCGCGATGCCACGGTGGGCGGGATCGCGATCACGGAGGCGGTTGGCCTCGGCACATGGGCCTACTCGACGGATGGATTGAACTTCACCGTCATGCCGGTGGTAAGCGAATTCTCTGCACTGCTGCTGCACGGCAACGACAAACTGCGTTACACGCCGGATGCCTTGAATCCCGAGACGGCTACCGTCACCTATCGCGTTTGGGATGCGACGCAAGGCCAGGCTGGCGCCACGGTGGACGTGACCCCGGGCGGCGACGAGTCGGCCTTCAGCATTGCCGACGATACGGCTCGACTGACCGTCAAAGAGGTCAACACGCCGCCAGTGATTGGCGGGCCATCGGCGCCGGTTCAGTACACGGAAAACGATCAACTTACCCCCATCTTCTTTGACGTGACCGTCACTGATTCCACCTCGCCGGACCTTGCCGGTGGTATGCTGAGCGTTGCCATTCTCAATGGCGGGACGCCGAACGACCGGCTGAGCGTCGGCACGGTCGGTGATATCCAAGTGGTCGGCGAAAACGTGTGGTTTGACGGCGGCTCCGGCCCCAAATTGATCGGCAGGTTTGTCGTCGATGGCTGGAACCTGGACGTCAACCTCGTTACGCAAGACACCACTGCCGAGGCGATCCAGGCGCTTGCCAGGGCAATCAGTTACGAAAACGTGTCCGAAAACCCGTTCGGGAACGATCGGTTGATGTGGCTGACCATCACCGACGGTGACGGCGGCGACGATACGTCAAACGGCACGCAGACCGTTTCCGTCAAACCTGTGAACGATCCACCGACGGCCGCCAGCGAGACGTATCAAGTTACCAGCGGGAATGTCCTGGATGTCAGCTTCCTCGAAGGGGTGCTGACAAACGATTCTGATTTCGAGGGCGATGCGCTAATAGCGGTACTAGATGAAACTACCCAAAACGGCGAGTTGACGTTTAACAGCGACGGATCGTTCAGCTACACGCCCAATGTTCTATTCCACGGATTGGACACCTTCACCTATACGGCTAACGACGGCCAGGCTGACTCGGCGATTATCACTGTGGCAATCGAGGTCTTGCTGCCCCATACGAATCCAGCGCATCCGGCGGACGTTAGCGGTGACGGCTACCTGTCGCCGCTGGATCCCTTGCTGGCAGCCAATTACGTCGATCGCAACGGCCCGGGTCCCGTCCCGCAGGATCAGCCGCCACCGTTCTATGACGTGAACGGCGACGGCCTGGTTACGGATGCCGACGCTCAGATCGCTGCCAACGTGATCGATGCGCAGGGCGCGAGACAGATTCCCCCGCCGCGGCTGGAATTCCCGCTGGATCCTCCCGTGCTGGGATTCGATGAGTTCGTGCGGATACGTCTGGAAACGACCGATGCGTCGGGGAATCTGCTTGTGTCGGTGCCGGCCGGCGAGCGATTCTTCCTGGATGTGCTGGTGTCCGACCAGCGTGTCGTTCCGCAAGGCGTTTTCGCCGCCTACCTGGACGTGACCTATGATGACACTCGAGTTTCGTCAGACGGTCCGATCAGCTTCGGCGACGATTTCCCCAATTTCCGAACAGGCGATGCCTCAACGTCAGGATTGATCGACGAAGTGGGTGCCGGAAACACTGAGCCGCCTTCCGACGGCTCGGAGCATTTGCTGTTCCGCATGCCCTTCATGGCGGAAACTCGTGGCGAAGCGTTTTTCGCTGGCGATCCCGCGGACGAACTGCCAGCCAGCCAGGTTCTGTTGTTCGGCATCGACGGTCCCATCCCCGAGGTGAATGTCACACCTATGCAGACGGCGATTATCGTCACGGGGCCTCCTGATGCCGTCGATGATGCGTACCAAGTCGCTGAGGATGGCGTATTGGAAGTCCTCAATGCGCTGCTCGACGGCGTCCTAGCCAACGATACGGACGATGAGGGAGATACCTTGACGGCTGTGCTGGACGAAGGTCCTGCTCACGGTTCGCTGCAATTAGATCTGGACGGAACGTTCGTATACACACCGGACGAAGATTTCTTCGGCACGGATCAGTTCACGTACAAGGCCAATGACGGATTCTTCGATTCCACGCCGGCGACCGTGATCATCACCGTTACCGGGGTGGACGATCTGCCCACAGCTCAAGACGACCGCTATGGCGTGCTGAAGGACGGAACGCTCACGGTTGCTGCCGGTGACGGGGTCCTGGCCAACGACATCGACCTCGATCAAGACGGCCTTACCGTGTCCTTGCCGTCCGTTCAGGGGCCGCAGCACGGCAATCTGCAGATGGATTCGGACGGATCGTTCATCTACACGCCCGATGCCGGATTTGGCGGAGTGGACCGTTTCACCTACCAGGCCAACGATGGCATAAGAGATTCGAACCTTGCCGTTGTCGATATCGACGTGCTGTACGACTGGCAGAACCCCACGCACCCAATAGATATCAACGGCGACGGGTATGCGTCGGCGATTGACCCGCTGTTGATCTTCAACGAATGGGAACGCAACGGCGGAGACCGTTTGCTGCCGAGTCCGCCTGTACCGCCAGACGCTCCACCGCCGTTCTATGACTACAACGGCGACGGCGTGATGTCGTCGTTTGACGGCCAGGCGGTCTTGCAGGAGTTGGACAATACCGGTGCGGGGCTGCTCTCGGAACCGCGTTTGGACCTGCCGCAAGACCCGCCCGAACTGCCGGCCGGCGATCTGGTGAATTTCCGACTGGAGACGACCGACGCCGCGGGCAATCCGCAGGCGGAGTTCGGACTTGGCGAAACGTTCTATCTGAACGTGTTCGTCGAAGACCTGCGGTTTCTTGGAGATGGCGTGTTCTCCGCTTACCTGGACGTCGCCTACCCGCAAGCTGGATTGACCACCGCCGGATCGCTGGAATACGGCGCTCAATTCCCGAACGTCCAGGCCGGCGACATACAAACGCCGGGGGTTCTGGATGAAGTCGGCGCGGTTCGGCCGTCGACCCCAGGCAACGGGCATGAAATGCTGCTTTTCCGAGCCCCCTTTGCCGGAACGGCAGTTGGGCAACACGGCATTTTGGGCGACGCGGCCGACATTTTCCCAATCAGCGACACCACGCTGCACGGCATCGACGGCCCGATTCCTGTGACAAAGATCGTGTACGGATCGACCGCGGTCACCATCACCGTGGCAGACGGCGACGGCGACGGCGTCACCGATCGCGAAGAGGACGGTGCGCCGCATGCCGGAGACGGCAATAACGACACCACATCCGACAAACTGCAGAGCAATGTGGCTTCGCTGGCCAGTTCCGTGAACGGACGTTACGTGACGTTTGCTGCACCGCCTCAGACGGCATTCCAGAACGTTCAGGCGGCCGACAATCCGTCGCCCGGTGACACGCCGTCCGATGTGGGTTTCGCGCTGGGCTTCTTCGAATTCGAACTTGGCGGCCTGGCGGCGGGCGGATCAGCGATCGTAACGACGTACCTCGAGGCGGGAGCGACAGCCAACACGTATTACCGCTACGGACCGACACCGGACAATCCGGCACCGCACTGGTACCCGTTCATGTTCGATGGGGCAACCGGAGCCAAAGTTTACGGCGATCGGATCGAGATTCACTTCGTCGACGGCGCACGAGGCGACGACGACTTGACCACCAACGGCGTGGTCGCAGGCCCCGGCGGATTTGGGCTTGTCGCGCGACCGTGGCAGAATCCGGTTCTGCCGGAGGACGTCAATAACGACGGGGCCGTCACGCCATTGGATGCACTGTTGCTGATCGGCAGCATCAACACCATCGGCTCTCGCGATTTGCCGTTGATTCCTGAAGGCAACGACTGCATTCCACCGTATTGGGACGTGTCTGGCGATGGTCGAATTACGCCGGTCGACGTGCTGTTGGTCATCGGCTTCCTGAACGATTTGGCCGGAGGAGGCGAAGGCGAATCTGTCGCTAACGGTCCGGCGATGTTGGCACAGACGAGCACAGTGACGAGCGTCGAGGAGCCGTCACGACTGTTGCCCGGCGTCGGCCTCCTCGCCGCAGATACGGTGTCGCCGATCATGTCCTCAGCGCCGGCCACATCGCCTACGGCGACTCCGCTCGGCCCGTTCGCCACTGAGCCAGTGGCGGACCAGCCCGTTCCACGCCGGTCGGCCTTTAATCAAATCGGCCGTCCATCGTCCCGGTATGGACCATCAACCTGGCTCCCCGCAGACTCCGACCTGGAGAGCACTCTCTCGGACATCGCTGGAGAGATATCGGACGTTTGGGGCCAAATCGCTATGCCGCCGTCGGCTTGAAATGTCCGCCCATCTTGTTTAACGGCAAGCCGAAGGCGACTGTGAATCCAGCACGCAGTCGCAATCCAGCGCACAGTCGCCTTCGGCTTGCCGTTAACCAACGCAGCCTCGCTTTGCTCGGCCGCAACCAAAATGCGCGCAAGAAAACAACAATCTGCGAAGTAGTAGAACGAGGACGCCCTAAACCGGCCGCGGTATGGCTGTACGCAGTGCCACGTACTCAGTACGATATTCTCAGGCCGCCTGAACAGCCCGCCGTGTCGATACCCACCTCGGAAAGGACCGCCGATGACCTATCGCGTTGCGTCTATCGTTCTTTGCGTTCTATTGCTTTCGACCAACAACTCGCACGGCTCAACCACCGACTGGCACCATCCGTTGTATCTAGACGGTGGGCAATGGTGGCGGACGCGAATTCCGATTCAGGTGCAGAACAAGACGGATGTTGCCCTCGCCGGCCGCCCGGTCGTGATCGCGATCGGCGATGGGGCAGGGCAAGCGGCCTTGGCCGGCCAGCGTGCAGAGGCGATTCGCGTTTGTGATGGCCAAGGCGTCGAGATGCTGTTCGCTTTGTACGGTCCGGATGGCGAACGAATCGACGAAGGGCCATTACCCGACGACGGCACGCTGGTCATCCCCGTCGAATGCCCGGCAAACGATAGGGCCGTCTATTACGTCTACTTCAACAACCCGGCGGCCGGCCGCTTGCCCGATTTCCTTGCGGCGCGTCCGGGCCTATCGAACGGCGATCTCGAATCGGGTGACGGAGATACGCCGGCCGGCTGGCGCCACGATCAGCCGGACGCGCAGCACCGCGCGTCCTGGCCCGCGGAGACTCCGCAATCAGGCCGACGCTGTTTGAAGACCGTCGTGGCAGAGGGCGCGGAACCTACGTGGATTGCGACCCGGCAACACGGTATCTACGTCACCGCGGGCGCACGTTATCGTGTGCGGGCCTGGGTTAAAGCCGAAAACGTGCAGGGGTTCGCCGGCTGGTACATCCATGTGGGCAATCGTGAACAGTCGATGATGATCGCACCAACGCTCTCGGCGGGTGACGGGACCTTTGACTGGAAGCAAGTCAGCCTCGAATTCACCGTCCCGGCCACTGCAGACCGCATGAGCCTCGGTACCATGCTTCGTGGCACGGGTACGGTTTGGTTCGATAATGCGACCTTGCAGTGCCTGTCGCCCGGCGGAATCGTCGCCGAAGCACGGCCGGCCGAGTCGATGAACCTGCGTATCGTCGGGATCGAGGCGCAGTGGAACGCGATCGAGCAGATGGACGCCGAATACGGTCGGCGAGCCGCTGTGAACGTTATGAACCTTAGGCAAGAGGATCTGGGACCGACACTGGTCTCCGTAGACCTTTGGCGTTTGGAGGCCCGCACGCGAGGCCGATTGAACCGAAGTTCGATCGTGGTGACCCAGGATGACCGCCTCGTGCCGCACGGGTTCCTGGGAGACCAACTGCTGTTCAAGGCCAGCCTGCCGGCGCGTACGCTCTGTCTCTATTACCTCTACTTCTCCGACGCACAGCGCTCGATCTCCGGCGAAAGCGAGCGTTCTGTCACCAACATCGGCTCGAATCTGGTCCGGAATGCGGGCTTCGAGGATGGTGAGTCGATGCCTGACAACTGGTCAACCGGCGCGCCGCCGCAAGCTTCAAACGGTGTGACGTACGGCTTCGACAAACCGGGACGCGATGGATTGGGCGATCGGTGCTCGCGCATGCACGTTCCGCGGGATGTGCCGAATGCCTGGCGAGGCTGGCGGCAGGCCGTGCCGGTCGAACCCGGTCGGACATACCTGCTGTCGGCGTGGCTGAAGTGCAAAGACGTCGACGGTGGCGAGGTCCGAGTCCACGCCCATCGTCACACGGCCGACGGAGGACTGTCAAAGCACGAACCGTTTACGGGCATCGGCCCAGGCATCTCCACAACGACAGACTGGACCTTGCTGTCCGGGACCCTGACCATGCCGGAGGATACGGTCAAACTGCACCTGCACCTTACGATGGAGCAATCCGGGACCCTGTGGCACGACAACGTCACGATGGTGGAAATCACCTCTGGAATCGTTGTCGCACTGGAGGGGAAACCGAACGAAGCGGCCGACCAACTCGCTGTCTGGCAAGTTCCGGCGGTTGTCAAAGTGTTTCAGGACGATGTGCCGCCACACGAACCAAAGCCGATCGAAATCTCCGCGGCTCGCAACGAACAAGAGCCGATCCAGTTGGCAATACGCAGTTCGCGAGAGATCCCCAACCTGCAGATTGAGTTCGAGCCGCTGATCGGCCCGAACGGATTCCGATTGGATGAACCGGAAGTAACGATTGTGGGCTACGTGCCGATCGACCACCCAACCAGCTACTATCGTTCGGACAGTCCCGCGTGGCACCGGAAGATACCGACCGCACGCGGCGGCTGTGACGGCTGGGCAGGTATGTGGCCGGATCCCTTGCTGCCGCAGAAGACGTTCAGCCTTACCCCCGAAACGACGCAACCGGTGTGGATTACAGTTCACGTCCCCAAACAGGCACCGGCAGGAGGCTACACAGGCAAAGTGCGTTTGGTGCGAGACGGCCGGACCTTCTGGGATGCGCCGGTCTCGGTTCACATCTGGGATTTCACGCTGCCGGACGAGAACCACGTGGCGGCCATCTACGATGTGCGGCTGGGACATGGCTCGTCGCTGTGGGGCAAGTCGATGGCCAACATGTATCCCGACATCATCCGCTTCATGCACTCACGTCGGCTGTGCCCGGACACGATTTATCCCGCTCCCGTGTTTCGTCGGCAGGACGGTCGCGTGGCAGCGGACTTCACTGCCTTTGACAGGGCAGCCGAAGTGTACTTCGACGAGTTGAGATTCCCGTTTTCCTACACGCCCTGGAGTCTATATCTGTTCGGCTGGGGACACCCGCCCAAGACGATTTTCGGCGAGCGGCCGTACGAAGGCGATCCACCATACGAGTCCGCTGATCGCAGCCAGTTGCGCCCGGAATACAAACGAATCTACCAACAGATGCTTCGAGTCTTCTGGGACCATCTCAAGGAAAAGGGATGGAACAAGAAAGTGATCCTGTACATCTCGGACGAACCGTTTGATCGCCACGAGCACATTCGCGAACAGATGAAGGCGTTGTGCGATATGATCCATGAGGTCGATCCCAATATCCCGATCTACTCGAGCACCTGGAAACACGTGCCCGAATGGGACGGCTATCTGGATGTCTGGGGAATCGGACACTACGGCCGCGTACCGACCGAGAAGATGGCCCAGTTGCGAGCTGCGGGCGATCGTCTCTGGTTCACGACCGATGGGCAAATGTGTACGGACACGCCGTATTGTGCCGTGGAACGACTGTTGCCCCATTATTGCTTCAAACACGGCGTGGAAGCCTACGAATTCTGGGGCGTCGGTTGGCTGACGTACGACCCGTTCCGATTTGGGTGGCACTCGTACATCCACCAGTCCAGCGAACCGGGAGAATCCTACTGGGTCCGATATCCAAATGGCGACGGGTTTCTCCTCTATCCCGGCGCAGCGATCCGACACGACGGATTGGTCAGTTCAATTCGCCTCGAACAAGCCAGAGAAGGCGTGGAGGATTACGAGTACCTGTACCTGCTCAAGCAGTTGGTCTTGAAGGCCAAAGCAGCCGGCCGAGACGCGAGCCAAGGTGAACGGGCCTTGGCCCTGGCGGCCGAGCTTGTGGAAATTCCGAACGCCGGAGGTCGCTACTCGACCAAGATCTTACCGGATCCGGACGCGTTGTACAGAATGCGTCGCCAACTCGCCGAAGCTATCGAAGCGATGGGCAAACGCTGACGCAGAAAACTCTTGACTGGCTCTTTGTCATTGTGCGGAATTCGCGTAGCTGGACTCGCAAGAGTTCAGATGGATTAGCGACCAGGCACAGACTGGCTGAATTCTTGCGAATCCAGCTACCTCGAACCAACACCCTACAACGCGCTAGCCGTCCGGCTGAACGGCATCGGCAACTCCGCCGTCAACCGGTCCGCGTGCCGGTGGCCACGGTTCGGGGGCGAGGACGCGGAAGTAGCCGACTGCCGTGCGCCCCGAAGCTAGTTCACGAGCCTGGATTTGCCACGTTCCGAACGGATCGTTTGGCGCTACGTCCAGAGTGATCTCTGCTTGCCCATCGGCCGCGCCGTAATAGCCGCTGTACTCGGCCATTCGTCTCTCCGCGTCCCAGACTGTGATTTCTACGGGGACGACGGCATCAATCGGCTTCTTCTCGGCATCGACGATCCGGACAAGGAGCTTCGCTTGTGTGCCGCGTTTGACCGTGTCCGGTGCGCCGATTTGAACCGAGTCGATCGCGCGGTTTGCGATCATGTATACATTGCCGTCACAGGGACCCAAGTGGCTGTCGAAACCGATCTTCCCATCCGACGACTCGCTAGCCACCGCTCGGTGGTTCTGAAGGTCGTACACGAAACCTGCCGGCCGAGCGACGGAGACTTTGGATTCGGCGGGCAGTCCGTTTTCCATTACGATGCCGTGATGCCCAACGTACCGGCCGTACTCTCGACAGTCGTTGACAACGAAGACGTAGTCGGTATCTCGGTAACGGCGCAGGTACGGGATTACTTCGTGATTGGAAGAGACCAACTGCCTGGCGTAGCGGCCGTCTAACTTCTCGCGCAGCTCGGCTGCACGAGCAAGCAGCACCTTCTTATCCTCCTCGGCGCGACCGCTTCGCGTCGAACTGGGAATCGTGATATCCGGTTTCACGGCCGGGCAGGTCCGATCGTCGCCAACCACGATTCCGCCGGCCGCTCGGAAGGCGTTGATTCGCTCGACCATTTTCGCGGTCAACACGTCGCAATCGGGCATCACCAGCACTCGGAAACCGTCCAAGCCTCGTTCGACTATCGTCTCGTCAAACACGACCTCCGGCTGCAGATGGGCGTACAACAGAATGTGGTAGAAGTCCCCGGCCCAACCGCCGTTCCATCCGTAGGTGCCGCGCCGGGCGAACATCTCCGAGGCAAAGCACTCAAGAAAGGCAACGTCGCTCTTCACACCCGGCACCTGAAGCAACGTCGGCCCCAGCGGTCGGACAACACTGCGTACCAGCCGAGCCAGTTCGTGCTGGGTTTCCGGGTGCGTGTAGCGGTAGCTGCCTGGTGAATCAGTCGGAACCAACGACTGCCAGCCGTGATACATGATCCCGCGAATCGGGCGAGCCATCTTCGTCCAAAACGCCTCTCGCAGGTGCATTGGCGGAATGGTGATGAACGGAGCACTGGGTTGCTCCAACTCCCAACTTGCCTTGTACCTCGGCGCATCGGCCGGCTTCTTTGGCTCCGGCGCGGTCTGGCTGCGGTACCAGATGATCTGTGTCATCTTCATTACCTGCTGCTGGCCCTCGGCCCCGGCTGCCATCGCAAACAGCTCGTCGGTGGACAGCCCGATTCGGATCGGGTCCGGGTACGAATACGTCCATTGCGACAGTACGTCAACGTTGCCGCCGCTGCCGCAGACGCTGGCCACGCGAACCGCCGGGTCATGGTAGGTCCACAGGTCATCGCGACCGGTGGATTTCAGCCCTTCATGCAAGCGCGTGTTCAGTTGGTTCCAGCCGTCGCCTTGCTTCCAGTACCAGCGATAGTAGACGTACAGCGGATGGTCGTCAGGAATCACACGCGATTCGGGGAAGTCCTTCAGTTTCGTGTAGTCCACACCTCGCTGAGTGATCGCCTCACTGGGGATGTCGATTCCGGCGTGTTCCCGAAATGCCTTGTGATCGAGTTCATGAAAACACGGTCGGGCGTGCCCGCGAACCTCGGTGTGAATCATCGCCGATCCAAGGGCAGGAAAATGGCCGTAGGTTTGGGCGACAGACGCGCCTACGTTGTAGCAGTATTTCTGAAGCTCGGGCATGAGCCCGCAGATGTCTTCCCTGTTCTCGAACGGTTTGCCCTCACGATCGACGCGACGAAACTCTTCTCGCGATCTCATAGCCGATCCGGGTGACAGGCTGGCCGCGACAGTCAGTCCATTCGCCAAAACGTCATTCAGCATCTCTTTTGTCTTTTCCACGGTCTCAGGAGCAGACGCCGCGGTCGGCTCACCAGCTCCCATTATCTTCGAGTAGTCGGCGCCCAAACCAAGAACGTGTGAGAATCCGATGCGTTTCAGCCGCTCCATTTCCTCCGTTACGTTTCCATACACGCCCCACATCAACACAGGAAACTGGTTCGGTGGCTTGCGCTGAACGATTCGGACGGGAAGACGCTCTTCCGCCGAATAGTCGTCCGGGGAATCCACGTCCACGCGTGCTACGATTGGATACTCATCCGCTCGCAATGCCGTGTTGACCAGGTAGTCCACGTCCACGCTTTCGCCGGGCTTGATGTCGGCCAATTCCAGCTTCTTTTCCTCATGACCTCCCAGCGAAATCGTCGCCGTCGCCTTGTCCAACGGCGTTCTCGCGAGATTCGTCACCGAGAAGCGCAAGCGAGCTTCCGGTTCCATGCGTACGAAAACGCGACGGTCCGACGTCAATTGAAACCCAACGCGGCGGAACTCGCGCACGCCGGAGCAAATGCGAACCTGGTCGATGTAGCCGGGGAAACCGTGATAGTAGCTGCCGATTCGATCGCCGATCGACAGGATATGGCGGCCGGCGCTGATGCTCTTGCGGCCCGGCGATTCGCCGCCGCCCCACGGTTTGCCGTCGATGTAGAAGCTTCCCGTCCCCTCGCCATCGTAGGTGAAAGCGATGTGATACCAGTTGTCCACCTCGAACCGGGCAGGCCGCGCGTAGAACGTGGCCGAATCGCCGCCAAATCCAAGACAAGCTCGTAGTACCCGCGAGCCGTAGCGGTCAGCGCGCCCCAGGATCAACTGGTAGTCGTCATCAGCAACATACTTCTTGTCCAGGAGAAACGACTCGGGGTATTCGCTGTCGAGTTCCTTCTTCGGCTTGATCCACATCTCCAACGTGAACGCGCCCTTCGGGCTCAGAGCGGGGTGGCTCTTCGCCATCGCACGATGCTTCTTGTCGCCTACGGGCCAACCACGGAAGGACTCCAAGCAGCCGCCAAAACGCCCGGCGGACTGAATCAACGCATCTTCCAGCTTCAATGAATGCCCACCCTTTGAAGCGTCCGTCGTTTCGGCACCTTCGTCGAATTGCCAATGAGCGATCACGTGCTCGCCGTCCGCGTCCGTTCCCGAGTACACCGACATCCACGGCTCGCAAAGCAGCGTGCTCTTTTCCCCGGCGGAAATCGAAGAACAGAGTGCTAGTGTGCCAGCCACAACATGCAGATTCGTTTTCATAGAATGAGACTTTCTGCGAAACGAAATGGAATGGAGTGAAGTTGTCACGGTGTGACATGGCTCAGAGCGTGTTCCGGGATCCAGGTTGTGGGAGGGCGAGGCTCCTGCCGAGCCGGATTTCTGGGTCGACGCGCGGCTCGGCAAGAGCCTCGCCCTCCCAGGTTTCAAATCCCGAAGAATCTCGCGACGCTCCTAGTTTCAGCCGTGACTGTAGCGAAGTAGAGCATGGGCTGCAAGTTTCGGGGCAGCAATCCTCATGCTAGAATACCGCTTGCCTACCGAACATCACGAGGAGACAACGATGGACACGAAGAAGACACGCCGACAGTTTCTTGGAACCGCGAGCCTGGGGGCCGTCGCTGCCGGTTTGCATGGCGCACGCCTTCTGGCAGCGGACGAAGCCAAACCGCCGCAGACTGCGATTCCGCGTTGGCGCGGCTTCAATCTGCTCGCGTTTTTCCAAGCCTTCAGCCGCAGCGACCGAAGTTCGGGCGTAATCCACGAAGACGATCTTCGCTGGATTCGTGACTGGGGCTTCGACTACATCCGATTGCCCATGGACTATTGGTTGTGGGTGGATTCCGATTGGCGGACGACGCGTAAGCTCCAACCGGACGATGTCTTCAAGATCAAAGAAAGCATGCTGGAGAAGGTGGACCGCGCGGTCGACTTGTGCCGTAAGTACCACCTGCACGTCACGCTGAATTTCCATCGGGCTCCAGGCTACTGCATCAACAATCCCGAACGCGAACCGTTCGTGTTGTGGAGCAACCAGACGGCTGAGGTTGCTTTCGTGCTGCATTGGGACATCTTCGCAAAGCGGTACAAAGGCATTCCGACATCGGAACTTAGTTTCAACCTGGTGAACGAAGCGCCGCGCCCGCGCGAGGGCTATATGTCGCGAGCGGACTACTGCCGAGTGATGAGGCGTGCGACCAAGAAGATCCGGGAATCGAATCCGGAACGGCTGGTTATGATCGACGGATTGAGTGTGGGTACGCAGGTGGTGGATGAGATGATTGAGGACGGGGTCGCGCAAAGCGTGCACGCGTATTGGCCGGGTCAGATCAGCCACTACCGCGCCAGTTGGGTGGACCGCAACTCCAGCTTCCCCACGCCAACGTGGCCGATTTTGCGCCAAGACGGAAGCGTCAAGAGCGGCCGCCCCGACTTGGAACGCCTCTACGCTCCCTGGGCCGAATTGGCTCGTAAAGGGATCGGCGTCCACTGTGGCGAATGCGGATGTTACAGCAAGACGCCGTATCCCGTATTCACTTCGTGGTTCAAGGATGTGATGGACATCCTGAAGGGCCACGGCATCGGATACGCCCTCTGGAACTTCCGCGGATCCTTCGGCATTCTCGACTCGGGCCGAAAGGACATCGAATACGAAGACTGGCACGGCCACAAGCTCGATCGACAGCTACTGGCAATGCTGCAGGCGCATTGAGGGGTCGTTGTCGATTCGCCCAACTCGAGTATTCCACATCCCTGGGAATTGCGTGACAGATTGTCGTAACTACGTTCGCCAGAACGTGGCGCATGCCCAGACGAGGTCCCACGTTCTGGCGAACGTGGCTACAAACGGATGAAGTATCTAGGCTAACGCAGTAGCCCGAGAACTGCCCTGCCGAATGCACGAATCGAATCGCAGTCCAGCGGTCCGGCCAGATTGACCCGGCGGTGATAGGCCGGATGCTCCTGTTGGCTGAACGCCCCGTACAGAAACCGGACTCCCGATTCCTTTTCGATCGAATGAACCAGCCACCGTACCGACTCCAACGAGCAGGCTGTGGGCAGCCCATCGGAGAGCACGATCCCCAGCTTGCGACGGCATGCGGTGGCGAAGTATTCGTCTCGCAGATATGCCAATGCGGCCGCCTCGTTGGTCTTGCCGGCTGGCTCCAGGGAACTGACCGAAAGGTCTTCGTGAGTGCCGCAGAGGTAGAGATTCTGGTTGTAGCCGACAAATGCCGAATGCACGTTTGGACACTCGGACAGGCATAGGCCCAGCAGCGAAGCTGCCGCCTTGGCGCGGGCGAGTCGTTCGTCCGTGTTCATCGACGCCGATGTGTCGATCAGGACGCCAATCATGACATCCTGATACTCCTCCAACTCGGAGAACCGCTGATCCTTGAACAGTCGCATTTCGCCATACGCGACATGCTTCTTCAGGCCGCTTGCCAGAATTCGTTTGCCGCTGTACAGCCGCTCATGGAGAACACGATTGTGATCAAGCACTCGGAAATACGGCCGCAGGATGGGGGCATACCTGATTACTTCCCGTTCACTGTCCCGACGGCGCTTTGGATCGAGCTTCAAACGGAGAGTTTTCTCCGGCCCGGGAAACTCGCGCGTCTCGGACACGTTTCGGAAGTCCGACGCCTGCGTGGATTCGGGGGTGATCTCATCGACTTCGATCGCTCCCGCCTGTTCCCGAAGCATCTCTTGACGGACTTCCTCGACAACTTGCTTCAGGGCCTGGTCGATGTCTTTTGTTGCATCCTTCGGCGACCAATCGGGCGAAGGCGCCGATGCGAGCCGCTCTGCATTGGCCGCACTTGGGCCCAGGTTCGCGGCCGGAGGAGGAACCTTCACTTCGGGAGTCTTCAGCTTTCGTGGCGGCTCGATCGGTGTCTTCTTCCTCTCTCTAGCTGCCTTCTTTTCCTCCTCCCTCGCGGCTTTCTGTAGACGTGTCTTCTCCTTGGTAGAGAGCCGACCGGAGCGCAGTTTGGCCTTCAGTTTGTCTTTGGCGGTGGCCGGCGCTTTCGCTTTCCCCCTACCACCACAACCGCCCCGCCCGGAGCCGCCGGCGCCTCGCCTTTCCTCAAGCAGGCGCTCGATCCACCCTGCAACACGCTCCGCACCGCCAGTGCCGCCGGCCACTCGTCCGCCTGCGCTGCGGCCCCTCCGCCACCGCGGCAGGTTCGACGAGGATCGTGGCTGGGTCTGCTCATGGACAACGGTTTCTTGTTGTGGTGGCGGGGGCGGTTCGCCTTCGGGATTCACGGGTGGAGTGATCGTGCGGCTGCTGATCTGACGAGTCTTTTCGACACCACCGCCTCCTTTCACGCACGGCGGCAGAACCAAGCGAAGACGGTGTTCGTCAGACTTCTCTTCGCCCCGCAACGTTCCCGGAACAGCGACCTGCAACGAGCCGCGTCCTTCCGGCCGATCGACGTCGATCATCACAACCGCGGACTTCGGCTCATCCATGATGATTCGATGGATCTCCACCGCCAGGGCATGAATTTCAAAGACGTCTAACTCCTTGAAGTTGAACGGAATGCACTGCAGACACTCGACGAGCCACGCTTCCCCAACCGACGAAGCGGGCAGTTTGTTGGCGAACATGGCCCAGAAGGCGTAAAGCCGAG
Organism: uncultured Pirellulaceae bacterium; assembly: GCA_964623055.1. Lineage (GTDB taxonomy): Bacteria > Planctomycetota > Planctomycetia > Pirellulales > Pirellulaceae > JADHUC01. The sequence continues at coordinate 20,795 of CAZURK010000004.1, forward strand.
AGAATCCGAGCCCCAGTGAGAACATTTCGCCGGACAGGATTGTGGCAAATGGCGACTCTGGATCGGGATACACCTTGATCAGTTGCCGTTTCGCAAGTTCTTCCGTAATGCGATCCGGATCCCCGCCGGTCTTACTTGCGAGGAATCCCTTCAGGTCGACCAGCGGGACCTGACGCGAGTAGAAATCGAGCCGGTTGAACCAGCGTTGCCATTCCTTTTTCGTATCGCGCAGAATCCGTTCCAATTGCTCGTCAAGGAGGATGTTGAACACATCAAAGAAACCTGGCGCGGCGGTGATCCGTTTGTTGATCAGCCGTCGCAGGCGCCGATAGTCCTTTGCGGTGTCCTTCGTGTGCAGAAGCACGTGGCCCAGTTCGTGCACGATCAGAGCACGATAGTAGTCCATCAGGTGTTCCGGCTGTTTGCCGAGGATTTCTGCACTCAGGATGATCTTGCGGCCACGCTTTTTCTTCCGGTGAATGGGCACACGTCCCAGTGGGACACCTTCCTTGACGTCAAACGAAATCGGGACCTTCTTCCCTACGAGAAACCGCGACAGCTCTTCGGCCGACAGGAGTACCTCCCGGATTTGCTTCTTAAGAGTCTGCGGATCGATCTTACCCCAGGTTTCCTCCTTCTCGAGGATCCAGTAGTCGGCCTGAAACTTGCGGTCCTCGGTCTTCGCGATCTTCCTTGCCAATCTCTCTTTCGCCCTGCGTAACCGCTCAATCCCGAGCGACCAATTGTCGCGGATGCGATTGACACGATTCGCATCACGCGCTTTGACCAGAACCTCATACGACCCGGCAAACGGACCATGTATGGCCAGAAATGGCACGTCCTCACGTCGGGCCCTTCGCAGTACTCTCTCGAACTCCATCAGGTACCGCGAACACTGGTCGATGCGCTCGGACAAGCTGGATTGGGCCTCCTTCATTTGGTCAAGTCGCTCGGCCATTTGCCGGCTGCGGTGTTTCGCCCTTTCGATCTGCAATTGAAAGATCACCCGTTGTCCTCCTGCGGAACGGCCTCGTTCAACAGGACGGTTCTTTCGATGATCTGCAGCGCCGTGTGCGCCTCACTGCCCGCATCGTCCACCGAGCCGGCGAGACGATTGCAGAACGACGTCTTCAGGATGGCAATCAAATCCTCCTTGTTCGCACGCCGTTGGAATGTGGGGTAGCTCAGGAACAGGCACGCCTCGTCGGTGGCTCGCATAGACAGATCCGTCATGATCGAATCGTCACGGCGAATCCGATTCGCGATGCGTACGACTCGCTTGATGTATTTGTCTTTGACCATGTCGTAGCGAGCTTGCAGAATCGAGACTTCCTCGGCAGGCGGCGGATAGTCGATTTTCAGTACCGCGAAACGGTCTAATTGTGCCAAGTCGATGGCGTACGTGCCCGTGAACTGTTTGCCGCTGTTGATGGCGGCGATCCACTGGATGTTATCGGGAATCGGTACGTAGCCGTTCTCTCGCGGATCGAAGATCCGGCGTGTCGAGTCGATGGCGCTCATGATGCCATTCAACGCGTAGCTGCGGCAACGATTCAATTCGTCCAAGAAGATGAGATATCGTTTCAAAGGCTGTTCGTTCGCTGCGTAGATGGCCTGCAGGACCTCGGTGGGGATCCACTCCGTTCGAGCCTGGCCGCTTTCGTCGACCAGCAGTTGGAGCGAACCGACGAAGTCCGACGGTTCGAAACACACCGAACAATTGAAGAAGACGTATTCCATACCCAGCGAGCGGGCCAGTTCGCGGCTGATGGTTGTTTTGCCCGTTCCCTGGGGGCCTTCCAGCAGGATCGAACGCCCGCTGCAAAGCAGAATCTCGAACTGTTTCAGCAGGTCCGGGTCGACGTAGATGTCGTCCTTCAGATCAAATTCGACCAGCCCCAGAAACGACACGTTTATGTGGGCGTCGGTCAACGAATCCACCTTGACCTTGACGCGTTTACCGGGAATCAGCCTGCTGTCCTGGGCGAGGATGGGGCGATCCGTGGCTTTCCCGTTGGCGTTTCGCGCTACAAGAAGTGGTTCGCCTTCGTCTTGTTTCTCGATCCAGAATACGGTTTCAAAGACGTAACCGGGCTGAAGTTTGTTCAAGCTCGTTCTCCCGTACAGTTCGTTGTGTGAGTAGCTTTGTCGGTTACGAAGCGTACGAGAGAGATTCTAGCAGAGAATGGTCGTTGCTGGCCACTTGGCAGCATTCGTGTCGTGTGTCCAACGCCAAGGACGAGACGTCAGCCATCCGACATCGAGCGCGAGTCAACTCGCGCTCGGTCGGTGGCTCGGATTTGTCGGGTGAATGAGTGAGACTCGCGGTCCGGAACTCACCACGTGCAAGGCGGTATCAACACGCGATTCCCGGTCCTCCGCCACGGACCGTCCGGAGCCACAAGGTTTTCTGCCCGCAGGCATTGCCGGGGATACACATCCGACAAAATGCGCCGTTTCCTTGCCGCGTACTATCCGCGACGGTTATCTCCCTGCGGAAACGGTTGCAGGTCCTTTCTTCTCCCTTGCCCATCTCCCTGTAGTATTCGCTGTAAGTTCTCTAAACACATGGTAGAGATGCAGGAATTCGATTTCTTTCGGCATCGTGTCCTCCTTTCCGTAACCTCCGTTTCGCCCTTCACGTGACCGTCGTGCGGGAGCAAGAAAGGCTTGTCGGCAATTTATGGGGGGCCGACGGAGCACAGGCTGTGAAACGGAAGCCGCCCTGCCGCGGCCCTCTGGCCGAGACGCAGGCGATGTTTGGGGCTGTTGCGTTCGTCAAAGACTGTCCTACTGTCACAAGACGTGAGATCGGACAATAGGTTCGCAAATCCCCCAAAAAGATGTGTCCAAGCAAAATGAACGACGGAAAACTGGTGCTGAGCTTGGACCTACGCCTATTTAATACCGAACCGGATCACGCACGGCCCTCCTGTTGCCAAGGATTCCCGAAGGGGATCGCCCTCATCTGTGTTCCATTTCGAGCGGCGGTACTCCGCTGGCAGATTCAAAAGTTGGAACGGGTCGGAAGTTGGGATGGCTGCAATACTTGAGATTGCGCCGGCCGAAGTAGCTGCCGTAGTACGGGGCATTTGCATCGACCCAAGTGACGAGTTTGATGAACTCTTGTTGGGAGAGGTTAACGTCTTCGTGCCCTTGGCGAAGGACGCTGATCAACTTGCTGGCGTGAGATCCCAAACTGCGCGGTGGCACCGGGGCGATGTTCCGAAGCCCCGCAAGCTCAGGAATCGCTTTCACCAAATCGCCTCGCTTGAGAATGTTCTCGTAAGAGCGGTTGAACAGCCTGGTCATTTCTCCGGATAAGTCGAGATTCCCGTCGCGCTTCGATTGGTTGTGGCATTCGATGCAGTGTTTATCGAATATCGGCTGGACATCGACCGGATAGTAGACGGGCCGTGGCGCCGTCTCGCCGGGTTGCGGACCGGGCTTGCTGGGCAGGGGCCACAGCGCCAACGGCATTCTGTTCGCCGGGGCCTGCTGCCGCAACTCGTGACAACCGACACAGGAACGCGTCTCGCCCGGCCGGAAGTTCACGAATGTCCGCATTCGTTGCACTTCCATGAAATTCTCGTCCAGTGCCTGAAAAAAGAGGTTCTTGTCCGCTGGAACCGTGAAACACGCCGAACCGTCCTCGTAGACCGGGACAATGCCGTGAAGCACCTTGACGTGGAGATGGGTGTTCTTCGAGATCGCGACGTGCTGCACCGTTCCGTCCGTGTCACCCTGCCAGTAGCGACGAGCCGACCACGGACGCGGCACGGTTTCCATGATACGGAGATACTTGACCGTACCACGTGCGATCCCTTCCAGACCCTCGTAGACATCGCTCATTACCACAGTGGCCTCCTGCTCCCGTGAAGGCTGTTCGGCGGGTATCACCGGGGGCTTGGGGCGTGCTCGCAAGGGAACCGGCTGCCAGCAGGATATTTCCGAATCCCGATGTATCAGGACGCGGTTCCCAAACTCGTCGAGCAAATACAGCCCGTAGGCGGAAACATCCTTCCAGTCTCGATCAGGGTTGTGGGCGACCAAGAAGAACTTGTCGGACAGAGGATACGGATCCGCGAACAACGGCCCCTTGTCGTCGCGTACCCACCGACCGTTCCGATTGTGGTGAAATCCCTCGTCGCGGAACATGTCTATTTCTGGTGTGATGTAGGTCAAAGGTCGCCGTGTACGAATTGGGTGGTTGATATCCAGGCGGACGATCGTCCCCACGCCGGTTACGGCCCAGTGGGATGTGCCGAGAGCTACGAACTGATTGTTGCTGCCCGGTACGGGACGGCCGGAAAGCAGGGTGGGGGGACGGGCGATATCGTTGCCGAATATCTCCGCCGAGTCGGCGCCGTCGGGGTGCATGGCCCAAAGGCTCTTGGCGCCGACGATTCCCTTGTCGACGTATTCCCAGCGGGTATAGAGGATCCGCCCGTCGTTGGCCACCGTAGGCGTCGCCTCGCTAACCGGGCTGCCGGAGAGCATTTCCATATTCGCGCCGTCAGCGTCCATCCGGTAGAGCGTTGTGGCGGTCAAGAAATCGAAGCGGTCGCACAGGATACCTCGCTGGCAACGAGTCGAAATGAAACAGATGCCGCCATCCGGCAGATAGCAGGGGTGCATGTCGTCCGTGTAGTGCTTGTACCAGTACAAGTCGGCCGTGTAGGGGTCGTGAGCCAGCCCCGGATAGCACGAACGTCGCCGGTGCCAGTACTTCTCGATTCTTTGTGGTTCGTCGGGCGGCTCGAACGTCAATTGACGCAGGCCGCCGCCATGGACGTCGACCTGGTAGATGCGAAAGCCGACATCCTTGCGAGCTTTGCAGTCGAAGACGACTCGCTGGCCGTCGAACGATAAATCGAATCGTCCGAAGATGCAGCCATCCAACTCGGGAGCAAGTTCCCGAACCTTGCCGCCGGCAAGCGAAAGAGCACAGAGGTTGCCGCCAAAGTGCTTGCAGCCATCGATGAAGTCGGTGTAGTAATGGCTGGACTGGTAAGTGTATCTCCTGACAAATAGAAGCTCGGCGAAATCGAGAAGCGGATTGTCCGCCACCAGCGCCGTGTGTCGAAGCCGCTCGAACTCGTCGGTCAGTTCGTCGAGCGAGTGGGAGGCAGTGCCTTCTGTTTCCAGGCAAAGACGCAGTCTTTGCTCAATCCACTCTAGCCGCGCGAGATACGACCGGCTGTGCTGATACCTGTCCCCATACCTTTCTTGAAGGTGAATGATCGCCTGCCGTAGCCCGGCGATGTTCAATCTGCGGATTAGCGCCGCTGGGTCGTTGCGGTTCTCCTGAAAAACGTCCTTGTTCGGCGGCGTCTCGGACGGCGAAATGTAGAGTCCCCTCAAGTGCGGTGTAGAGCGGCCGGATGCTTCGACACCGATTACGTTCGGTCCCCTGATCAACTCCAGTGGCCCGATCGTTTCCCATTCGAGATACTTCCGTGTGGAGCCGCCAGTAACGTTGCCGAGGACTTCGCGTGAGTACCGGTCTTCATTGACGGTCAGCCGGCACGGACGTCGCTGTTCCGAAGCGTAGAGCACATGTAGATAGTACGTCCCACCTGTCAATTCCACGATCCATTGCAGATGGCCGTGTGCTCCCTGAGCTTGCGTGAGTTCGGTCTCTTCTGCGTAAACGGGGGCGCGGTAGTTGGAAGATGCTGACAGGTTACAGGCTGGAACGGCAATTTCTTCGCCCGGCGCGTGCGCCGCAACCGCGAGAATCAGAAACAGCCAACACGCGATCGCCCTCATCACTTCTCGCCCCTTCGAGCGTCAAGCAACTAACGCGCGTTTAACCCGAAGCCGCAGGCGATGGCGGGTGCTGCGAGTGGACGATCCATTCCACTGCCCACCATCGCCTGCGGCTTCGGGTTAAACGAGGATTGCAGAAGCCCAGCAACCGAGAACTCATAGCCGTCTCGGCCTGCGAGACGCAAGTCTCGTCTCGCAGACCGAGATGCTCGATACAGACGGCGCACTCGCGCTATCGGTCCCCGCGCTTTTGCTCGACCAAGGTTTCGAGCAGTCGCCGCATTTCTGCCATTTCGCGACGCAACTCGTTCACCTGTCCGTTCAATTCGCGTACGGCACCTTGCAGACGCTCCACCTCCCCTGGCATCCGCATAACTGAGGTGGCTGCCGGTCGTCGGACCGCTCGCCCTTCCCTCTGCTGGGCGAGTTCCTGCATCTGTCGCCGAAGACGCGCGGCTTCGTCTTCCTTGCCCGCTTCTCGCGCTCGAACGAAGGCTTGCTCCAGTTCGTGCAGGCGTCCGCGGAGATCATCGCGCTCGCCCTCGGGACCGCGGCGTGCTCGCTGCAATCCCTGGAGTTTCGCGGTAACCTCACGCAACTTGGCTTGCAGTTCACGAGCCTCTTCGTCTTGATCGTCACGCAATCCCTCAAGCGCGCGCTTGATGTCCCGTGCCTGCTCCTCCAGTTCCTGGTGCTTCCTCACGAGTTCAGGCGAACGTCCCTCTGTTCGAGGTCGTTCTCGTTCCGCAACCTCACGTCGCTCCTTGACCGGTCGTTCTCGCTCCCGCTCGCGTTTGCCTTCACCGGCAAATTCCTTTGCGAGCCGGCCCACGACCTCCGCCTTGTCTTGATTATTGAACTCGCGCCAAAGGTTCGAGGCCATCGTCAGAATCTCCGCCAACTGCCCTCGGTTCGGCATGCGTTCGCGGATCATGTGGGCCTCGTCGTCCCGCCGTCCTTCGATCATGACCTCATACGCGCGGATCGCACGTTCCAGCAGTTCTACCGCGTCGCCTCGTTCACCTTCCCGAAGTGCGGGCAAAGCTGTCTTCATCACCTCAAGCTGTCGTTTCGCTATTTCACGCTCGTTTGGCCGCTCGGCCCGCTCCCGCGCTGCGTGCTCGGCTCGCTCGTGGTGCCCTTCCCGTTCATCGGGCCGGCGGGCAAACTCCTCGGCAACACGACCAACAACGGCGGCCTTCTCTTGGTTGTTGAACTCTCGCCAAACCTTCGAGGACAACGCCAAGATTTCGGCTAATTGGCCTCGGCTGGGCGCACGTTCGCGGATCATATGCGCCTCGTCGTCTCGTCGCCCTTCGAGTGCCACCTCCCGCGCGCGAATCGCTCGCTGGAGCGTCTCGGCGAGATCTTTCTTCTCTGCTTCCATCAGCCCGTGCAAAGCGATCTTGAAGACCTCAATCTGCTGCTTCAGAATGTCGCGTTCTGTTGACTTTTCGCCTTGCTCTCGTTCTTTCACCTCGCGAGGCTCGCCTTCCTCTCGCTCGCGGGCTTCCCGCGACCCGAACGGGTTCTCATCGGAAGCTTCTTCACTCACAACAATCGGCTGGGCTTCTTCGTCTCCTTCCTGCGATCCGGCGTTGCGGATCAGCAAGCCGAGCGATGCCGTCAGCATCACGATCACCAGCAAACCCAACCACGACCTTGCTACTACAATCATGCTGTCTCTCCTTCTCGAAAGAACCTCTCATTGGTATCTGCTTGAAGGCAACACGAGTGCCTTCGTTCTCAAAACACTTCAGTCCGCCCGGACGCGCGGTCCATCACATGATGGGCCATCCCTTCGGTTGCTTCGCGAAGACGTCATAGCGCACCGTCGGATTGTTGGCACGGATGGCCGCTAATCTTCAACCTTGGACACCACATCGTGTTCGCGCGCGTGTTCGACAACCTTGATTCCCACGGCCTGTCCCACGGATGCCGTGTCGACCGATTGGCCTTCGATTTGGATCGAGTCGACTGTTTGCGTGAAGTCGCTGGTGTGGCCTTTGAAGCGGATCGTATCGCCCACCGCCAGCGTGCCCTGGGTGATCTCGATCGCCGCGACTCCGATCCGGCCGAAGTAGTGCGTTACCTTGCCGATTTCTTGCTCTGGCATCTCACCCGTCCTCCCGTGTCTGATCGTTTCCCCCTTGCCAAGTGAAGGCCGCTGCCATATCGCCTTTATCGGGTCCACGTGAGCGGTTTGCAAGTCCAGCGCACGGAAAAGGCCGCGTCTCGGCGGACTGAAACGCGATGGCGCAGAAGCGGGCAGGCGGGTCTCAGTTCCAACGAAACCAACGAAGGGCCAAGGCGAACGGCACGAGGCCCCAAGCCACGATCAACGCGAGTTCGGGGCCTATCGATAGCAGGCTTGCGCCTTCGAGCATCACCTCGCGCATTGCGCTGATCAGCGGCGTCAACGGTAAGATCGCAAGGGCGGGTTGAACCACGTCCGGAAACCGTTCAATCGAAAAGAAAATCCCGGATCCAATCCACATGGGCAGCATAACGGCGTTCATGATCCCGGAGACGGTCTCGATCGTCTGAGCTCGACTGGCAACCAACAAGCCAATACCCGCAAATTCGAGCGCTCCCAGTAGAATCAGGATGCCGATCGTCAGGTAGCTTCCATGATTGACGACCCCGAACGACACGCGAGCGAAGATCAGCACCAGCAGCACTTCGGGCACCGTGAACAGCAACCGGCTGACCATCACCGCAGCCAGAAAATGGCTTCGCTTCATGGGCGTAGCCAGGTAACGCTTCAACAGCTTGCGAATTCGCATGTCCACGATGGCGAACCCGACACCCCACAGCCCGCCGCCCATCAGTCCCATGCCCAGCAATCCCGGCACCAGAAAGTCGATGTATCGTCCACCTGGTTCGTCGACTTCGTGATCGTTTACCGTGACCTTGTCCTCGCGTCCGGCGGCGCGCTGCAACGCATCGTCTGCTGCGTTACGAGCCAACACGCTTCCGGCCTTGGCCGGATCGAAGTGGTAGTCGTATGCCTGCGCGGCCGCACTGTCGGCTACGATGATCAGATCCGCTTTGCCCGTGCGCAGCATCATTCGGCATTCGGCTTCGCCGTGAGTGGTTGCTCGGAATCGTTCATCCTTGTTCAGCACCGAACAGACGGAATCGGCTCGAGCCCCGGTCTGAACCACGACTGTGAACCTCTCGACCGGGCGATTGCGAAAGGCAACGCCCAGCGCCACGACCATGATTAAGGGGAAAACGTAGACCCAGAAGATGGCCGCCGGCTCGCGGAGGAACTCACGTACGCGGGCTCCAACCAGGCTTAGGAAAGCGTGATAGCGACGCTCGCCGTCGGAATCAGGGTGGTCAATCATTGCGTCGCCTTGTCACCCTCCTCGAACTGCCGGCCTGTCAGCATGACGAACACATCGTCCAGGCTGGCGTGCCGCGTGGTAAGACTGGCCAATTGCAGGTTGCGTTCTTGGATCCGTTCGAGTAGCGCTGGCACAACGAGGTGAGGCTGCGATACCGAAAGGTGAATGGTCTCGCCTTCGTGGCGGCAGCCCGTGACGGTGGGAAGTTGGCTCCAAGCGTCTGGGGAATCGCCGGACGGGTTCGCGCCCTCCACGGTGAACTCGACCACGTGGTCCCCGCCCAGCTTGGCGATCAACTCCTTGGGCGAGCCCCTGGCGATCACGCGCCCCATGTCCACAATGGCGACACGATCGCAAAGACGTTCTGCCTCTTCCATGTAGTGAGTGGTCAACAGCGTGGTGCGCCCCTGGCGACGGCACTGGCCGACGATGTCCCAAAGCTGGCGTCGCGATTGAGGGTCGAGTCCTGTTGTTGGCTCGTCCAAGAACAACAAGGATGGATCGCCGACGAGCGCCGCGGCGACCGCCAATCGCTGCTTCTGGCCGCCAGACAGCTTTTTCACCCACGAATTCGCTTTGTCCTCCAGTGAAACACGGGCCATTGCCGTGTCGGGCGAGATGCCACGTCGGTAGAAGCTGCGGAATAACGCCAGCGTCTCCCGCACGGTCAACTTGTCGGAGAACTGAGTTTCCTGGAGCGAAATACCAATTTGCTCGCGGATCGTGTCGCCATCGTGCCCCCATCGCATGCCCAGCACTTCCACCTCGCCGCTGGTCGGCGGCAGTAGGCCCTCCAGAATCTCGATGGTGGTCGTCTTCCCCGCACCGTTGGGCCCAAGCACTCCGAAGCATTCGCCTTCTTGAATATCCAGATCGATACCGCGCACGGCCTCGACCGGCGGTTTGCCGTCGTACGTCTTGACCAGGTTTGAGCAACGAATCGCCAGCGACATGCCTAAAACACAACCGGAACAACTCGTCACGTCAAGGCGGGGTCGCGAAAATCACGCTTATGCTTCTCTTGAGAGCGGCGATTTCCGTCGATAAGATGGGCGACAGAAAGGTGAAGGCCATGTCGATCATTGCTACTTGTTCCTGTGGGATGTCGTTCCGTGCCAAGCCCGAATTGGCTGGCAAACGCGTCCAGTGTCCAACCTGCGGTGCTCCGCTGCAGATTCCTCCCCAAGCAGCGCCTGCCCCCGCGGCAAACGACCCGTTGGGCATTGGGCCCTTGGACGAAGCGGCGTTTAACGCCCCTCCGCCCAGTTCGCCCGGCTCGGCTACGTTGTCGACTCCAAGCTCGTACGCGGCGCCGACAAGAAGAAGGGGCGGATCAGGATCCAATCGCGGTTTGTACATAGCACTGGGCATAGGTGGCGGGGTGTTGGCTTTGGTGGGCATCGTTGTGGTTCTGCTAGCCCTCCTCTTGCCCGCAATTCGCGGAGCGCGTGACGCCGCTCGTAAGGTCCAAGCCAAGTCGGCCAAACAGAATGCGACACCCAGCGGCGAGGCGAAATCGGAGGCAAACGGCGATTCGATTCCCGGCTGGGAAACGTACAACTCGATCGACGGCGGTTACTCGGTATACATGCCAAGATCCCCGCTCGTGAAGAGCCAGTCAGTGGCGTCGCCGGCCGGGATGACCCGTGTCGTGATGGCGATAGCCGATCAAGGCAAGAAGGGCGCCTACTGCGTGTCCCACACCCCATTGCCGCGTGTCCGAGACGATCCGAATCAGATCCTGGAAGACTGCCTGCAAGGGATGATGCGGACCTACAACGCCACTGTTGTCTCTGATCGCTCGTTCTCTTTCGAGGGAAATGCAGCCAAGGAAGTAGAGTTCAACGGGAACGATCGAGGTACGGATCTGATCGGACGGGTCCGGGCTATCCTTTCAAACAGGAAGCTCTACCAAGTCTTCTGGATGGGCCCGCCGGGCCAGAAGCCCGAACGGGAGATGACACGCTTCTTTGATTCGTTCATGCTAGGCCGCCGACCGGCACCATCGGGTTCGTCCGCTGCGGCCAATCCAAGTACGAAGCCCCCGCCAACTCCTGCTCCCCCAACAAGTCCCGCTCCCGCTGCTCGAAAGCCCCTCAGCGAGTGGACCGAGAGCCGTAAACAGCACGTCTACGAGACGCTAATGATGGAAGAGAAGACCTTTCAAGCTTCCGAGGAGCAGGCCAAGACCCTAGAGAGCATGGGCCAATCGGAACAGGCTGCAAAGATCCGCGCCGCGGCCGCCCAGGGACGCGCCTTGCTCGCTAAGCACCGCGAGTCGCAAGAGGAAAGTCTGATGCGGGCCTACCAGTTGACCCGAGAGGAATTGACGGAACTCAAGCGAGAAGGCCAGGAGAAAGGTTGGTAGGTGAATTCGCAAGAGTTCAGTCGGTATCACGGCTCTCGAAATCCTAGCGAATCCCGCCGCACGGAAATCTCTCGTAACGCACGCGACATGGAGAGTACAATTCCGAAGGCCGTGCGTTTATTACGTTGAGCAAGGGATCAGAGAATCACACAATCCGGCCCTTCCAGTTGCCGTGGCCACAGCGGACAACGACGCACGTGACCATACTGGAATCGGACCACGCCACTTCGTCGCTCGGTGCGCGCATCTTGTAGCCAGGACGTCACCCCGAGGCAGTTTCAAGTCACGTAATGCGCTCCCAGTGCGCATTTTTGTAGGACTGACTTCCTAGTCCGTCCCGGACGGATCTGGAGATCCATCCTACGCAGATGTGACACAAGCCGTGCGAGAAGGAGAGTCATTATGCGAGCCTTAACGACGAGCGTGTTCCTAGTCGGGCTTCTGGCCTCCAGCGTCTCCGCCCGGATTTGGACGGATGCAGGCGGAACAAGGACGGTCGACGCCAAGTATCTCGGATTCGAGTACGGCCAAGTCAAACTACAGTTCTCCGGCACCGGCAAGACAGTCCTGGTGCCGCTAGGCGCACTGAGCGACAAGGACCAGCGGTTCGTCAACGAAGAGATTACGCGGGAGCAAGCCAGCAAGGAAGCAGCGGGTGGATCGCCGGACCCCCTCACGCTGGCAATAAAAAATGATCCCCGGAATCCAGCGCACTACGTTGCCCGCGGCAGGGCACGAACAAGCAAAGGAGATTACGACGGTGCAACCGAGGACTTCACCAAAGCGATCGAGTTGGACCCAGACGACGCAACCACTTACAACGCTCGCGGGATCGCTCACCAAAGAAAGAACGAACTGATCGCGGCCGCGCAGGACTTCGACAGGGCCGTCGAACTGGATCCCCAGTACGCTTCTGCCTACAGGAATCGCGGCGAGAACTTGCGCAAGCTGTCCCTAGACAAGGAGCAAAGTGTGCCTGAACTGGACGCGGCTATCGAGAAGTGGCAGCGATTCTGGAACCATGCCCGAAGGGACAACCTGAGACGCGCACCCTGGCAGCCGGTTAACGCCACCAAAGGCGAAGTCGGCCGCCAAGCAGTTCTATGGCAGATGGCCAAGATCGACATCGAATTCGCCAGGCGTATCGAGCGCGACTACGATCGACGCGGAAACCGTCACACCGGAGATAGCGGTGGTACGCATCACCGTCCAAGCTGCGCCTGCCCAGCGTGTTCTGGCGCGAACTGCCCACATTGCGGTAGTCCACTATGCGGTCCTGAGAATCCCGTGCCCGAAACGCGCGCTGCAGATGGGAATGCTCAGGCACGGGAAGCAGGACGGTTTGCCAAACCGTCCCGCATGCAAGGCGACACGGCGCATCTGGGAGACTTGGCCGAAGAGTACGTCAAGGAGCAACGCTACGATCGCGCCGTGGCCGCCTACGACTGGCTGTTGAAGGACGATCCCGACAACCTCGTCTACCTGCGCGACCGCGCGGCGACTCACCTGCTTCGAGGCGGCTACGACAGCGCTGTTCGCGACTACGACCACCTGTCGAGCATCCGAGACGAACCCGACGCCGCACTATACTACAACCGCGGGTGTGCCCATCTGGCCGCCGATCGCATGCAGAAAGCGATCAGCGACTTTGGCAAAGCGATTGTCTTGAAACCCGATTGGACATTGGCGTACAACAACCGCGGCGCAACGTACGCTCGCATGGGCCAGTACGACAAAGCGATCGAAGACTTCACAAAAGCGATCGAATCCGATCCATCCAACCGCCTGGCCTATCGCAACCGCGCCCTGGCCTACAACAAGCTCGGCCAACCACACAAGGCGCAAGCCGATTTCGCGGTCTTCCGGAGGCTGGAAAAAAGCCAAAGGAAGATAAGGACAGGCATTATTCATCCCGTTGGCCGGTTCAAAAAGGGCGCCCTCAACGCAGTCTCGCAAGGCCATGCAGGCCCCAGCACGGAGCGACTAATGACCCGCCGGAACGCCACTACACGTTTTCGGTCGTGTTTCGATGGAGAGAAGGCCAATCCCTGAACGACCGGCAAATCAAAAAGACGGAACGATGAGACTCTCTGGTTCCCGAACAGCACGACAAGGTCAGGCCGGGGACGAGACGAGATTGTCTAGATGATGGACGCCGCGACTCTTCGCCAACTCCCTCAGTCGCTTTCGGTCGGCGGTGAAGTAGCTGCCAAGAAGCCGCCTCTTGGAAAAAAGCCCGTGGATGCGGTCAGCCCATGCGGTCGCGTCCGTCCCCAGGCGATCTAGAATCGAGGCCACGGCCCGACTTACCCGTGCCTTTCCTTGACGGCACAAACGGCTCGTATGGTCGACCAGCAACAGATAGCTGCCCAGCGAGAACCCCTCCAGCATTCCTTCGCGTTGCGCGCCCTTGCGGCGACGGTCTTCCACCGGGCAGAGCCACAGGTCTTGTTCTACGTCCCCGGCAACTCGGCTCCCCGCAACGCTTCCTGACTTGGCGGCTTTCAACTCGGCCAGTTTGCCTTTGGCCTTCGCATGCCGCACGCGCTGCCGTACCGACGTATGACGGCCCGTTTCCGGAGTCGCAGCGATTCCTGCTGCCACAGGGTTCAAGTCAATGTACGCGCATGTCGCCAGCAAGGCTTCCTCGTCCAGGATCGCGATCGATTTGTAACGGCCTTCCCAAAACGTCCCTCTACACTCGTCTTCCTTGTTCGCCTTGCGGGCCAGCGGTTCTTTCAGAGCTTTCATGAACCACCCCAAGTTGGCCAGACGCTCGCGCAGCAATTCAACCCGCTTCTCGTCCCTGGCCTGCTGATCAACCCACGCCTGGGTAATCTCGATCTCTTTCCCTTTGGGCGTCTTGGGGGGATACGCTACGAACCACCGGCGTATGACTTCCTCGGCAGACCAGGAACTCGCATCGCCCGCATCCAACCGTACCAGCACATGCAGGTGGTTATCCATCACCGCAAACCCACAGACTGACACGGCGAAGCACCGCGACAGCGTCTCCAAACGGTCTTCGATCCACTGTTTGCGGTGTTCGAATCCCTCGCCACACAGAAACGCCCCCCGCACGCAGCGAGAAATGCAGTGATAGTAACGAGTTACACTCACGTCTACCAATTGATTTCGAGCCACGGTCATCAGTCGAATCTCCAGAGAATAGGCGTCTTCCCATCGGAGGAATAGTCTACACACTCACGGGCGAGCGGTCAAGAAGATGCCTGTCCTTTTATCTTTCGCTTCCTGCCGTCGTTCGGGTTTGGGGTCAGGTAAGCTCCCAGTTTGCCAACCGCAGAATCGAATTCGACGACTCGAAACACGCTGGGCGGCGGGTCGGGAAGCGGTTCTCCGGCGGACTCTCTCCGACGCAGCTTCGTGGCGAAGCCTTTCCGCGCCGCGGACAGCGACAATGGCTTGGCCGCCGGTGATGGCTCCGTCGAGACTGGACCGCCGGAGCCCGAGTCTACTTGTGGCTGCGAAGGCAGTTCCGCATCGGATGACGTTCCTGTAGATGCAGCGATATCCGGGGCAGGATTGACGCGAGGCTCGACGCCCGGCTCGCTCTTGAAAAGACGCGAGACCAGCAGTGCACCGGAGAGCAGCACGATGGTTGCGCCGCCAATGACCGAACAGAGTATGATCAATCGGCGGTCCGATGCCGAAGCCGCTTTCGACGACGCCTGATGAAACGGGACACCGGGTGTGCTTCTCGGATAACCGAGCGCCGACGAGGGTGGGACTGGTGCGGGGTCTTGAGGCGGATTCGGAATCTGAAGCGCCGCCCCGCATGCCGTGCAGTTGACGCGTCTCCCATACAGATGTGGCGCAACTGCAAACTGCTGTCCACACTGCTGGCAGGTCACCGTGAATGACATGAGGCCCGACCTTTCACGCGCCGCAGTTCTGATTCCGGACAGGTAGGTGCGAAGAACACCTCGGCGTACCTGCGGTCAAGGCAATCTGTTTCGTTCGCATTGTCTCCAATGGAGGGGGCTATGCAATGGGTGAAAGGTGAGATTCCGGCGAAATGCCGCCATCTACGAGAAGATCCCTGTCATTTTGCCGTGAAACTTCTCCTATTGCTTCGGGGCAACGCGGACATTCAGGCCGTCGATCCAGTGTTTGTGTTCGTCGGTGTAGTACAAGTAGGCTCGACTGGCCGGGCCGGTGTACGTGCCGGGGATGGCGGCCACGAGGCTGATCGGTAGATCGACGCGCTCTTCGGCCTTCAGCGCTCGCCAGTACAGCACGACTTCGCGGCCAAGTACTTCGTAGGCGGCGATCTTGCCTTCTTTGACCAACTCCTTCAACTGGTCGTGCCGCACCTCCAACCCGCCCGGGATGCCGATGATAGCCAGCGGCGTCGGGATCGACTCGCCGGTGCGGTTGATCACAGTGATCTCGGCTTCGGTGACGCTGCCTTCCTCGACTCGTTCGTCGCGTAGCGTTGCTTCCAGGTGCAGTTTGCAGTCTTCTGACGAGTCCGGTTTCAGCCGGTTGTAGTTGGCTGTGACCGAGTAGGGCATTTGCGATCCGTCGGTCATTCGGATCTGAACCTGGTGGTCGCCAAGCCCAAGGAACTCGCTGGCGTCGGGCAGCTCGATGGCGCCTTCGGTTTCGGCCGTGAACTCAACCGGCTTGCCTACCACTTTGCCGTCGATCAGCAATTGCAGGCTGCCCGGGGCTTTTGGTTTGGCGCGCGACTGGTCGTAGGCGACGATTGCGCGCAGAGCCAGAACCGTCGACTGAGTCGAGCCGAATCGGCCCGCCTTGCAGCTTTCGGCCAAGTACTTGATGGACTGCTCGACATTTGGCGCGTACCGCGGATTCTTCAGCCACGCCAATACGGCTAACGAAGTTGTTTCGATCATCAGCGCTTCGCCCCCGCTGCCCACTACCGATGTGGTCGCGCCGGACAGCGAACCCTCTTCCGTCTGCTTGCCGGCCAGTTTGTCGAGCATGTGATTGGCGCCTTCTTCGTCGCCACCTAACGCCAGCACATTGGCAGCCAACGCCATCACATACGTGTTCTGCGTCCGTTCGGCAGCGTCGCGGACCCAGGCAACTTCTGTCGTCAAGTCCGTATCGACCTCGGCCTCCAGCAAGGCCCACATGTTGTACGTGTTGGCTACTTCGGGTTCTGCCAGCCACGTGTGCAGCGTGTGCGTCTTGCGCGCGAATCCGCCTTGGCCGTCACGTTGTGACAGCATCCACGTACGCGTGCGGTCCAGCATCGCCGGATCGACGTGACGTACCTTCGACATGTCGGTGAACTCCAACAGCCCGTAGGCCGTCAGCGCGTCGTGGCCGGGATCGTTGCCGAACCATTCGAATCCGCCGCTTTGGCACTCGAAGCCCATCAGGCGATCGTAGCCCGTGGTCAAGATCTGGCTGCTGCGTTCGATCAGCGAGGGATCGACGCCTTGGTGGGACATGAAGTACTGTTGGGCCATGACCAGCGGGTAGACGGTCGAACTGGTCTGCTCGAAGCAGCCGTACGGTTCGCGGATCAATCGTTCTAGCGCCTCGGTCATGCTGGCCAAAGGCGTGGGGTAGACCACGATTCGAGTCGAAAGACTGCCGCGTACCAGGTCGTCGGGGATCGAGAATTCGTGAGACACGGTGTCGCCCGGCTGGATCAAGCCGCCACGCGGGTTTTCAATCGGGAAGCCCAGCGGCCGGACCATCATGGTGCGCGTCACTCGATCGCTGTACGGGCCGGCGTTGGCCAGCAACGTGAAATCGGCTTGGCCATTGAACTTGCCAACTCGTACTTTCACCAATCGCCGAACGCGTTCCAACGCCGAAAGCGTAAACGGTGGAATTGGGGCCATGTCGTCCTGGGCTCCGTGAGCCTGGACCTGTACATTGACGTTGTCCAAACCGCTGCCCGTGGCGTTGACGATACCGATGGGCGTCCGGATCACGTCGCCCATGGTGACCTCCAACGGCAACTTCGGCTCCAGATAGAACGGTTCGACGGATTCAATTTGCATCGAATTGCTGCCCAGAGCTCCGTCGTGTCCGAAGGCGTCGGCAAACACGCGGAAGCTGGTGACCGAATCGTTCAAGCCGAATTCGATTGACACTTTGCCTTCCGGTCCAGTCCGCATTCCGGCGTGCCAGGCCAGCGTTTCGGTGAAGTCGATCCGCTCCCCGGGCTGGCGGCCGCTGCGAACGTGGTGGGCATAGATTCGTACCGCCACAAAGTCGTTACGGATTGGAACCGACTCCTCGGCCTCCAGGAGGGCCAGATCCGCCCCCGCGGCATTGCGGCCCAAGGCTTGGGCCAGCCCGGCTCGTTTCTTGAACTCCTGCGCGGGCTGTTCACGTGCCGGTGCCGGCCGTTCCGCGGCGGACATCTCTTCGTCTTCGTCTTTGAAGGCATCATCCGCAGGGGCAGGGTCAGCAGCGGCGGGAGGCGGTTCGGCAGGCTCCGGGATGGGCGCGGCTCTCTCGGGGGCAGCGGCCGGTGGCGCATCCACCGGGGCGCCAGGGGCGAACTGAGGTGCGGCCGGCTCTTCCTCGTCCACCGGCATCCCGCCATCCATCTCCATCCCTTCCATCATTCCGCCGAAAAGGTCCTCTGCGCCCCCACGGCGTCTCCACACGTTGCGGCGTTCTCGCATCGTGAGCAGTCCCAGCGCCAATACACGCCGTCCGGCGTCGCCATGCTCTTGCAGGAATTGCTCGGCTGTTGCCTCCACGAACGCGAAGCGGCGCCAGCCCTGCGTACCCAACAACAGATCAACGGCCAATGGCGCCAGCGGATCGTCGGCGTCCAGGTAGACGTGGGCATCGGCCAGCTCTTTCACCTCGCCTTCCAGCAGAACCATCACAGGCAGTCGCGGGGCCTGTTCCCGGCGTTCGATCATCTCCAGGACGCTGTCGTCCGTGACGGTGACTCCGACAACCGCGTCGACCGGTTGGCCTTGCGCGTCCGTTGTCTCGAAAGTGACTCGGGCCCTGCCGCCCGGGACGTACTGCGACTGGTCGGCCGTGATGTTCACGTTGATGGTCCGGGCAGGCTGACGGAAGATTAGCCGCTCGGCCAGCGGCATGCCGTCTTTGTCCCAGACCGTGGCGATCAGAACACCATCGGGATCGTCAGACGCAAGGTCGAATTCAACGAGGCCCCGTGCGACATCGGCCTCGTTGGACAATTTCGGGCGTTTCCTGGCGATGATCTTCTCGCGTTTGGCGATTGTGACCTGCAATTCGTCCCCGACCGGCGCGCATGCGACCGACAACGCCACCGTCTCGTCGGAAGCGAATACGTTCTTCTTGCTCTGGAGCATCGCGCCTTTCACCTTGACAGCGGGCAGCGGATACCGCGTCGCGATGCCGGACGGTTCGGTGATCTTCAGGGAGTATTTGCCCTCCTTCTCCGGTACGAACGTAAACCTGCCGCGGCCTTCATGTTCGCTGAGGAACTCGGCCACCTCGTTGCCATCGCCGTCTAGGATGACTCCGGCCAGGTCGGCAGGCTTCTTGGCTGGCGTGAATGCTTCGAAGTAGACGCGATTAGAGAATCCGGCTAACAACTCGCCACCCTCGGGATACATCGTCAGGTCAACCGTCTGCAGCAGGATGGGGATGGTCTTACTGGCCGTTTCAAGTACGCCGCCGTCTTCGATCACCATGGCCAGGGTACCTTCGCCGCGAGCGATTTCCACCGGCAGCTTGAAACGAGCCAGACAATCGCCTTCTGCGTCAACGTTGGCCGGTCCGCGGAACACTTCCATGCCGTCCACGCGGGCGGTAACCGTCACAGGTGCGCCAACCGGTACCCCGCCTTCGGCCCGTTCCACGTGCAGCGTGGCGGCCACCTCGTCACCGGGGCCGTAGCCGTCGCGCAGGAACTTGATCTGACTTTTCAGACGCGGCGCCCGGTAGGCCCGGATGTCGAATTTGCGCTCAGCAGGCGGATACCCGTTTCCGCTGGCCTTGATCGTGTACTCGCCGCCTGCCTGCCCGTCGGGAACGGTCCACTTGAAGCCGAAAGCACTGTCCTCTGACGTGACGGGCCCGGCAGCCACTACGTCACCTTTCGGTCCCCGGATCTCCACCAAAGCACTCAGTGGATGCCCGGCGGGCATCGGCTTGCGCGTGGCGTGGTGCAGAATCACGCCCCGCATGTGAATCGTCTCGCCGGACCGGTATATCGGCTTGTCGGTGCTAAGGTAGGTTAGGTATCGATCGGGGCCGCCCAGGACGCGTGTGCTGGTGACTTTCAAGCCTTCGCCAGTCGCCGCGTTCTCATTGGTTTGGCTGTCGGCACCCGAACCTCGCAGTACAAGACATGCAAGAGCAACGGTTCCAAGAAGGCAAAACACAGTCCGTGCGTGTGTGCGTGATTTCATGGGAAAGGGCTCCTTTGTGTGGTATTTGACGATGTCTGCAGAGCCGACGCATCAATGAGTCGTGAGGCCGTTCGTAGTCCCGCCTTCAGGCGGTTTTCCGCGCTGCTTCTTGCTCTAAGACCGCCTAAAGGCGGGACTACAAACCAATTCATGCGTCTGCTCCGCTATTAGAGCGGAACGCCCTGCTTACGGATATGACGATTCTAGTGGACGGACGGTTTTCCCTCGTTCTGACCAACTCGCGTACGATCGTGCAGGCTTTTCCAGTCCTGCCACCGCGGACGGCGAAACCGGCGAAGTCGTTTTGGACAACCAGCTTGCGCTAACCTAAATTTCCAAGGACCCGCAATATATACACATTTACTCGTATTTCATCGAAGGCTGCTGCCGCTGATGTGTGCCAGGAGTACGCAACGTAACTGGGCGAGTTCCATTCTGCTGTCGTTTGTGGCTGCGCTGGCGACTGTCTGCTTGGCCGAATGTGTGCTGGGCGGGGATCCGGCTTGGTGGACCAGGCTCGTATTCGTAGCTGGCTGCTTTGCCGTGAATCTCGCGCTGCTCGGGCACCCCCTCGTGAAGCAATTGCGGATCCAGCAGTCCGTGCGCGAATACTTGAAGCGGGTCACCCAACTGCACTTCCATGACGTCAACGAGCAGAACCTGGAGAATGGCCGCCTGGGGATCGGGGCCAGAAGCGCGTGGAAAAAGACACTCGAGGGTTTTCGCGAGTTCGCCAACTCGCTGGCCGAACGGCTGCGTGCGTCGGAAAACGAACGAGTGCGAACGGAAGTGCGCGTCCGCCAACTGAACAGCGAGCACGGACAACTGGAGGAGGTCGTCGCCGGCTTGTCGGATCCCGTGCTGGCCATCGACCAATTCGACGAATTGGCACTGAGCAACCCGAGTGCAAGGCAACTGTTCGATCTGCCCTCGGAGTGTACCGAAGAGAGCGCCGTGCGTCGGCTGTTGTCGTGCGAGGAACTCGTCAGAGTCTTGATGGACACACGGCGGCGAAAGGCGCCGGCGCAGCGGACGACAGAAATCAAGGTGACCGACAAACAAGGCCACGAGCAGCTATATCAGGCCAACTGCCGCAGCGTAGACGTCACAACGGACGCCGACGGGCCGGCCGACGTGTCCGAACAGCGCGCCGTCGCCGTGCTGACAGAGATTAGCGACCAGAAGGCTATCCACAAACGCCACGCCGAATTCGTGTCCGCGGCGGCGCACGAGATGAAGACTCCCTTGTCCGGAATCAAAGCCTATGTGGAACTGCTGGCTGATGGCGAAGCGGAAGACGAGGAGACTCGCGAAGAGTTCCTGGGCGTGATCAACGGCCAGGCTGATCGCTTGCAGCGGCTGATCGACAACATGTTGAATCTGGCCAGGATCGAAGCCGGCGTGGTCGAGGTGGACAAGCGAAGCCAATCGCTCAACGAGTTGTTGGAGGAGGCTGCGGACGTCGTTGGGCCAGCCGCTGAGCGGAAACGAATTCAGTTGGCGGTCAACCTGAGCAGCATGTACCTGGGCATTTTCACGGACCGGGACATGATCATGCAATCGGCGATCAACTTGTTATCCAACGCCATCAAGTACACCGATGTGGGCGGCACGGTCACATTACGAAGCCGCCTGGACGGGACCGAGGCGGCGTTCGAAGTGGAAGACACCGGCGTGGGACTCAGTCCCGAGGACTGCGAGAAGGTGTTCGACAAGTTCTATCGAGTCAAGAAAGACAGCCAAATGGCCTCGGGCACCGGTTTGGGGCTGCCGTTGGCTAAGCACATCGTAGAAGACGTACACGGTGGGCGACTTACTTTGAAGAGCGAACTGGGCAAGGGTAGCACTTTCCACGTAGCCCTGCCGAATGTTGATTTCTCGTAGGTCAGGCTGTGCCTGACGGAAACCGCGCCGGCCGCGCGGGGAAGCATATCGTCAGGCACAGCCTGACCTACTGCGGTTGGATCGCGGGCACGTTGGAAACGTGCCCCATGTTAAGAGGAGAAGAGAAATGTCCCGAAGCGTTTTGCTGTGCGACGACGAAGTTCACATTCTTCGGGCCGCCGAGTTCAAGCTGAAACGGGCCGGATTCGACGTTCGTTGCGCCTGCGATGGTCAAGAAGCATGGGAGATCATCCAAACGGATTGCCCTGACGCCTTGGTGACCGACTATCAGATGCCACGCATGGACGGAATGCAGTTGGCGGAGCTGGTTCACACTACTCCGGCCACCAGCCATCTGCCGGTGATCATGCTGACAGCGAAGGGATTCGAGTTGTCTCAGGAGGAACTGAACGCGAAGTACGGCATAGCGGCCGTCGTTTCCAAGCCGTTCAGCCCACGAAAGCTGTTGGAGCAAGTAGAGAGTATCCTTCACGAGCGTGAAGAGATTGTTTGCGGAGGCGGCGGGCCATGAAGTTGCCTACAGAGATCTTCGGAGACGTGATCGTCGTTCACACACCGCAGGAACTTGGCCAAGATCAAGCCGAGCCGCTGATGGAGTTCCTGACTACATTGGAGCGCGTCAACGTCATCGTTGATCTGGACAACGCTGAATCCGTCGACAGTGCAGGATTAGAGACGTTGCTAGATGCGCAGGATCAATTGCGTGACTTCGGCGGCGATCTGCGAGTGTCCACAGGGAACCACATCAACCGAAAGATAATGGAGATCACTCGGTTGGACCGGTATATGGACGTATTCGACAACGTGATTGACGCGGTGAAAAGCTACGCCTGAACTCATGACCATTTCCACGGATATCCCGATCAACCTGGGCGACGCGCTGATCGAGCGCGGTTATCTGACGCTCGAGCAACTGAACGAAGCACTGGACCACCAACAGCGCATCGGCAAGACACGGTTGCTTGGCGAGATCCTCGTCGACATGTCGTATTGCAGCGAGGATCAGGTATTCGAATGCCTGGCCACTGGATACGGGGTGCCGTACGCCAAGTTGGAGCCGCGGCTGATGGATCCCAACGTGGTGGAGCTACTGCCGCGCGACTACATGGAACGGAATCTAGTCTTGCCGCTTTTCTGCATCCGAGACGTCCTGACGGTGGCGGTCTCCGAACCGTCGAACCTGTTCATCATAGACGAGCTTCGGCATGCCACGGGCAAGGAGATCCAAATCGTCGCGGCGACCCTCAAAGACATCCGCCGCATGTTTGCGTCGCTGCCGGACGCCAAAGTCTTTGTGATTGACGACATCATTGATGACTACGAGCAACATGATGTCACGTTGATCGAAAACGCCATCGAGGACATTGGCGATCTGGAAGAAATCGTCGACCAGTCGCCCGTGATCCGCTTGGTGAATTACGTCATCTACAATGCCGTTAAGGAGGGCGCCAGCGACATCCACATCGAACCGGCCGAACGATGCCTGCGGGTCCGCTATCGCATCGACGGTCGTCTGTACAAGTCGCTGGAAGTGCCTTTGAACCTGTTGGGGGCCGTCACCAGCCGAATCAAGATCATGGCGTCGCTGGACATCAGCGAACGGCGACTGCCGCAGGATGGTCGCATCCACGTCATGATGGACCGCCACAAGATCGACCTTCGCGTTAGCACCTTGCCTGGGTCGCGGGGCGAGAAGACGGTGATCCGCGTCCTAGACGCCCACCAGGTCTCGCTGAACTTGGGCGACTTGGGATTTGCCGAGGACGTCTTGCAGTCGTTTCAACTCCACGTTCAAGCGCCGAGCGGATTGCTGCTGGTCACCGGCCCCACGGGCAGCGGAAAATCGACGACTCTCTACGCGGGTCTGAACGAAATCGCCACGATGGAGAACAACGTCTGCACGGTGGAGGACCCCATCGAGTATCGTGTGCCGCTGATTAATCAGTTTCAGGTGCAGGAGAAGATCGGGCTGACGTTCTCCAAGGCTCTCAGAACGCTGCTGCGGCAAGACCCGGACGTCATCATGGTTGGTGAAGTCCGCGATGAAGAGACAGCGCGGACGGCGATTCAAGCTGCGTTGACCGGCCATTTGGTGCTGAGCACTCTGCACACGAATGACGCGCCGTCGGCCATCACCCGGCTGGTGAACATGGGCGTCGAGCCCTATCTGATCGGGGCCGCTTTGAACATGGTTCTGGCCCAGCGGCTTGTGCGACGCGTGTGCGTGCAATGCCGTCAGGAGTACGAGCCGCCGCGCATGTTGCGCAAGGCGATCGAACAAATGGACGCGGAGGTCGAAGCGTTCTTCAAAGGCGTCGGTTGCGCCAACTGCCGGAATACCGGCTTCCGAGGACGGATTGGGATTCACGAGTTGCTGAGTGTTGACGATAGGATTCGCGATGCCATCGTGGCGGGAGTCTCGATAAACGACTTGCGGGGTATCGCGTGCGAATCCGGCATGGCGACGATTCGCCACGACGGACTTCGCAAGGTCCGGGAAGGCATCACGACGGTCGAGGAAGTACTACACGCGACTGGAGCCATGTAGACAAGTTGCACGTGTCACGTCTCGGGGGCCGGAAGCCACCCCCGACGTCTGACACCCGGAATCCAACTGCCATGAACTTCGAATACACAGTTCGCGACCCTCTGGGCAAAACGCACGATGGCGAGGTCGAAGCGGCCAATCGCGAAGAGGCAACGCAGTTGCTTCGGCGCGATGGTTTCCAAGTGCTGGAATTGCAGGAGGCCGGCGAAGGCTTGGCCCTTCTCCCAAGACGCATCAAGAAGTCGGATATCATCTGCACGGTCAACCAGTTGGCAATCATGGTCGATACGGGTATCACGTTGGCAGACGCCTTGGAAGGCATCTGCGAGCAAGAAGAGAACCCGGCTCTGAGCAAGTTGCTGAAAGAGATCAAAGGCGACGTCGAATCAGGAGAGGATTTTTCTAAAGCGTTGGCGAAGCATCCGAAATACTTCGACCAGACGTTCATCGCTATGATCAGGGCCAGCGAACAGACCGGCACCATGGGGGAAATGTTGGAGCAGGCATCTGCGAACATGCTTTACGAGATGGAGACCCGGCGAAAAGTACGCGGCGCATTGGCCTATCCCGGTGCAATGTTGGCGATCTCCGTCATCGTCACCATCTTTCTGTTGACGTATGTCTTGCCCAAGTTCGCACCGCTGTTCGCCCGAAAGAACATCGACCTTCCGGCCACAACAGTGATGCTGATGGACATGTCCGCGCTTCTCCTTGACCATTGGGTGGCCTGGATAATCGGCGCGGTGTTGCTGGTGGTTGGCTTCGTCATGTGGCGACGAACGCATCAAGGGCGCGTCGCACTGGATTGGCTCAGAATCAACTCGCCGATCGTTGGCACGATGCTTCGCAAGGTGGCAATCAGCCGTAGTATCCGCACGCTGGGAACGATGCTGCGCGGCGGCGTTCCTCTGTTGGACGCCCTGGAGATATCCGGCGAAGTCTCCGGTAACCATTTCTTTCAACAGACGTGGTTGCGTGCCGTGAACGACATCACACAAGGAAAGCGAATCCGAGATGCCCTGGCCACAAGCACACTGTTCCCGCCCACCTTGCTTCAGATGATCTCGTGCGGCGAGGAGACAGGAACCCTGGACAACGTGCTGAGCAAGGTGAGCAAGCATTACGACTCGGAAGTGGATTCGGCTCTGAAGGTGGCGACACGGCTGATCGAGCCGATCATGATTGTCGCCATGGGCGGCGTCGTGGCCTGCATCGCCTACTCGTTGTTGCTGCCGGTCTTCCAATTGAGCAGCAGTGCCCCGGGATAACCTCCGACGAACGATTGAAGCCTGAAACGCAAGCGAAGAAACGAATTGCGCCGTTGGATCTTCGCTCGCGCTTCAGTTTCCCTTTCCACGCTCTGCCCGCCAAGGTGGCGCTGTCCAACCACAAACGCCGATTGATACGACGAACTAGTGTGTGTTAGCCAATTCCCTCCGCTCGCCTTAGGGGATTCTCGTGGTGACGGGACCCCAAAGTCGGCTCTTTCGTCTCTCCTGGAGCCGACATTGCAGACAATTTCCTGCGGAAGTCACAGAAAAACCTTTGACTGAGGGACCGTCCCATCATAAACTCATAGTCCATAATCTCGTCGATTGATGCCATTCTGTATTTCGGTTTCAACGGCTCCGTTCGCTCTTATTCATACGTTTTTCCTGTCCATGGTTCTGGGTTTCAGTAGTGGGAGAGCAATAGATGACTACCGATGAGACACCGCCGGTGCAGAGTGAGGCATTGTCATCGGAACAGGTTGGAGCAATTGAGAGGAAGGTGGAGGCAGTGGAACAGCAGGTCGCTGCGCTGGTAGCGGCACAGTCGACGGCGCGCAAGTTGCGATTAGTGCTACCGATCGGCTTCTTGATCTTCGTTTGCGTTTTCCTCTATCTGTTCGTCGGCTTGAAAGACGAATTCGCGAACGAAGAGAATCTCAATGAGATGACGGAAATCGCTCAGAAGCAACTGGAGGACAACCTCTTGCCACAGTTGCAGCGTCAAGTCGAAACGCTTGTCAAGACCGCCCAGCCCGTACTTCAGAAGGCGTTCACCGAGCAGGTCGAGAAGGACAAGCCGAGATACACCAAGGCGATAACCGAGGAGGGGGAGAAGCTGTTCGCGAAGCTTGAGGAAGGCCTGGAACAACAGGTCAACGAGCACTACAAGAGCTTCTTTGAAAAGCATAGAGCCGTCCTGAAAGAGGAGTACCCGAATCTTTCGGACGAGCAACTCGCTCAGTTGGCCGACAATATCGAGAAGGCCGGCCAAGAACTGGTGCAGAAGTACTATGTGGAACAGATGCAGAGAGAACTGGAACGGATGATGGCTTCGATCAACGAGTTTCCAGTAGCTGATCCAGTTGATTCCACCAAGGAGGGCGTCGAACCGCTGGGCCAAGAGTTGGTTGGCTGTTTCATGGAGATCGCTAAGGAGAGACTCACGAACCCTCAGGACACTCTATTCGGTGCCGTGGACAAGACGAATTGAACATTCCTCGCCGCGAGTCGCGATGTGGCAACAGTCGCGGTGAACGTCATGGTCACGACCGAAGGCAAGAGAGTATCTGAAATCACAAACTCGAAACCCGAAAGGGATAACCATGTCCGAATCATCTTCTTCTGAAAATGCTCCTGCACCGGAAAAGGCACCCGCTCCGGAAGCCCCGGATACCACGGCGTTGAACAATCGCCTTGAGAATGCACAGACTAGGCTGGACAACCTGCGGCGCAGCGTGAAGCGATCTTCTATCATTACGGTTTGCATTGGCGGCGCCTTGCTGCTCCTGCTGACAGGATATTTCACGTATGGCTACGTGACGATCCTTGCCTTCGTCAACAAGCCCGACGAGCTCGTTTCCTTTGTGAGCACCAGGGTGGAAGACTATTTGCCCGAAGCGCGAAGGCAGGCGGAAACGATCATCAAAGAGGACGCCCCGGAATGGGCCGAGATGGCGAGCGAAGAACTCGTAGCGAGCGCTCCCGACATCCGCGAGAAGTTGGAGAAACTCATATTCGATCAGACCGAGAAACTTGTTCAGACCTTGGCTGGGTTCACCGCGAAGCAATTCAAGACTTTCTTGGTAGAACAACGGCCCATGTTCGAGGCGACAATCCAGGAGCTGTCCAGTAGCGACAAGGTGCCCGAAGAGACGATGGCCGAGTTGACCGAGGCATTGGAGAACAACCTCCAGGTGAACATGCAAGAACAGGCGGACGACCTGCTTGGAACATTGATTGCGTTGAACGAGATGCTGGAGAAGCTTGCCGACGAACGAGACCTCACGCGCGAAGAAAGCTACCTGCGCCGGGCCATGATGATCCTCCGACGAGTGCACTTGGAGCAGGTCGATCCAAGTTTTGTCGGAAAGAAGTGGACTCTTGCGCCGAAGGATGGTGCCGCGCCGGTCGAGGAAAAGCCAGGGAAACCTGACGAAAGGCCAGAGCCGGAACCCGCGAAGGGAACCGAGCCGGAGGAGAAGGCGACCGCTCCTGAGGTGAAGGAGGAGGCCAAGCCAAAGGCCACCCCAGAGGCCAAGGCAAAGGAGGAAGCCAAACCGGATGCCAAGGAGGAGGCCAAACCCAAGGCGGAACCAGCCCCCGAGGCCAAAGAGGAAGCCAAGCCGAAGGCCGAGACTCCGGCGGCTGAACCCGCGAAGGCCAAGGCTGACGAGCCGAAACCCAAGACTGAATAGACCTTAGCCGCTAGGCCAGGAGGCACGTCGCACGACGACGTTGCCGCCAAGCCACCATTCTCCGAAACGCGGACCCATACGTTGCCGTCCGCGTTCAATGGCGACAACTCCTGGATCGCGCTGTCCCCCGACCGACGAGGATCACCGCGCACAGAGCGACCGTCAGTGTATGATTAGGGCCATGTCCACGGAAGGCTCAAGCACGAAGACGAGTCACATTCTTCCTGGCTGACGCGAGATGTTGGCGTCGACGCGTGCGACTATCGTCCCATTAGCTTCGACGAGCTGTATGGGTATATGATTCCGCGAATGGAAGCGTTCCGGGAACAGCGAACAGAATCCGCTCGCCAATAGGACGTGTGCCCGCCTGAAACGGCACGGGAATCCTGAAGATCGGCACCGACGACGGCTTGGCCGGACGCCTTGTGATGACCATGGCAAGTTACCAGTTGCACAGGGGGCAGTTGTTTTCGTCTCCATTGCCACTATTGCCGTCGTTTCCACCGGAATCATTGTCATCTACTGAGCTACTGTCATCGTCGTCTTCTTCGTCTTCATCGTCATCATCGCTGAACAGATTGCCAAACCAACCGGCGACGTATTCAAGTGCCGTTGCGACACTCTCAACCGCCTCATCCCACCCCATCAGTTCTACAAAGGCTTCCCTGGTCTTATCGATCCCTTCCTGATTGTCATTGGAACATGTATGCATGTCTTCGATATCAGTGTCAGAACCTGAATACCTATGACGTAGCTCCCGAACCATCGCCGGCCCCACAGCCAACGGTTCCAGCTCTTCGTCTGATAATCCTGATTCAGCTTCGTGCTGCTGGCAAACCAACTCAGCCTCCGCGATGTCAACCCCCGCCTCCCTGGCGATGGCAGCAACGGCATCAACATTTTCTGTACCTATGAGTTCTTCCTGTAGTGCCTCGGCCACCTGAGCCTGTTCGCCCTGCGCCGGCTGGTGTTCCGCCACCGGGGCAAAACCCCCGTCGTGTACGGCTGCCAACATTTGGCGATTCTCTAGTTGTTCCAGACGAATGATTCTCGTGTACCGACAATGGCGGTTGGACCGGGCTTTCCGACGATTCGATTCTCTGCTGCTGTAAACGGCCATGGTGTGCACTCCAAATCGTGTGGTGAAAGGGAAAAAGTTCTGAAACCGCGATGCCTGTATCCTTATCAACGTAAGGAACCGGCCGCCCTTGCGCGCACTGGACCACTTTTTTCACTTTCTTCTGTCCTGCCACCGCAACGTTGAATCGTGACGAAGTCCTCCTACGGCTTGTTCCTAATCGGGACACAAGAGATGGGAAGGCTGCGACTTCGCAAGCCGACATCGCTAGGCGGACGGGACAATACAGGCGAACCGTTCAACTGGCAACGCAACGACTTGAATCCGCCGGACTGCTGAAACGGGTACACCGCGGGGGACTACGCCGCGGGATGTCCAAATACCGGGTTTTCGGACTACGAAAGGGAAGCACGTGGGGCGCAGTAGCTGTCGCGTCTATCCCATAAGGGACCATAAGCGAGGTTCGCTTGTGTCCGCCGCGCGGACGCGAATCACTGAAGACAGAAACAGAACCGTCGCCATGAATACCGCCGCCGCCTTGCCGAGCGAACTACAAGCACTCCGGAAGCAACCGTCGGCAATCGCCAAAGAGCCGGAAAAATCGCCGCGATGTCCCACGCACATCGACCCGTCCGACTGGCTCGACGAACCGGCGCCAAACCGACCGGGCTGGATTCGGACGACTTGCCGACAATGTGGAGGAGTTCATTGGTATCGGCCGCATGATGGGCGAGAGTCGGGGTGCCTCGCTTGACGACGAGAGTATGTGCCTGTAGGATTTCCTACATGAGCAAGAAACGTAAAACATACGACACACTGACCGAAGCACTTCGGGACGCAATCAACGAAAGCGAACTGTCGTTCGCGGCATTGGAGCGCGAAACGGGGGTCTTGCGACAATCGCTAATGCCGTTCGCCAGAGGCGAGCAATCGTTGCGGCTCGACATTGCCGACAGGCTCACTAAACACTTTGGGCTGAAACTAGTGAAAACACAAAAGGAGCTGGATTATGACGACTGACAGCGAATGCAACCTGACGGCACGCATCAACCGGCTTGAGAAACAGAACCGCTGGACAAGAAACATTGCCATTATGGCAACCTTGCTCCTGGGCGGGACTTGGCTCATGGGGGCTGCCCAGGTTCAAAATGAAGTACGGGCTAACCGCTTCGTTCTGGAGGACGAGAAGGGAGTAGTCCGCGGGATGCTTAGGGTCGGGGAGGATGGGCCAAGCCTTACCCTGACCGACGAGAATGGGGTGGTCCGTGGAATATTTGAGGCCTCGAAGGACCGACCAGGACTCGCCCTTGCCGACGAGAACGGAAAACCCCGCGGGGTATTTGTGGTCGATGAGTATGGGCCGGATATTAGCCTTTGCGACGAGAAGGGAGAAACCCGTGGGGGATTTCAGGTCACGAAGGACGGGCCAAACCTTGTCCTAGCCGACGAGAATGGAAAACCCCGCGGGACGCTCAGGGTCCGGAAGGACGGGCCACGCCTTGCCCTGACCGACGAGAATGGAGAACTCCGTGGGATACTTGTCGCCTCGAAGCGCGGGCCAAGCCTTAACCTGTACGACGAGAATGGAACAATCCGCTGGGGAGTTCGCGTCTCAAAGGACGGGCGGACTATCGAGCTTAACGACGACAACCGCAAGCCGCTGTCGAAATCGCCTGAGAAGTCCAATGAATGACGAGGTTGTGCGCCATGACCGCGACCAAACAACTGACCGTGGGTTCCATTCGACGTAAGACGTACACGAAGCCGCTGCCTGACGGCGCCGAACTATTCACCCGCAAGGGCGAAACATTCGCACGGTGGAAGGACGGGCGGGGCAAGACGCGAACGGCGCCCGCGACAACCGGCGCGGACGGTTCGTCGCGTATTGTCGCGACTTCCCGCAAGTGGCTCGCCAAGTATCGCAACGGCGACGGGTCGGTTATCGAAGTCTCGACGGGTTGCACCGACAAAGGTAACCGGGACCGACGGGCGGGCCGTTCAAGCTTCCTCTCGGCTTCCCCCAATGCTTCCCCTCAATCCTGAGAATCGAGGCAAACTGCTGGGTATTCCTGATGACTCGACCGAGGAAAACGAACCCGCCAAGAAACGCGAAGACCCGCGCATTTCCAAGGAAAACGCGGGCTTTTCAGGTGTTCCGTCAACTGGGCGATGTCGGACTCGAACCAACGACTTCCGCCTTGTAAGGTCCCTTGCCGACTCGCTGCAACCAAATCGCTTTTTCTCTAACCTCAAGACTGTATTGAGGTTAGCCCTATTGCAATGATAGCAGGTCGCGCAGCCTTTGCAACGAGTTGCATTCGTATCGGGGTAGTCGGGGTAGTCGGGGTGACCTCCATTCACGTTTCGCGGAGGTCAATCGAGATGTGTGGGGTAGCGAGGGTATGGATGGGAAGTGTCCCGAAAGAACGACAAGGATTGCCTGTCAGCTTCCCGTGTCTTCCCGTGCGATGGGCGCGAGGAGGGCACTAGTTGTGGATGTCTGCGCCTTGCGCGTTTCCTTTAGGTTCGCTTGGGACTCTTCGGTACGTAATAACTCCGGTTGAGCCAATGGCGACAGTGCCTCGATCACGTCGCTCACCGGATACTCCCTGCGATCCTCCAGGAATTGGGCGACCTGTCGCGAAGGTGGCCGTGGAAGACTAACTGGCTTCGGAATACGTGCATCCGCTTCCAGGAATTGGACGACAACCTCCCACGCCTGATAAAACACCTGCATGAAGCTGCGGTCATATCGCAGGGGACAGACAACTAAGTTTCGATCATCGTCCCTGACAACTTTGTCAGATTCCCCTTGTTGCGCGGGTACAATGCCGAGCCGTAATCCTCTGGCGCCTTCCAAATGATTTCGGTTGATCTTCAGTGTCGTACCAATCCACTTGTCCGAATCGCTACATCCCGTGAATAGGTCTGCCTTCCAAAGACCACCGATGCTTTGCGGTAGAGACGAACGGGCAGTTGGTTTACGAAAGGCGGCTGCGACGTTCGTGATGTGACGCTTCAGCTTAACTGGCCTGCCTTTTGTTCCGTATAGAAGCACGGATTCAGACGTTAGAAGATCCTCTGCTGTGTTAATCAGATTGAGGGAACCAGTCTTCTCGGCGCCAAATAGTATCGAAGAGAGCGCGTTTCCTGGCACCTTGCACATCGCGAGCGCGTCAGTTACGCGGTCCATTACCATCGGGTTCTGAGTCTTGAGTGCGTCATGTACCGCGTATTCAAAACAGATTCCTACATCGCCATCGCCCGGTCGTCGCAATCTGGCCAACATTTTCAGTTTGACAGCGTCGTAGCCTCCGGCTTCTTCAGCAACGTCCCGCTTCAACGCGTACAGCGTGCCCATGAGGATCGGACGTACAACCGCCGTGACGGCTGACACTTCATCGGCAACCGGATTTTCTTGAAACTCAAATCTCAGTCTCAGTTGGACTTGACCCACCGTATCGTCCCCCTGCCTAAACTGGATTCCTGCGCCGCGATTTGCACAGCACTTCGACGGATTATACCGCGCAGAACGGCATCGCAACATCTGAGGGCGAGGGTCCGGTTCTTCATCGCCGGCCAGACGGGCGAGCGGCCGGCATTCAACCGGCCTGGCGATGCCACCGAGCGTTTGCTAGGGTTTCTTGGCGGGGGGCGATTTCTTCAGCCACTTGCGAAACTTGATGAACTCCTGATCTTCTTTCGACAGTAGTCTCATCGGCACTGTGATCTCTTTGCCGTTGTCGAGGCGCTTGAGCGTCAACAAGCGCGGTTTTCAACATACCTTTCGCCGTGGCGCCGCCTGAACACCGCGAGCCTTTCCCGTCCTAATGGCTGATTTGCTTGAGGATGTTGGACAGATTCTCCTTGTACTGCATATGTCCCCCCACAATGTCAGATACATCCACGTTGATGATTCTGTCGCTTTCGAATTCAATTGGTCCGAGCCCGATTGGATTCGATACGAAGGCAACTGCAGGTCCATACAGGTACTTCAAAACCCCGTCGTTGCTGGAATAGCAGTTGTAGATTCGCCCAGTTACAGCCTGCAAACTTTGCTTCCAAAGCTCTCCGTCGCAGCGGTCACACGCTCCCCCGAACAAATACACATCCTGGACGCCTCTCCATGACGTCGAGGATAAGGCCGCCAGCAAGTGGAGGATCGCCCGACAGCCAAGAGAGTGGCCCATCAAGACGAAGTTTGACTTGGTTGTTCGGGCCAGTGCATCCCCAAACATGACACCAGTCATTCCTGCCTTGATCACCGCCGTATGCCATGGATTAGCGACGATATCGGCGATCGCCGTTGCCCACGTGAGAGGATTCAGCTTGGAGCCAGCCTTTCGCGATGCCCGCTTCGCGAGCTTCACTATCAGGTTCCTGAATGCTTGGCCGGACGCACCTTTCGTTATGAGACTGCCGAGCGAATAAAGGCACTTGGATTCCCATTTCGTCAGGTAACACTGATGCTCTGAGAAATTACTGTCTAGTCCTGCCTCCCAGTCCGAGTGATCGGGGTTTCTCTGAGACAGGAAACCGTTCACGAAGACCAGTCCAGGCTCGCGACCGTCACGCACTCGACAAATCTCGAAACCCTTTACGTTCCTGGAATACGCATAGCTGATGCGGGCTCCCTGCAGACCGCCGAGTGCAGCGCCGGTGGCGGTCAGGATGGCCGTGCCTGCCATCGTCCCTCCGCCGATGGCGGCAAGGGAGGCACTCGTCAAGGCCGCCCCGTGCAATGTAGAGATTGCTGTTCCCGTTGACGCGGTCCCGAGCACGCCCAGATGCCCTAATCCGGCCGCGAGTGGTCCGGCTGCCGCAAGGGAGAATGGTACGAACACCACACATCCTCCGACGCTACCGACTATGAGGCTGCTGGTTCGTGAGTAGTTGTGCTTCTTTCGCTTAAGCAGGTCGTTGTATTCCTCCAAGTCGTCGAGCTTCCGCGTCGAATCGGAGAACGAGGGAAGCGACCCATTATGCTCCGAACAGTACTTATTGCACCATTTGTCTGCGACGGCGCCCGCGACTCGCCTCAAGACGTTGCCCTTCCGTGGTGTGTTTTCCCGTGACGGTCCACGGGTCATGTTCTTGCAGCCTGGGGCAAGGCATAACAGCGTGAGTTCATGGCAGTTGCAGCACTCGTAGAGGTTGCGAACTGGTCCACGGGATTTCTTCTTCAGGACGTGGTCGGTCCTCTCGCCGCACCAGGAACAATAGCGCATCTTCATTCGCATTGGTCACCTCTCAAAACGTGGTGCCATTCCGTTTGGCGATTTTCCGCGAAGCAAAAACTTGACGACGCAGGTCAATCTAGTTGTCCGGTTTCAATCTGGATTCTCACTCCTCTTCCAAAGTTGCGAATTGCACATTCTTGCCCATCAGTTTATCCCTGTCGAGACCTACTCTGTGCCCCTGGACGTTGATCTAGCGATCCCACTCCGCGCTCGAAGCTCTGATGACTCGCGCTAGTTTGGCCCCTCGGATGTTGTGGGTCCGGTAAGGATTGGTACAATGCGGCGAGATAATTGCGAGCACATCCGGGAAAGAAGGCCCGTTCGGAATGATTCAGCACGGAGGCCGACATGCCGAAAGCACATAAGCCCGTTATCCACATCGATCCAATAAGGAGACCATTCGATGCCTGGCGGAGCTGCAATCGCAAGAAGGGTCGCGAGAAGTGTTATTAGGGAGCTTGGCAGAAGGACGGCTGCTCAATCGACGAGGAGAGCCGGGTCCCGAGTTACCGGGCATATAAGCCGAAACTCCCGTTGCTGGAGAAGGGCATACGAGCACATAGCCAGTCATTTCAATCCCACTCGTCCCGATGGCCGCCCGCACGGTCAGTTCGTGTCACGCTTGAGAAACCGAGCCGCCATCGCCCGAATTGTCCGACAGGCCGCGTCGAACCCGAGCCGAACTCCTACACTTACACGCCTGACTGATGTCTTGGGTCAAACCGTGAGACGTCCCGCGGTAGTCCTGGAACGACGATTCGGCGAAATAATCGGTTATGAGGGCTCTATTCCGTGCCGCATACTGCGAGTGGTCGTTGATTACACTGGGCGTCCAATAACCGCCTTCCCGGTCTCGCGGTATTCGGGCGGAGCGCTTGCTGCAGTCGCTGTGAGTGCGGCAGCGGCAACGGCCGACGCGGAGTGCCCGCTTGACGTCTATGCGTCGCTTCTGGCTTTTGAACGAGCAGACGAACAGGAGCGAATAGATATTGCGTGCACTCCAAACGACGTCGCAGAATTCGTCATTGATCTGGTTTTGGCGCCCTCGTGTTCGGCTCCTGATCCGCATCAGATTATTTCGGAAGACGAAGTGAATCGGCGGGTCCGTGGCATCATAGGCAATCTTGAGGAAACGTTCGGTGTTACCCTCGATGAAGAAACCAGGGCGAATATCCGTGTGGATGTAATCGCCATATGGGAGATGGGATATCACATGGAGTAGGAATGACGGCCGAGCGAATATCGCACCTATGCCGCACTCGATTTTCATCGCTGTGACCCTGCCGAGCGACTCCAAAGTCCATTTGCCGCCCCTGGGGCCGACACTCTGCCTGGCGATTGAAAACATCACGGATTGGGCTCTGGAGCGATTCCGAAGTGATTACGGCCACGCGTCGATCAGCAAGTGGGACATCTTTTATTACGTGTACGGCCTGTTGCACCACGGGGGCTACCGCGAGAAGTTCGCCGATAACCTCAAACGCGAACTGCCCCGCATCCCGCTGGCACCCGATTTCCAAGCCTTTGCCGACGCCGGAAAAAGGCTCGCCGAGTTGCACCTGAATTACGAATCGCTTGAGCCCTGCGAACTGGAATGGGTCGAAAGCGAGGACGTGCCGCTGTCGTACCGAGTCGAAGACAAAATGAAGCTGAGCAAGGACAAGATGTCCTTGCGCGTCAACGACTCACTCACATTGGCCGGCATTCCACCCGAAGTGTTCGATTATCGCCTGGGCAACCGCAGTGCGCTGGATTGGGTCATCGACCAATACCGAGTGAAAACCGATAAGCGTAGCGGCATCACCAGCGACCCCAACCGAGCTGACGACCCCGAATACATCGTGCGACTCGTTCGCCAAGTCGTGCGCGTCAGCCTTGAAACTGTCCAGATCGTCAGGGCGCTTCCAGCAGACTACGCCCCTCCCCCATGACCTAACGTGTTGCTGGAAACAGCCCGCAGCCGCCGTTGCTCCGCTCCTCGTACCGAATCGAAAGGGCGGGGGCTGGCTAGGAGAAACGCCACTTGCCGCGCTGCCAACACGGACCCCCACTCAACAGCTCTGGCAACGGTTCGCTTACTCCGCCCGCTTCAGCACCCACGGGACCTGCATCGGATTCCAGGCCAACCCGCGTCGGGTTGTGTGTCCCATGTCGTTCAGTTCGTCCGCGATTTGCTGTAGAGACTTACCGGCTATCAAGCCGCAGTCTCTCGCTTCAGGACTCGCCAGGCAGCCGTTGGTGTCCACGGCTTGCCGCGTTGTGTGGTCTGCCCTTCGTTGTTCAATCGGTCTGCGATTTCTTCAAAGGTTTCTCCGCCTTCTCGCATCTTTATCATGTCGTCGATCAAATCGGCGTAGGCTTCTTTGGCCTTGGCCCTAGCGGCGTCGCCAGCGGCCTTGGCACCGCGTTTCCGAGCTTCCTGCGTGAGGTTCCGACACTCTGGTCTACTTCCGCCAAGGACCCCACCGCGGGCCTTGTAGGCTCCCAGGGCAGCCTTTGTGCGTTCGCTGATTCGCCGGGCCTCGTCTTCGGCAACGGCCGCTAGAATGTGGATCGTCAGTCGATTGGCGTAAGGATTGTCGCAAGCTACAAAATCAACCCCGGACTCCATCAGGGCGGATGTGAAAGCTACGTTGCGGGCCAGCCGGTCCAACTTGGCGACAACCAACTTGGCCTTGGACCTTCTGGCATGGGCCAGTGCCTTGGCCAATGTTGGCCTGTCGCTCCGCTTGCCCGTCTCGATTTCGGTGTAAGCCATGACGACCGTGGCGTCTTCGCGTTTGGCGTAGCCCGTAACCGCTTCTTCCTGGCCTTCAAGTCCCAAGCCCGACTGGCCTTGCTCTTTCGTGCTGACTCGGTAGTAAGCGATGATCTTCTTGGCCATGATTCGACTCCTTGTGTTATCCTCTCTCATCTACTGCTATTTTACAGAGTCTTCAACGGTCGGTCAAGACTATGTAATTTAGAATCCCGAGAAAAGTGAAGGAGATTCGAGGAGTTGACAGCCGGCTATCCAGCAGCCTGTCGCAGTTGCTTGGCCCGTGATTCTGCAATCTCGCGCTCCTGCTTGGGCACGCTTGAATTGCTGGCGATTCGTTCTAGGCCCGCGATGATCTGCCGTTGGGTCTCAGAGTCCAGTTGGGCGAACCGCTCCAGGTAACCCGACTCTACCGTGGCGAAGTACTCGATTTCATCCCGCTTGTAACGTGGCATCGCCCTGTCCTGTCAACGCGCGAGAGTTGCGATTGTGTTCTCTGTGTGATTCTAGCAGCAAGACGGGCCAGTGTGGCAACAACCGGCATTGCTGCAGCCAAGGAAGCCGGGGTTTACATCGGTCGGAAGCCCGGAGCCACGAAAGCCAAGCCAGCACGGGCTAAGAGACTAGCCGACAAGGGATTGACTCATGGCGAGATTGCCACAGCGTTAGGAGTCTCACGACGTACTGTGATTCGATACCTGAGTCCGGCCTAATCTTGGGACTTCTTGTCAGGCAGATCTGCGGCCACGCGGAAGCCCAGGAAGGTGTCGCAGACCGTCGGCTCGGCCCTGCCGCGGTTCGACGACCCGCAGATCCCGGCGTGAGTGTACCAGCACCCGCCCCGGTACACCCGGCACAAGCCCTTGATGGCACCAAATGGGTCCAGTACTTCTGCGTTGTGATAGCCATCGAACCAATCCCCGCACCACTCCCAAACGTTGCCGTGCATATCGAATAACCCCCAAGCGTTGCACAATCGCGTGCCCACTCGCGCAGTTCGTGAATTGGAGTTCGCCGAGCAGATGCCGTAGCGATCCAGTGTGGCCTCGTCGTTGCCGAACGAGAATCGCGTCGTTGTTCCCGCCCGGCAGGCGTATTCCCATTCGGCCTCCGTCGGCAGACGAAAGCCGTCCGCTCCCTCGATGATCTCGACTTCGTATTCTTCACGACTTCGTGCGGCCCCACCAGAAGCCGTGCCTGTCGAAATGGCGTAGCAGGCCGTGCGGTTCGCTTTCCCGCTGATCCAGTTGCAGAACATGACGGCATGGCTCCAACTGACATTCTGCACGGGAAGCGAAGGGGTAGCCCCAAAAACCTCATACTCGCGTTCCCTCTTCGGCTTCTCGCCTTGGTACTCTTCGTCATCCACGAATTGTCGAAACAGACCGATCGTGATCTCGCAGTCGCTAAGCAGGAAATCCCGAGAGATTTGGACTAAATCGGTGCCTTGCCGAATAAACTGACCGGCGGGAATTCGGATCATCGTCAGTCCGGTCTGTTCGGTCACGGTCCAGCCACGTTCCTTGCCACGAAGCTGCGCCTCGTCGATCGGCGGTTCGGTCCCATTCCATTGCCGTAGCGCCCACCCAGCCGCGCTGTGCGTTCCGCCATCGGGCTGAGTACAGTACCAGTCCGTTAGCAGATTCTCCCACTCGGCTTGCGCTGTTGCGGCAATGTCCTGGATACTGCCAATGGCCAGACATATGCCCGACCGCAATCCGGGATGTTCGGCGCCCACGACGTGCTGCTTGAGTTGTTCCAGATCGTCGTGCCAGTTGGGCAACGTCTCGATGAACACTGTCCGCTGGATCGGATCAGGCCGATTCTCAAACTCCAGCATATCTTCGGCCGGTAATAGATTGCCGAGATGTAGAGCCACAATGGCCAGCTTTGCCTTAAACGGCCAGTCCTTGTTCACGTCCGCCGCTTTGATTTGATCATCCAACGCGGACAACCAAGCATCTGGGGCGTCCTCCAAAGCGCGAACAATGTTCGAGCATTCGCCAGGGCTGGCGTCTTTCAGGGCGGCCAAAGGGAACACGAAGTCAGATTCGCCGAACTCCGCCAATGCGCAGGCAACGTGAAGCTGTACAGTGGCATCGCCGTCCGATTCGTCAAATCGCGTCCGCAGTATTGGCACTACATGTTCCCGCAACGGCGCCTTGTTTTCGATCAGATAAGGGACTGCCTCTGGTGGCGCTGCAATCAGGGAGTCCACTAGGGTAGCCGCCCTGTTACGATCGTTTCCGATGCGCTCTGCCAACGTCTGTTCCGCATGGACGCGGCGGATATTGGAGATGTAAAGCAGAACGCCGATCGCGCTCAACATAAGAGCCGCGAGAGTTGCGATCAAAGTGGCCGTAGCAGGCTTTCGCTTACACCACAGCCACGTCTTCTCAAATCGGCTGACTGGCTTCGCTTTGATCGGTTCATTGTTGATCGCTCGCCGAAGATCATCGGCCAATTCGGTAGCAGTCTGATACCGTCGCCCTGGCTCTTTGCGAAGAGACTTTAGGCAGATGGTCTCTAAGTTTCGCGGTATCTTGTTGTCCAACTTACGCGGGGCAGGTGGATCTTCGTTGGCGATCTGGACCAACAGCATCTGCCTCTCGCCGCGGAAAGGACGTTCGCCAGTCAGTAATTCGTAGAAGATCACTCCCAAGGAGTAGACATCGCTGCGAGCGTCGGCTTCGTGCGACTTGCCCCTGGCCTGTTCTGGCGACATGTATGCCGGCGTGCCTAACACCTTGCCATCCACCGTCATGGTGATCTCACCACTCTCACGCCGTGCCAGGCCAAAGTCCATGATGTGCGGCTCACCCGCCGTGTCCATCATGATGTTGGCGGGCTTCAGGTCTCGGTGGAATACGCCGGCCTCGTGGGCGTGCTGTAGCCCATCGGCAATCTTGGCGCATAGCTCGGCGGCTTCCTTTGCTGGCAGTCTTCTTGCGCTGAGCCACTGACTAAGGTCTGCGCCCTCGACAAAATCACTGACTATGTAGACCTGATCGCCTTCCCGCCCTACCTCGTGTACGGCGACGATGCTCGAATGGCTGAGTTGTGCTGCCGCTCTGGCTTCGCGGAAAAAAACCTCCGTCTCTTCAGCGCTAAGTCGCTCTTGCCGTGGGATCTTCACGGCGACAACACGGTCGAGTTCCGTATCGCGGGCCTTCCACACGCTCCCAAAGTGACCGATACCCAGTTGCTGGATCACCTCAAAGTGGCCGAGCATTTGGGTGCCAGGGCGATACGATTCGGTCGTTTCGGT
This sequence comes from uncultured Pirellulaceae bacterium, assembly GCA_964623055.1. Taxonomy (GTDB): domain Bacteria; phylum Planctomycetota; class Planctomycetia; order Pirellulales; family Pirellulaceae; genus JADHUC01. The sequence continues at coordinate 61,142 of CAZURK010000004.1, forward strand.
TCCGACCAGATTGAAGGCACTGCCACATGAAGGACAAGCGATATCGTCAAGGCGGGCCTCGGATACCAGTTCGATCGGATTGTGGCAGTGGGGGCAACGGACGTGCATGACGACGGCCTCGAATTGCTGGTTGCATTGTACCACCACAATGGACGTGCGACAGCAGCATGAAGGGTATTCGATCCGCCACGACGCTTGAGCGAGCAACGGGCAGTCATTTCTATTGACTAGCCTGGCGCTGCGGCTGGTGAGCCTTGTGCTGAGGTGGGACAATCTCGATGTCCGTTTCAGGTCAGATCAAATCGCGTCCGAGTACTGAACGGAGCGTTGTCGACAACGTGGTGCCAGACATAGCTCGGATTCTCGGAGGTTGACCGCTGGGCTCGACGATCGCCAGAACAGCGGAGAATGCCAGATCTGTCGCGTTCGCGAAAATCGGCTGTTCGGTCAGAGCTCCGGAAGGGCCACCGTCAAATTTGACGGTCGTGTCTATTTCACACGCTTGCAGATCTTGCTCGCGTGGAGCAGCCAGATGAAGGGGGCCTCCACAGCCTCGGGCTCGAAGGGCTGGCCGGCGAGCTTTGAGGGAGGCTGACCGAAGACGGAACAGGAGAAATACCGGTAAGACTGAAACTGCGATTCGATCTTATAGATGAGCCCTGTTAGCTCCTGAACGAGCAGCCACTTCCTGATGGCCCACGATGGATCGACAGGATAGGCGGACTGCCCTTTCTTCGCGATCTGGAGGTCTGCAACCTGGTGCCAGTCGGCGAGGGCGCCTTGGCCAATCTCAGCGGGAAGACCGAATACGTCCCGTTTCGTCACCACGACAGCCAGTGGAAAGCGTACTTTTCGACCCACGAGCCGCACACCATTTTCCTCCAGGAACTCCAACAAGCGATCGTAGACGTGCTCCGGATTCGCATCGGAAGGGTTCACATCCGTCAAGTCACTTTTCAGTTCCTGAGCATACCGCTGGCGGACCGCTTCGATGCTCAACGGGTCGATGAGCATCATCAACCCGTGGCAATGGCGAAGGAACTTCAACTGCGCCATGTATTGCTCGTCCTGGTATGCCTCACCGGCCGCGTCGAACAAGTTCAGCCCAAGTCTCCTTCCACGGGCCTTCCCCAACGCTGGCCTGCCCTTCGACATGATCGAAAAGTTCAACTGAAGCGCTTTGGGAACCTGTACTAGCGTCTGCGGCAGCAGTTGGCCCTTACGACACATGGAAACGGCCGCGTCATACTTGTATTCGTCGTCTGTCGAGACAAACGACAGGCTGATCTCGCCGTGTTTACGTCGCTCCTGCAATCGCATTAGAAGGGCCACCTGATACAAGGTCTTGCCCGCCGACCGCCCCGCGACGATGGGCAGCAGAACGGGGCGCGACGTGGGATCCTCGCCCTCCAATCGACAATTGCAGTGCGGGCAGAAACTTGCGATGCGGTGTCGCCCAAATAGATAGCTTGTGCGAAGTCTCTTCCCGCATTGGCACTTACGGAGAAAGATGCCATACGTGCCCGGCAACAACCGCTTGTGCCTGGCCCCGCAACTGCACTCGTACACCGGCAGTGCGAACCTCGCGTAGCATGTCGGGCAGTGATTGATGAAGCGGTGATACGTGATAAGACCCAACTCCGCTCCCCGGACGATCAGTATGAGCACGGAATTGAGGATCACCATTGTGAGGATGATTGCCGCAAATGTCACTGGGAAGGCTATCTTGATTGCGATAGCAGCCACTATCAAAACCGCACCGGCCACGATCAACATGGGTACACGCAACACACCGGACCATCCCTCGCAATATTCCCAGCCCCAGTCCCAATCCCAATCCCAGTCCCAGGCCCAGGCCCAATCCCAATCTCTTATTTTTTCCCAGAGCTCCTGCAGCGATTCGCGGTCGCGCTCCCAGTCGTCTATCAGGATATCCCGCAAATCCAGAAAGGCCCGGCGAAAGAAATACTGCCTGTAAGCCGGTTCGTCACCAACCGGGCCATCGTGGATGCCGGCCTCCAAGTGGCCCCTCAGCCCTGCCACACAGGCACGGACGAGGTTGACGACGGCACCAACGACGGCACCAACGATGGGCACAGCCAAGTATGCGACCATGACCAAGCAAACAAACCCTAAGATAGCCAAGGCTACTGCCAAGATGATCGCAACGACGTCCATCTCTCAGTCCGTAAGTTGTATGTGGGTCCACCGATTCTTGCTCTCCGCAGACCGCGATGCAACCCACCACTACAGTTTGGCATCTCGACTCCGACTGACCGAATAAGCACTTGAACGTTTGCGCAGAAGCTCTGAAGTTTGCATCCGCAATGCCCCCTGTGGTACGATGAAGAACATCGAGCGACCGCGTTCATGGGCACCGACACCCTCCATTAACAGAAACGGGCTGCTCCATGATTCAACACCCAGTCAAAGGAGGCAGTAGGAATGTCACTGCGTAATCTTGAGGGTGAACCGCTTGACGACGAGACCCAGGCGAAGCTCGAAAGAGCGTGCCTGGAGGAAGACTTGAAGTGCGAGATTGAGAGGAAAAATAGAATCTCCAGGGAAGCCTCGGATGTCCTTGGCAGGGACGGCGCTAAGTCCCCCGAGGAAGCAGGCGGTATCAAAGGGGAGTACTGGAGGGAGCTGAACAGCCTTAAAGAAGAAGACGAGAAGCTGACCACCGACGAGTATGCCGAACAGCATCAAGAGCTGTACGACGAGTACCTGTCCCAATACAAGGGCACAGAACAGGACTACATCGAGAAACTAGCGGACTCAGATCGCCGTATCGCTGAGCTCCGACAAGCAATGGAACGGCTGGAGGAGTAAGCGACGTCCTGGGGGATCCACAACCGAGAAGCCTCTATCGCTCACCAGGAGAAGCACAGACGCCCGCTCAACCCGTGATGATGGACCAGTGGTAGTCGGCTCTCAAGTGTTTGCTGGGGTTTCGGCCGCCGCCGTCGCGTCCAAGCGATTTGATACTCGCCCCACGTCTGCTACTCTCCGGATGTTGCACGGCCGATCTGGATGGTACAATACGACGAAGAACAGGAGCAGATCATGTCCATCCGAAAGCTGTTCGGAACTCCCACCGTCGACGCTGAGGTTTTCTGGAGCGAAATCGTAAATCAAGATGGCTGGCGAGTTCAGTACAATCGCACCCTCGACAAACACTCTCCCCTCAAGCCCTTTAGGCTCCTGGACCCGGATAGCTACTTGTGGGCTTCTGCCGACTCTGCAGAAGAATTGGCGGAGGCAATGCCCCAGCTAATTCAGGAGTTCGGGGAAAGGAACCCCTTGTTCACTCGCGAGGATGTGGGCCGAACCCTGATGACCGTCGCTGGCCTGTTGATCCAAGTCGGGTTGGCATCGAAAGGCATCGGCGCGACCACAAAGAAGCACATCCAGTAGGTTCTCGCCGAATCTTCATCTGGGCTTTCACCTACGTCCCGAGTGTTCCAAACAGGCCATCGCTTCGGGTTCGATAAGCTCACCAGTGATGATCTGGTTGCGGCGCGTGGCTTCCACTTCTTGAAGCAGAATCGACAGATGGTTGTCGTCCACACGTCTGACGCTATGCGCGATTTCCTGCTTGTCCATGAACATGCCCAAATGCTTGCCCAGCAATTCGAGCGATTTGTTGGCCACGGCGCCGGACCAGCGATACTCGCCGATGGGATTGCCGTCGCTGTCGAGGACGGGAACGACTTGCATTGCCCTCTGGACGTTCTCGACCAGCCTACGGACAACCCAATCAGCGTCGACCTCAACGCGCTTTGCCCGCTCGGCGACCAATCGCCTAATCTCCACCTGTATGCTAGGTTTTGCCAACAACTGAGCCCCCTGGGTGTTGGAGCCGCGCTCGGAAAAGCCGGCCCGGCGCGCCGCTGCAGCCGCGTTGAGATCGCGGGTATATTCTTTGCAGAACAAGGCTTGCCTGGGGGTCAGCACCGGTCTTAGCCCGCGTTGCGACTCCAGCTTTGAGGGCTCGACCAGCGTGGATTCTGGTTCTTTGTCAATCGTCTCTGGAAGTCTTGGCATATTTGATCCTCCGTTTTCTTATCCATCTTTGCTACTTGTCACATCGTTGCCGTTTCCGACATTGGGCTCGTATGTCCTCCGCTTCTTGATGCGCACAAGCCATAAGATAATCGTCTTGTGCGGCTTCCGGCCAACTGAGAAACGGAAGATGACTGTAACGGTGGCGTATCTCGGCTTGCACGCTCCGAAGGTCAAATCGGCGCCAGTAGGACAGTAGGGCTTCCATTCTTACGTGGTTTCGGTCACACTGTTCCTTGACCGTGTTAAGCACCCGAAGGGCGAACGTTTCGTCGGTTTCCACTGCGCGGAGCGCTTCGAGTAGACCGGCCCAGGCTATCTCCATACTGCGCGGGTCTGTGTGATGAACATCATGGTAATCCTGCTGTTGAAAATGTCGGGGTGAGCTCCCCTCTCCCCGGAAAGAATAACCATCCCGCTCGCAGTCCTGGCGCCATTGGTCTAGCCGATTTCGTCGGTGCGGATAGTCGTCTTCTGGATTGAACGCGCGGAGCAAGTCATGCTCATCGCCCCAGGCGCCACAGCGGAAGCACCGATACTTGATCGGGTAATCGCCCTTGGGTGGTCGGATCGACAAGGACCCATGAGGGCTGTCACAGAACGGACATCGCCAACACGAACCTGAAAGCGGCCTACCCATAAGCCGATGGGCGACGTATTCGAGAAAGCTCTTCATTCTTGATCTCCTTTTGTGTCTTTGGGGGTATACCCTCTGTAAACCCGCCTAACCCGCCTATCGTGACCTCCAACGCCGGGTTAGCCGAGTTAGCCGGGTGTAGGTCGAACCGAGTTAGCCGGGTTAGCCGGCTTTTTTGGGGGTAGCAGGTAGCGCGCCCATGCTTCCGTAAAGTCGTGCGCGAAGTAGCCGCGCGCCGTCTGCCCAGCGTTGCGTTGGGAACGAATGTGGAACGGTCGTAACAGGTTCGCCAAAGCTTCGGGCGTAATCGGGCCGCCCCTAGTCCACCGATGCCAAGGCTCTTCGGTCCGCCACGTTAGACGGTCAATCAACGCAGTAGTGGCCAGAAAGCGAGCACCGTGCTTGTCCGGCTTGACCCTACCGAATACTTGGCGGCAGGCGATCAGCAGCCGGATGCCGGGCGTTTCTGTCTCCGCGTCTTTGGCGTCTAGTACCTTGGCATACTCCGCCAACTCGTCGAGCCGGCTTTCATCCGCGATCCTCAATACTGCTTGGAGTGGCAGGAGCAACTCCGCCAAGCGGTCGTTTGCTATCGGGAACACGTCGAGCGTGTCGTATACCTTGGCAACCCGGTCCGCATGTTCGTCCACCCAAGCAGCCAAGCGGTCGTGCAATTCGCGGCCCGTGGGATCGACGAGACGGGAACGGAACGGCAACACGTCTTCGTCCGGCATCTTCCGGCGCAGGTAGATCGGCAAGCACCGATCGGCAAGCACCCCGTCAAGGTCACCGATCAACGCGACTACCTTGGGGCTATAGACCTCGAACTCCTGGATCTGGTCGTGTCCCTCCCCGCCTACCCGGATCACCTTGGCATCGCGGTCTATGCCCGCATTCAGTAGCTCGCGGAGGATCTCCGAAGACTCGGAACCGCGGCGCGTAATGGACTGCGCCTCGTCCAGCAGGAGGGTCGGACGCCTCAGTGCTACGAGCCGATAGATCGCAGCGGGCGAGATGTTGGTGGTGTTCGTGGCGTTCGGAGCGACCATCGCCAGCAGTTGTAGCAGCCGGGTCTTTCCGCAGCGCTTCTCCGGCGACGTGACGGCCAAGTGCGGAAAGCGGTCCCAGATTTCCGCCTGCCAAGCCGCCGCGACCCATGCGGCCGCGACAAGGGCCGTGGTCGGCGGCACGACGATGTAGTCCGTGAGGAACCGTTCGACCGCCGAAACCACGTTGGTGGCATCCCCCGCGACACTGCGCCTGATCTGGTTAGCGACACCGCTTGGCTCACCGCTTCTGTTACCGGGGACTGGGGAGTCTGGCCCGATAAGGACCTCGTCAGGCTGCTGCTGTGCGGCCAACCGCTGCGCGAATGAGGGGCGCTTGCCGGCCTCGCCGTTGCCTTCGTGCGGTCGGACTATTGGGACACCTAGTTTGGGCATTCGGGCGGTCCTTGCTCAGCAAAACTCACGGTCAACCTCTTGATGGTGCGGGTCGCATTCTTCAATGCGTTCATGTTGGTTCTGGATGCGCCCATATACGTCTTTCCCAAGGGTGCCCTATCCCCGATCGGGTAGTGAACATCGCGGTTTTCGGGTAGTTGGAGGGTAGGCCAATTCCATAACCTTTGGCGCCGTAATCGGTTCGGTTCGTTGACCTCCACTTAGCCCAAATACAGGTCATGGTTCGCTGGTTGACTTTGTCTTCCGTCTGGGGGAACGGTTGGCGGGGCATGTCCCATCAGATCCTCAGATTCGTGTACTCCGCCAACCCGTCGACCACTTCCACCTTCGAACCGAACATCAGCATGGGCCAACGTTCTTTGACGATGTCGGCCACCTGATTGAAAACCAAACGGATCTCCCATTCCGCATGATGGGAGGTTCTCATTTCGATCATGTGCCGCAATGCGCGGAGATTTGCAGACCAAGCGATTTCGTTGGTCTGGCCGTTTGGAGCGATGCGCCGGATCATGGACGTCATCATCTTCTTCGTGGCGAAGTCGGCGCCGACCGGGATCAGTCTGTCCTGCAGATTTTTGGCCGTCGTGATCGTGGTGCGCCGATGGGCTTCAAGCAGTTCTCGAATCTCATCCGTGAGATGGTCCGGCGGAAACACAAGATCCAAGTGGTCATCAATGGCGCAGTATCGGCCAGAGGTCTGGCTGTAAGCCACGCCAACACGGTGGCGAACGAGTTCATGGGTGAACACGCGGGAGCAGTCCGTTGTGATAAAGTTCAACGACACATGCTCCCAGACGGACCCATGCCCGGATTTGATGACACTTTCCAGATTCGCTCGGATGTTTCGTGTGCTGGTGACGTTCGTGTTCTTGCCCAGCACGAGACTCCGATAGCACATTTTGGCGAACATGCTGACCAAGCACTCGGCGCCGGACAATCCTTCAGCACGACCCTGTTTCCAGTCGTCCATGAATGCGGATTGCCCGGTGGCTTCCAAGTACGCGGTGATTCCGCCCATGTCCGGTGCCGTGTATCCAACGAGGAACGTTTTTGGAGTCTTCATGGTCTGTAGTTCCTTTCTGTGGCAGTGACGAGAGTACCCTCCCGCCGTTCAATTTCTCGATTGAGATACCAAATCGCCTTACGGAGATCCTCGACGGGCTTTCCCTTCAAGTCACACCTCGATATGTATTTGACGGCGTTTCCGAGATGGTAGCCCAGCTTCTGATCTTCAATAAAATCCACAACTTCAATCTTGCCCTGCGTGTAGTGCTTCGGATGGTCAATTGATTCGTTCATGGTTTCTCCTTTCTGGTTACGTCGTATTCATCGCCCCACATGGGGCATACCTTGGCTATCAGATCAGCATCCTTCTTGGGCCAAACGTTGATCGTCAGTCGTGTTCAGCTCATTCAGAAATCTCTGTATGGCCTCTTGCGTGACGAAAACGCGAGAGCCTACACGGGTCGTTTCGAGCTTCACACCGCGAACCCCCTTCGTTGTCCATCGGTGCAAGGTGGACACGTGTGGCCGGCCTGGTAGTCGCGACGCGGCTTGAGATAGTGAGAAGTAAGTCATTTGGTACGTTCTCCCTTCATAAGTCGCTTCTTGTCCAGAATGGCCTTCCGGAGTGCCGCGACGCTGTAGCTGTTCGGCCCGGCCGCAGATAGCGTGGCACGCAGAGCACGCCTAAGCTCCGCGAGCGTCAAATCCGTGAGGGGTCGGCGCGGTTGGGGCTGTTTGTTCATGCCCGGATTGTCGCGGGGGAACACATTTGCGGGTTGCAAACGGTCGCTGGGCGGTCGCACAACCACCATGTCCCCCTAAAGAAAACCGCCGGGAAAAATTCCCGGCGGTCAGTAGGCGGTCGCGTGGACGGTCGCAGAATTCGCCGTCTAAGATGCTTCCAGGGCCTCTCGCAAGACCTCGCGCACATCCCCCACACGGTAGAGGTACTTTGGCTGGTGGGCTGCCACATCCGTGACCTCCTCGCAGCCTTCCCCGTGCTTCTTTCGCCAGCGGTTCAGCCGAGAGCGAAGCGGTTCAGGCTGCAGCCCCAGGGCCTTAGCTAGATCTATGTGCGTCATCCTCGCGTCATCAGGCAGATCATCGGGCGATTTGTGGGGAGCGGAGCTTTGAGGTGGCTCCGTGGTCTCGGCAAGCGCGCGCAATGCCAGCAAGCGATTTTTCCACTTTCGGAGACCGCCCTTGCTCACATCGAAGCCAGAAATCATGTTCCACTTGCCGCGCAACTTTGTCTCACCCAAGTAAGACCAAACAGTGTCTGACTCCTTCGGCAACTTTGCCTCATAGCCGCTCCGGCACGCTTCGACCCACACAGCACCGTCCAGTCTGTCGAAACGGTCTCGCCGTTCACCCTCGTCGGGAATTGAGTCTAAGGGCTCCTCAACGAAGGCAAGAAGATCGTCGATGGCTTTGCAGAGTGCAGTAGACATGACCATTCCTTTCTGACAGGGCCGGCCAACCGGTGACGCGGCGAATGGTGTTCCACGTCAACCGGCCAGCCGTGCAGCGATAGCTAATCGCCTACCCAATACCGTTGCTTCGCTTAACCTAACACCTTGGCGGCTTCGATCGCTCGTGCCCGATCAGCAGCCGCGTAGTGCTGTTGTGTGACCACTGACGAACTATGGCCCAACACGGATGCAGCGGATTCGACGTCCAGAGCCGAGCGGATCTTTGTAGCTGCAGCCTTCCTGAGTTGGTGTGGTGACCATCGCGGGATTCCATGCTTCTCGCAGACTCTGGTAATCGCCCGTCTGTAGCTGTCCGATGTGTAGTGCCTTGCTCGTCTGGTCGGAAAGACGTAGTCCGTGGCTTTGACCAACCACGGCGCCAAAATGGCTTGGCCCTTCGGTCCAATGTAGATCGTCCTGACCTTGCCCCTGTGCTCGGTCTTGTGTGATTCTGGAGTGTAGGTCCAAACGTCAGAGGATCGGTCGATATCCTCGGGACGCATTATGACCAGCTCGCCCGGGCGCATCCCCGTCAACCGCTGAATCCGTACCATATCTGCAATCTTGGGGCTCAGCAGGGGCAAGGTCCTGTCAACCAATTCGTCATCCACGGGCGGTATCGGCTTGGCTCGCCGGCCATGCCTCAACTCGACTGTCGCCAACCGCTGATAGGCGGTTACGTTGACCAATTCCTCGGACACTGCCCATTTGTAGATTCGCTTCACACGAGCGAGTTGCATCTTGGTGTAGCCCAATGACCAATCGTTCTCCTTGGCGGCTTCTTCCAGAAGTCTCCGTAACGCGACAGGTCCCAGGTCTTCCGCCCTCCCATCCCCATGATGGACTCTCAACAGGCGAATGATCGGGCGCCAGTTCTGGGCGTTGCCGAGTTTCCCCTTGCCCTTGGAAGAGTACCGCCGCTTGCACTCTGACCACCATGCAGCCAACACCGCCGTCAAGGTTGTGCTCGTGCTCCGCTCGTTGTCGATCACCAGTTCAGCGATCAAATCGTCGTACTTGTCGTGACTCTCTGGTGATCCGTACAGGCCCAGGTAGTGATCCTTGCCATTGATGCGGACTCTTGCTTGACCGCTGGGCTTGTGGTGAACGTAGGCGGGAATCCGTCGTGACTTGGACATTGTGCAACCTCCAATCGCTTGAGGGTAGTTTCGGGGTAGCGATTGTGATTGCACTCCGTCCAGAAGGTAACGTAACGTGTTACGTTTCAACCACTTCCGAGTGGGCGATGTCGGACTTGAACCAACGACTTCCGCCTTGTAAGGGCGGCGCTCTAGCCAACTGAGCTAATCGCCCGGTTTGCGCTTTCGCGCCGAATTCGGCGACCAATTCGCGCGGTCATTTAGAACTCATACTATGCGCGAACGAAGGCGGCTGTCAATCCGAGGCGGAATCTGCTACACCAAACGGGCGTGGCCGATCGGCGGCCATCGAGTCGGAATTATTGGCCCGTCAGAACGAACAACGCGAGGTATTCTCTCAATCGTACTAGCATCGATTACGAAATCGCAACAGAGAGGTTACCCGCGAATGGCGCGAATGACTCAAGGTTTGCCTGGAATGCTCGCGGCTTCTTCGAATGGAAATGTGTCTTCCGTGGACTGGCAAGATTGTAGCTCGAATATTCGTGATGATTCGCGTCATTCGCGGGCGGCTTTCTTCTGGCCGACTGGAGGCTGATTAGCAACGTTTGAAAAGATGCTACGCGAGGACATCTGATGGGCGTTCAGAGAATCGTGATACGCGATGCTGCAAGCGGCGCGGAGGCGGTGGTGCTTGTTGGGTTCGGCTTCAATTGCTTTCGGTTCCGCGTGCCTGTTGGTGGTCAGTCGATCGATGTGATCTGGTCGGAACCGGGGTTCGAGAACGGTGAAAAACGAGCGTCGGGCAGTGGTATTCCGATCCTGTTTCCGTATCCGGGACGTCTTCGCGGGATGACTTTGAATTGGGGAGGTCGCGAGTATCGCCTGGAGGGAGACGATGGCCGTGGCAACGCGATTCACGGTTTTGTCCACACCAGGCCGTGGCGTGTCGTCGAGCAGACGGACTCTCGTGTTGTCGGACAGTTTCATGCATCCGAAGACGAACCAAGCCTTGCAGATTGCTGGCCCGCTGGTTTTCGCGTTACGGCGGCTTACGAGGTGTCCGGGCAGTCGTTGCAGGCTGCTTACGAGGTCGAGAATTCTGGCGACGAGCCATTGCCTTGCGGATTTGGCCTCCATCCATACTTCTGCGTCCCGTTGGGTAGCGGCCAAGCGGACGCTTGCCGCGTGCAGTTGCCGGCCAGCGGCCGATGGGAATTGGCGGATATGCTGCCGACGGGGAAACTTCTGCCGGTGGAATCCCCCGAGTCGTTTCTCGCTGGGCTTTCCTTCGGAGAAATGGCTTTTGACGACGTTTTCACCGGACTCGACTTCTCAGACGGCGTTTGCACCTGCCGGGTGATCGATCCGAACAGCGGCGGGCAAGTGGAGGTCGCGTTTGACAATGCGTTCAGCCATTGCGTGGTCTACAATCCGCCGCACCGCGAGGCTGTTTGCATCGAACCTTACACGTGCGTCCCCAACTTCATCGAACTGCACGAGGCCGGCATAGACGCGGGTTTGCGCGTCGTCGAGCCGGGGGATTCGTTCAAGGCACGTATGGTGATTCGCGCGGAGTGAGCCTTCTACTCTGAAGAAGTGCCCATAGCGCAGATGCCGATAACCGCAGGCGGGTACGCGCGCACGTCCCATGTTCCAAGGTCGGCTAGAAGCTCGAAGTCAAATCTTCGATCCGCTTCGACGGTGAAAAGACTGCCGTGAGGGGCTCGTTCGTGGAGATCTCGCAACAACCCGATCATGTCGTCGACCCGCTGGACGTAGAAATCGTAAGGGGGCGAGCAAAGCACCAGCCATGGCCGTTTGCCGAGTTCCGACCAGTCTTGCTGCCGGCGGATCCACAAGAATGCATCGCCAGCGTACACCTCTGATGTGTCGCCCACGCCCAATGTGGCGATGTTTCGTTCGATTATCCGAGCGGTGGGGAAATGGCGTTCGATTAAGGTGGCTCGGGCGGCCCCGCGGCTCAGCGCTTCCAGCCCCAACGCCCCGGTGCCGGCAAACAGATCGATGGCGTGAGTGCCCTTCACCGCAGGCCCCACCAGGTTGAACAGGGCCTCGCGCACGCGCTCTTTCATGGGACGCGTCCTCGGATCGCCGCTGTAGATGATCGTGCGGCCCCGGAAGTGGCCGCCAATGATTCGCAGCAAGCTGTCCGTTGCCGTGTCGGGTGATCGATGGGGATTGCGGCTTTTGCGTGGGTTGTGTTTTCGTGCCATATACCACCTTTTCTCTCGTCTGGACTATGCTAACCTGTTAGTTTCCATTGACCAGTACATCCATGCGTGGGGTAACGCGTACTTCGGAGGGTTGTCTAATGTTGCGAAGTTGGTTCTGTGTGGTTCAGTTCTCAGTGATTGGTCTTGTTTCTCTGTTGTTGATTTGTGCACAAGCGAAGGCCCAGGAGGAGGGCGGCGAGGCCGCGAAGCCTGATCCGGCTGCGGAGACGGCCGATACGCCGAAGCCGGAGGCCAAACCCGCAGAGGCGGAAAAGCCGGCCAAGGACGCAGCCAAACCGGATGCGGCTACCGAGAAGCCCGAAGCCAAGACTCCGGCGGAGGCCAGCAAACCGGCCGAGGCGAGCAAACCGGCGGAAACGGAGCCTTCGGCGGCGGGGACGTTCGAGGCCAAGTTTTCTGAATGGAAAGACGTGTTGAAGCAGTTGCGCAAGCTGCAAGGAGACTACAGAACGGCCGAGCCGACCGAATTGGCCGGAATTGAAAGCCAGTGGGACCAGTTGATCGCAAAAGGCCAGGCGATGATCCCCGAGTTGCGCGAGATTGGCAAGCAGGAGTATCTGGCGGCCCCGAACGAGAATGATGAGTTGGTGGATTTCCTGATCAAACTGGTGACCGACGATGTGCTCAGGGACGAGTACGAGTCGGCCGTGGAACTGGCCGGTGTGTTGCTGGACAACGGTTGCGAGAAGAAAGAACTCTACGAACCGGCGGGCATGGCGGCGTTTTCGACCGACGACTTTGTCAAGGCCGAGGAGTATCTGAAGAAGGCCAAGGACGAAAACGCAATTGGCGACGAGCCCAAGATTCTGATGGACGAATTGGATGATTACAAGGAATTCTGGAAGGAGGAGTCGGAGATTCGCCAAAAGGAGGCGGAAGCGAACGACTTGCCCCGTGTCAAACTGACAACGACGAAGGGGGATATTGTGGTCGAGTTGTTCGAGAACGAAGCGCCCGACACGGTCGGCAACTTCGTCAGCCTGGTCGAGGATGGATTCTACGACGGGCTGAAGTTCCATCGCGTACTACCCAATTTCATGGCTCAGGTCGGATGCCCGCTCGGAGATGGTACCGGCGGGCCGGGGTACAACATCTATTGCGAATGCCACAAGACTGGCTTTCGGAAGCATTTCCGAGGCACGCTCAGCATGGCAAAAGGCCAGCCGCGCGACACCGGCGGTTCGCAGTTCTTCCTGACATTCCGACCAACACCACATTTGAACGGCGCGCACACGGCTTTCGGCCGAGTGATCGAAGGAATGGAGGTGCTAAGCAAGCTGCAACGCATTGACCCGAATTCCCCGGGGGCGAAACCGGAAGCTGACAAGATCGTCAAGGCGGAGGTACTCGGAAAGCGTGAACACGAGTACAAACCGAACAAAGTGAACTGAATTATCGCCCAAGCGTTGCGGCAAATTCCTCGTCGGATGGATCACCAAACCGTCCCACCCTTTCTGCAACCACGGAGTCAAAAGTGGACTATCGCATTTTGCTGACATTCGTGCTGATCGTGCCCGTTTGCGCCGGACGTACGTTGGACGCTGCCGATGCAGGCAAAGCTGCCGAGACGTACGCAGCAGTGCGAGCGGAATGGGACGCCACCAGCGGGCGGTTGGACGATTTGGGCGCCAGGTTCAAGACTGCATCGCGAGCCGAGCAAGAAGAGATCCGCGCGCAGTATGCCGTGCTTGTGGACAAGGCCAACGCACTGCTGCCGCGGCTGCGCGAAACGGGAATGGCCGCTTTCAAGGAGTCGCCGAATCAGGACCCGGCGCTCGTGCAACTGTTGATTGGGATCGTTGCCAATGATGTGAGGCACGACCGATACGAAAACGCCATGGAACTGGCCAAGTTGCTTGTCGATAACGGGTGCACGGAAAAGGCTGTCTACGGTCAAGCCGGTATTGCAGCGTATTGCTTGGATGACTTCGCGCTCGCCCAGGAACACCTGAACGCGGCCAAGGAGGCGGGTGCTTTGTCTAAAGACGGCATGGCGTATCTGACGGATGTCGCTTTTGCCAGGAAGCTGTGGGGCAAGGAGCGGGAGATCCGCGCGGCCGAGGCGAAGGCAGACGACTTGCCGCGCGTCCTGCTGAAGACCAATAAAGGCGAGATTCTGGTGGAATTGTACGAGAACGAGGCTCCGCAGACCGTCGGCAATTTCGTCAGCTTGGTAGAAAGTGGATTCTACGACGGAGTTAGCTTTCATCGTGTGTTGCCGGGATTCATGGCTCAAGGGGGCTGCCCCAATGGCGATGGATTTGGGGGGCCTGGATACAATATCTACTGCGAATGCTTCAAGGACGACCATCGCAAGCATTTTCGCGGCTCGCTCAGCATGGCTCACGGCACCCCTCGCAACACGGGCGGATCGCAGTTCTTCATCACATTTCGACGCACCTCACACCTGGACGGCGTCCACACCGTGTTCGGCAGAGTGATCAAAGGGATTGAAGTGTTGGAGAAGATTCAGCGGCGTAATCCCGCCCCTAGCGCACGCGGACCATTGCCGGAGCCGGACAAGATCGTCGAGGCGAAGGTGGTCCGTAAACGCGAGCACGAATACAAACCGACCAAGGTCCAGCAGGCAGAGTCGGAATAGTCGAATTGGACATAGGAGACCCTCGACTCATGTTGAAAGGCATCCCACCTGCCATTTCTCCCGAACTCATGTACACGTTGATGAAGATGGGGCACGGGGACGAATTGGTGTTGGCCGACGGCAATTTCCCCGCCGATTCCATCGCCCAGCGGATCGTGCGTGCGGACGGGCTTGGTGTGCCGGACGTATTGGAAGCGATCGCTCGTTTCTATCCGCTCGATCAGTATGTGGACGCAGCAGCCTTCGTTATGCAACCGGTTCCGGGCGACGATCCCAGCCCGCCGATCTGGAGTCAGTTCAGCCAACTGCTCGAAGCCAGCGAAGGAAAACCGGTCGAGTTGAAGCAGGTCGAACGATTCGCTTTCTACGAGCAGGCAAAGAGAGCTTACGCGGTGGTGGCAACCAGCGAGACGGCAATCTACGCGAATCTGATCCTGAAGAAGGGCGTTGTGCTGCTCTAATACCGTCGAGCACTGGCGAACCAGTAGTAGGTCCCGGCTGCCGGACGGGACCTCGAAGCGGCTTCAGGTTGGTCCAAGCTGCAGGTCCCGTCCGGCAGCCGGGACCTACTAGATCAACCCCGTCTGCACACCATGTCCTACTGGCACGAACTAGCCCAACGAGTGCTTGACGGTCACGAAATCACGACCGACGAAGGCTTGGCGATTCTTGCTTCTCCTGACGACGAATTGCTGGACGTCATGTCCGGTGCGTTTCGCATTCGGCGACACTACTTCGGCAAGACGGTCCAACTGTATTTCCTGATCAACGCCAAGAGCGGCTTGTGCCCCGAGGATTGTTCGTACTGCTCGCAGTCCAAAGTCTCGAAGGCCGGCATTCCCAAGTACAAGATCCTGGAACGCGAGAAACTGCTGGACGGTGCGCGCATCGCGCACGAACGGAATGCCAGGACGTACTGCATCGTCATCTCTGCTCGCGGGCCCAGCGAGCGCGAAATGCGAGAGGTCGAACAGATCGTGCCGGAGATCAAAGCCAGGTACGACCTGAAAGTCTGTGCCAGTTTGGGGCTGCTCACACAGGAGCAGGCGGATCGACTGAAAGCGTCCGGTGTCGATCGTGTAAACCACAATCTCAACACCAGCCCCGACTTCTACGGCGAAATCTGCACGACACACGCCTATCAGGACCGAATCGACACGCTGCGAACGGTGCGCGACGCCGGTATGGAAATATGCTCCGGCGGAATCGTCGGTATGGGCGAAGAGGCCGTCGACGTGGTGCGCATGGCCTTCGAGTTGCGCGAGGAGAAGGTCGAATCGATCCCACTCAACTTTTTGAACACAATCGAAGGTACACGGCTGGAAGGAGTGGAACGCCTGAACCCTCGTTACTGCCTGAAAGTTCTGGCGTTGTTCCGATTTGCCAATCCCGATCGAGAAATCCGCATCGCGGCCGGCCGCGAACTGCATCTCGGGAGCCTGCAAGCACTAGGTCTGTACGCGGCAAATTCCATCTTCGTGGGCGACTACCTGACGACCAAAGGCCAGACGCCCGAAGCAGACTACAGGATGATCGAGGATTTGGGATTCGAAGTCACGGAGGCGTAGTCTTCGCAGCGCGGCGTCCAGCCGGGACCAAAGGTAGCATGGGCCCCCGGCCCGTGTTGGCCGCCACGGGCCGGGGGCCCATGCTACGGAAATGCGCGCACGGTGCGCGAATGTGAACCTTTGCGGTGCAGGGTGGGCCAAGTCTGCGCGTGCCACCGACCGACGGTGGACATTCGCCGCCGAAACCCTCATACTAATCCGGCAATGAAAGGCGGGGAACGCCCCTACACAATACTTCACTTGAACGCAGGCGGAGGTGGACTGTGGCGGCCGATGAAAACCAGAAGGAAAACACCGAGAAACTGTATGCCGAAAGGCTGAACCGTTACGTCACGGCGATGCGTAACGAAAAACCGGACATGGTGCCAATTCGGCCTTTCGTCGCCGAGACGACCGCCGTGTACGCCGGTTACACTTGCCAGGAAGTCACACATGACTACGAAAACGCATTGATCGCTGCACGTAAGTGCGCGGCGGATTTCGACTGGGACGCCGTCGTGGCCAACATGGTCTACGTGTGGACCGGTCTGGCGCAGGCGTTGAACCTGGACTACTACGCAATCCCCGGCATCCACATTGACCCGGACGTAGGCTTTCAGTACCGCGAGCCGAGCGAAGATGACGCCTTCATGAAGGAAGACGAGTATGACCAGTTGATCGAAGATCCAACGGGCTTTCTGTACAACGTCTGGCTTCCGCGCGTGTCGTCCGACCTGAACGCCATCGGCGAACCTAACTCCTATCGCCACAACCTGGCGCTGGTCAAGGGTGCGATGGCGATGCTGCAGTACTTCTACGCACTGGGAGGGCAGGTCCAAGCACTGCGCACAGAGACGGGAACCGTATCGGCGATCGCGGGCATATTCAAAGCGCCGTTCGATATCATTGCCGACAAATTGCGCGGTTATATCGGCCTGACAATGGATATGCACACCCAGCCGGACAAGGTGCTGGCGGCTTGCGAAGCGCTGATGCCGCATCTTGCGCACGTTGCCCTGACCACTGCGGATCCGTCGAACCAGGTGCCGATCGGGTTCTGGATGCACCGGGGCTGCGTGCCGTTTGTCAACATGAAGCAGTTTCATTCGCACTACTGGCCGACATTGAAGCCGATCATCCAGGAGCTTTGGGCCAACGGCCACCAGACGTTGTTCTACGCCGAGGGCAACTGGAACGCGCATTTGGAGAGCTTTCTGGAGTTGCCGGACCAGAGTGTCGTCTATCACGTCGATCAGGACGACATCTTCGACGTGCACAAGAAGATAGGCCATAAGTTCTGCCTCAGCGGAGGCATCCCGAATCGCATGCTCAGCTACGGCACGCCCGACGAGGTCCGCGAATTCTGCAAGAAGGTGATTGAAGGCGTTGCTCAGGATGGCGGTTACATCATGGACGCCGCCGCCATCATGCAGAACGATACGAGCATCGAGAACCTGAAGGTCATGACCGATACGACTCGCGAGTTTGGTGTCTATTCGAGCGGTTCAAGCGGCGGCGCGGTCACGCCGGCCCAGCCGGCACCAGACGTGCGCACCGACGGCTACGGTATGGCCGATCGTCCCGAGCCAAGGATCAAACCGGGCATATGCGTTCCTTGGGAGGAGAAGCTGAAGGAATTGCCGGAGATAACGGGCGACAAGGACCTGGCAAAGAAAGTCTGGGAGGACATCGAGGGCCTTGGCAACACGTTCATATGGCAGTGTTTGCTGTCATTCTGATTGTCCGAGGCATGTAGACGCGAGCATGGCCTAGTGGACGCAGGGGTGCAAGGGCCCGGAGCGGCGGAGCCGCAGCCAAAGTCGTTATCGGGAAGCCGCAGGAGGCTGCTGAACAAGTAGGTCCCGCTTGCCGAGCGGGACCTGGAGGTGGTGACAGACTTCGGCAATTCAAAGTCCCGCTCGGCAAGCGGGACCTACCTTTCCCCGGAGAGTTAGCTTGAAGAACTCAGCCGGCCTGCCAAACAGTCCAGGAAAATAGCCAATGCCGGGCGTCACGTACATGAGAACGTTGCCCGAGGTAAACCACCCCGCATCCAAAAAGCGACCGTACTTGGACGGCAGGAGAAACGATCCGACGAAAGGCAGTCGAAACTTGCCGCCGTGCGTGTGTCCTGCAAAAGCAATATCTACCGCGAGTGCCCCGAGCCTGCGGATGTTGTCCGGTGTGTGCGTAAGGACGATGGTGAAAGCGTTGGATGCGGGGTTGGTGGCCGATGCGTTCGTCCAAGGGTAGTCGAGGCCCATGAACTCGGTCCCTGTCTCTTGGATCGACACCGTCTCGTTAGATAGCAGAACCATTCCGTGTTTTGCAGTGAGCTCCGCCAGCAGATGCTCTCGGCCCTTCTCGTAGTCGTGGTTCCCGCGGACACAATATGTGCCAAGTCGCCCGCGCATCTGCCCCAAAGCGGCGACCACCTCGGGCAATACAGATGCGTTCTCGCCAAAATCACCCAGCGCGAACACCAAATCGAATTTGGAGTCGTCAAGTTTCTGGAGGGCTTGACGGATCGCGGCCAGTTTGTTGCGGCTGTTGCAGTGCAAATCGGAGATAACCAGAATCACAAGTTCGCCTGCATCGTCCGGGAGCGCGGGCGTTTCGAGAACTTGCTCGCGGAGAACAAATCGCGGCGAGAGAGCACGTGTCGAAATGGACGACTCGGTAAAGCGCACCCGCTTGATTCCCCACCTGTACGGAAACAGAAAGTGAAGAAACACGACGGCGCCGAGTGCGCCGAAGATGCAAACGACCATCCGGCCGAACTTGGAGACGGGATCAATGGCAAACCAAGCCAACGGGGATAGCAGGGCCGTGACCATGAGGACGACGAAAGCGACCCTGATCGTGGCTCCCAAGAACGAGCGGCGATACGAGCCGAACAACCTGTTGCCCGAATCGAGCAGCAGCGATATCGCACCAAGCAGAATCCCGAATATGGCAATAGCCATGTGTTCTGAGTGACGGCATAGTCGAAATGGAGCAGTGAGCCGTTTCCCCCAGCGTCGTTACGGTGGCGCGGGGCGCGGTCCGAATGACAGGGAAATCGTATCAGACGATTCCTCAGTTCGGAAGAAGGAAACGTAATGGCTGTCACGCGCTGCGCGTGCAAGAGAGAAGTCCTTCGCGGAATTCCGGGGGAGGATCTACCGCTGGACGTAGGCCGGACCAAGCCTGCGCAGTTCCGGCAGGACAATACATGTCAGCCGACAGTCTGCCGGAACTGCGTCGCCGGAGGCTCCTTGTTGCCGGCCTACTTTCCTCCGTGGCTCGCCCACGAGTCGCCCCTGAAATTCCGTGAAGAACCAAAGGAAGAGCCCGGCTTCATGGAAGATGCCGGGCTCCTAGCTTCTGCGATTCTTCGCCGATCCTTCGGCACGTCAGTCAGCCTTGACTTCGATTCGTCGCGGCTTCACTTCCTCGCGCCTTGGCAATTCGATTAGCAAAATGCCGTTCCGCAGGCTGGCTTCCACCTTTTCGGCGTCCACGTCATCCGGCAGTTCGAAGGTCCGGCTAAACGTGCCGTAGCCGCACTCCTGACGATGCCAAGTAACGTCCTCCAGTTCGGGCGTCTTGCGCTCGCCCTTGATGGTCAACAAGTTGTTCTCGATGAAGATCTCCAGATCGTCCATGCTCAGACCCGGCAGCTCCGCTTCGACGTACAACTTGTCTTTGTCTTCCCAGATGTTCAGCGCGGGGTACGCTCTGGCGAACGACTGGCCGCCGTCGCCACCCTTGCCAAACACCCGATTCATCTCGTTCTGCAGTCGGCCCATTTCCGACCACACATTACCAAACGGTCGCCAACGTGTTGCTAACATCGCTTATCCCTCCTCTCCGAAATTGGACTGTTTGACTTTGCCGGATTTGGGAGCGTACGCCTCACGCAGAACCCGGCGAACAGTTGATCGCAACTGTCGTTTTTCTGAATATGCAAGAGGCGTGCCAAAAGGGTTTTGGTGGCCGAGGATGAAACCGCCTTGGGTCGTAATGCGTTGTGATATAACGGTTTGTGTTGATGACAACCCAACGATCCCCGCGACGCCCGCGCCGTTCGACAAGAGGGGGTACGCGCAGGACCAGTTCAGCAGGAGGAAGTGCGTCAAAATGGCCGATATCGGAAGAAACACCGCAGTCAAACTGGCATTGCACTCGCAAATGCCAAAATGTCGTTTTGCAATCGTTATGCAAAAAGACACGAACCCTCATGCTCTGCGCACGTAGAAAACGAATGTCTGTCATCACTGCGCTGGATCCCGCCACGGTGATGTGAATGCGTAGCCCGCGCACTTTGCCTTTCGCCATCATCTCGGTAAGCTGATGTCGATCACTAACTCGCCCGAACCCAGAGAAACGGATTGCACGTCGTGCTACTGCAGCTAAACAACGTTAAGAAATCGTTCACCGAACCGAACGGGGACAATCTGCCGATACTTGATATCCCTCACTTCAAACTCGGCCGTTGCGAACAGATGGTGCTTGTCGGTGAAAGCGGCTGCGGAAAGACGACGTTGTTGCATGTGATCGCCGGCATCAGGCGGGTCGACTCGGGTGCGATCCTGCTGGACGGAGTCGATGTCGTGCGACTTTCCGAAGCCGGCCGAGATCGTTTGCGGGCGGCGAAGATCGGCTATGTGTTTCAGACATTCAATCTTCTGCCCGGCTTCTCGGCGCTGGAAAACGTGCTGCTGGGGATGACCTTTGCTCGTGGCCGCAAGCACACGGGGCGAGCGAAGCATTTGCTGGACCGAGTCGGTTTGACTCATCGAGCGAGTCACAAACCGAGTGCGATGTCTGTGGGCGAACAGCAGCGTGTGGCCGTCGCCCGGGCACTGGCCAACCGTCCGGCGTTGATCCTGGCCGACGAGCCAACGGCCAACGTGGACCGCGCGCATCAAGAGCAGATCGTCGAGTTGATCCGTGAAACGTGCCGCGAAGAAGAGACCGCGTTATTGATGGTGACACATTCGGGAGAAGTGGCCGAACAGTTCGACCGCGTGGACCGACTGCAGGAAATCAACCAGGCAGGCAAGGGCAAATGAACCTGTTCAAGATTGCGTGGCGAAGCATCCAACAACGCGGCGTGGCATCGCTGCTCACGACCCTTTCGATGGCCCTGGGTGTGATGCTGGTCGTGGGGGTGCTTTCGATTCACGGGGTGGTGTCGGAGTCTTTTCGCAGCAATGCCAGCTTTGGCTACAACATGATCGTGGGCGCCAAAGGCGGCAAGCTTCAGTTGACGTTGAACACGGTCTACTATCTGAGCCAGCCCGTCGAGAACTTGCCGTATGAATACTACCTGGAATTCCTGACGGCCGAGCGTCGCAGGCAACAAGACGCGGATCCAGGCGACATCGAACTTGACCGCGACGGCAGATTTGGCAATACGGTTGCGCTGGCGATTCCAATTTGCCTGGGCGATTACTACGGCCGGTTTCGCGTGGTGGGGACGACGCCCGATTTCCTTGACAAGTTGGTGTTTGGGTCGAGGGGGGACAGGAAGTTCGAATACGAGAAAGGGGGGCGAAACTTCAAACATCGAAGCCAAGAAAACGGTTTCTTCGAAGCAGTCGTGGGCTCGGTGGCAGCCCGTGAACTGGAGGTGAAGCTTGGTGACTTGATCAATTCCAGATGTAGCGACCCTGACCCTGAGATCGGAACGCTCCATTCGGAAGAGTCTTTCAAGGTGGTCGGTATCCTGAAACCCACCGGCACGCCCAACGACCGGGCGGTCTTTGTGAATATGGAAGGTTTCTATCTCCTGAACGGGCATGCCAAGACCGCGGAGGGGAACGAGGCGGTAGACGGCCGCCCCAGGGAGGCCGATCCGCTGCCAATGGCAGAACGCGAGGTTACCGCGATCCTGGTGCGGACGTCGGACATCTTCGTCACGCAGAGAATGGAGAACACGATTGAAGAGAGCCCTGACGCTCAGGCTGTCCTGCCAGTGAAAGAGGTATACAGTCTGTTCGACATCATCGTCACTCCGATTCAGACGACGCTACTGGCGTTGACGGCGATTATCTGTGTCGTATCCGGCGTGAGCATCCTGGTCAGCATCTACAATTCGATGAGCGAACGCCGTCACGAGATTGCGGTGATGCGCGCTCTGGGGGCAGGACGCGGCACCGTGATGTCGATCATTTTGTTGGAATCGGTGTGTCTGGCTCTGGGTGGCGGAGTGTTGGGATGGATCGCCGCGCACGCCTTGAATGGACTGGCAAGCCCATTTATTCAACAACGCACCGGAGTGGCTATCGGGTTCTTCGACGTGGTCTCAACCGAACTTCTTTTGATCCCGGCCTTGATTGTCTTGGCCATTCTGTGCGGCTTTCTCCCGGCCATGTCGGCCTACCGCACCGACGTGGCCAGTTCACTGGGTGACTGAGCTGTGCGGCTTGCACGTCGCGTTGGTCATGGTATCCTGTTTCTGCTCACCCAGACCCATCAAGTGCCTTGTTTGGGAGAACGTTCCGTGAAGTTGATCGTTGCGATAATTCAACCGCCGAAGCTGGAACCGCTGCGAGCGGCCCTGCAGCGAATCGGCGTCGAACGCATGACGGTGTGCGACGCGCAGGGTTTTGGACGTCAGAAGGGACAGACAGAGACGTATCGCGGCGTCGAGTATAAGACTCATCTGTTGCGAAAGATCGCGTTGGAGATCGCCGTTAACGACGATTTTCTGGAACGAACCGTCGAGACGATCATCAGCGTGGCTCGCACGGGCTCGGAAGGCAATATCGGCGACGGCAAGATCTTTGTGCTGCCGATGGAGCAGGCAATCCAGATCGGCGGAACGGAGACTGGGCCGGGAGCGATCTAGTCGGTGCCGACGTTTGGGAAATTGCGGGCGGGACGCAACCGGCTCCCGCCGTGCGGTGCCAGGATCGCTACCAGACGTCCACATTCTGCGAATGACGCAATCTCACGGCCCTGAACGTGCCAACGGTCGTCAATCGGGATACCGTTGCCGATACGGTGGATTTCGTCCGAAGTCAGTTCCACGGCAGGCAACTCAGAAACGGCGTATCGCGGCGCAAGCAGAAAGTCGTCGGCATTCTCGGGGGACAGTCCGTCCGGGTCGACGGCGTTTTGGACGTGGAAGCCGCCAATCGCCGTGCGCTCGAGGGCGGACATCACCGCGCCGGTACCCAGTTTCTCGGCCAGATCGCGCCCCAGCGACCGAATGTACGTACCGGAACCGCAGGTGATCTGCAGTTTCAATTCCGGGTATTCGTATCGCAGTAGTTCGATATCGTGAACCGTGATCTTGCGCGGCTGCAAGTCAACCTGCTTGCCTTTGCGAGCCAGGTCGTACGCGCGTCGGCCACCGACTTTTAGCGCCGAGTACGCCGGCGGCCTCTGCTCGATTTCGCCGATGAACGCAGGCAGCGCAGCTTCGATCGCGGAACGGCTGGGGCAGGGCGGATCGGTCAGTTCCGTCACTTCGCCTTCGATATCTTCCGTATCGCTTGTCTTGCCCAGGAGGAATGTCGCCGAGTATTCCTTGCGCATCCGCTGGACGTATTCCACCAGACGCGTCGCAGGCCCAACGCAAACGACCAGGACGCCCGTTGCCAGCGGGTCCAGAGTACCGGCGTGTCCGACCTTCACGCGACGCAGCATGCGCTGCACCATGTTCACCACGTCTCGCGAAGTCCTGCCTTGCGGTTTGTTGACGTTCAGTAGTCCAAACATGACGGGCCTTTTTATCACAATTGGCCTGACAAGGGAAAGACAGGGTCGCGGATGATCTGGTATCATGGTCCTATTGATGCCATGCCGCCGCCACTCAGAAATGCCTGTAGCCGGACTCGCCAGAGTTCGGTAGCAGAAGTCTTGCGACTTCTGCTACCGGACACTGTGAACCGGCGACGCCATAACTCTCACACACATGTGGTCTGAGTATGAACGAAAAGACTCCTCACTCGCGCGGCGATGGCGGTGGCTCCACGATCGTAGTGGCTGCCGTATTCACTGTTGTCGTGGTGTTGTTGGCTGCGCTGCTGGTGGGCGGTGTGTTCATCTTTTACTTTGCCGTGCCTGTCAGCAATGTAGGCCGTCCGACGTCACCGAATTCGGTGACAACCGCCCAGAATGCCGTGACGACCGCCCAAAACGAACCAGTGGAAACCCAGGAGGATACGGACGAGTCAGTGACCGAGCCCCCGTTGACAACGGACGTTGATTCGACGGCCAAAGCGACAGACGTGGCTCCGGAAGAAGAACCGGATCGAACCGGCGTCGAAAGCATTGCGGAGAAGCTCAAACCCACAATCGTGTCGAAGGCGGATCCGGTCGCAAAACCGGCCGATGTGACGCCGCCAGACGACGAAGCGGTCGAGGACACCACAATGCCGCCAGACGACGAAATGGGTGAGGAGGATACGATTCCGCCGGCTGACGAAACGGTCGGCGACAGCACGCCGCCGGCAAAAAAGGAGAAGCCGGAGAAGCCAGCAAGTGAGAATGTCCAATCGTTGCCGCAGGCGTTTGAACGTGTCGGCATAAACGCGAATGGTGGTGATGCTCGTGGTTCGGTTTCGTTCTCGGGCCAGAAGTGCGAGTCCGTGATCTGGGCCCAGCCGGATGAAGACGAGGGCGAGTCGCGGGTAGGCTACATATTGGACGGCAAGCCCGCGACGCTGCGCGGTACGGCGGGGATCAGCGACGCCGCTGACGACGCGGGAACTGACGGAAAGAAGCCTTCGGCGGTATTCCGGATTTACGGCGACGGCAATCTGTTGTGGGAATCTGAGCCTCAAACGGGCTTCGGCGCCGCCCAACAGTTCGAGGTCGATGTCAAAGGCATCGAGGTGCTGTCGTTGGCGGCCGAGAGCGGTTCTTCGTCGGAAATGTCACGGTTCGCCTGGGGCGACGTGGAATTGAAGCCGATGAGCGAATGAAGTATTCGGCCTTCGTGGGGCACGTTTCCAACGTGCCTGTTCGGTTGTGGGCACGTTGGAAACGTGCCCCACGTTAGGAGAACACGCTGGATGAAAACAGTTGAACTGCCCAATACGGATCTTGTCGTTTCGCGTTTCTGCTTCGGTTGCTGGGGGATAACCAGCGATTTCCATTGGGGCGACCGGGATCATGACCAGTCGATCGCGGCCATGCACGCCGCTTTGGACGCAGGTGTCAACTTCTTCGATACCGCAGCCGTCTACGGTGACGGCGAAAGCGAGAAACTGGTCGGCAAGGTGTTGTCGGGTAAACGAGATCAGGTAGTGATCGGCTCGAAAGTCTCTCCCAACGCGATGAAGCCCGGCGAGATACCTCGCTGTTGCGAAGAGTCCTTGGAGCGACTGGGGACCGACTACATCGACCTGTACCAGACGCACTGGACCAGCCGCGAAACGCCGGCGGCCGATTCGTGGGATGCGATGCTGAAGTTGAAGCAGCAAGGCAAAATTCGCCACATTGGCGTGTGCAACGCCGGTGTGGGCGACTTGGGCGATTTCAGCCAACCTGAACCACCTGTGACCGACCAACTGCCTTACAACTTGCTGTGGCGGGCGATCGAGCACGAAATCCTTCCGTGCTGTCTCGACAACGACATAGGCATCCTGGTCTACAGCCCGTTGATGCACGGTATGTTGGCCGGCAAGTACGAGTCGGCCGACGACGTGCCGGAAGGTCGCGCTCGTTCGCGGCATTTCGGCAGCCAGCGTGCGCTGACTCGGCATGGCGAACCGGGATGTGAAGAGGAGACTTTCCGCGCTTTGGCAGCTATCGCCGACGTGTGCGGGCGGCTGGAGCGGACGATGGCCGACGTGGCGCTTGCCTGGTGTTTGCAGCAACCGGGCATATCCTGCGTGATCGCGGGGGCCACTTCGCCAGAGCAAGTGGCGCAGAATGCATACAGTTTCGATAATCCGTTGCCGGACGATGCAGTCAGCGAACTGAACGAAGCCACGGCGGCTTTGAAGCAGTCGCTCGGGCCTAACCCCGACATGTGGCAAGGTGCCGAGAAGTCGCGATATCGGTAGAACGTTGTTGATTCGTTTTGTGGGTTGGGCATTCCTGCCCGACCCTAACCAGATGGGCAGGAATGCCCATCCTACCGACGACACACGAGTACTTATTGAGATGGGAGGAAGTCCTGATGAAAAAGATCGCTATTCTCGTGATTGTTGGCGTAGCGTCCATTAGTCTGACGGGTGTATGTGCTGAAAAACCGGCCCCGAAGGGCGGCGCAAAGAAGCCGCAGAAAGTCACCAAACTGTTCGACGGCAAGACGCTGAAGGGCTGGAAGATCCTCGACAAGATCGATTTCGAGGATCATGGCAAGGTCGAGGTCAAGGCTGGCGAGTTGATCCTGCACGAAGGGCGAGCGATGACCGGCGTCTCGTGGAAGGGTGACTTTCCCACCGTCGACTACGAGGTTTCCTTTGAAGCCAGACGCATCAAGGGGGACGACTTCTTCTGCGGAACGACCTTTCCGGTGGGCAAGACCCACTGCAGCCTGATCCTCGGCGGTTGGGGCGGCAGCATCACCGGCCTGTCGTGCCTCGACGGCTACTCGGCCGACGAAAACGAAACGACCGGCGTGATCGACTTCAAACGGAACCAATGGTACAAGGTTCGTTTGCGCGTGACCAAAGAGAAAATCGAGGCCTGGGTCGACAAAGAGAAAATCGTCGACGTCGAGACGAAAGACCGCAAAATCGACCTTCGCTGGGAAATGGAGACGATGCCGCCGTTTGGCTTTGCCACCTGGTACACGACAGGCGGTTATCGCAACATCGTGTTGACGCGCTTTCAGTGAATTCTGATAGTCGGGTAATCGAGTACGGCCGGTTCCTACCGTCCGGCGCTTGATCGTCGTCTGATTGGCCGGCGGAATCGGCCCTACGCCTACTCGACAGCACAAGGGCCAGAGTGGAGGCAAACGAAAAGCCCCGGGCGAAAGCATGAGTGCTCCCGCTCGGGGCGTTGTCGGAACGGACGATCGATCGGAGTGATACGGTCCCGCTATCGCTGGATCGTTTCGTCCGAGGTTGGTAGTTCGGCGACTTCGGCGTCCGCCAGTTCGGTCAGGTGACGCGAGAGGGCCTGCAGCGCCGTTCCGGCTCGATCCAGGGTGCGAGCCAAGGACAAAATGGCCTCGCGATCGTTGTCGGATTGCTCTTGTTGCTGGGAAGCGACCGTCAGTTCTTCGAGGTCCGCTTCGATCCAGCATTCCAATTCTGCGTCGGCGCCCAATTCTCCGTCTTCGGTGTTTTCGACGATTTCGGCCTCTACCGCGTCTTCGTAGTAGTAGTCGTACTCATCCCAGTACTCGTCGCCATAGTCGAACTCGTCACTCTCTTCGGTAACCTCCTCGACGGGGGTTTCCTCGGCGACTTGTTCGCTATCATCGGCGATCTGTTCCACGTCTTCACCGTATTCGTACTCGTCCCAGTACTCGTATCCATAGTCGAACTCGTCGCTCTCTTCGGTCACCTCCTCGTCGGCGGTTTCCTCGGCGACCTGCTCCATGCTTTTCGCGTACTCCTCTTCATACAGCTCCCCGTATTCGTAACCGTAGTCGAAGTCGTCAACGCTCTCGTCGGTTGACGACTCGGGAGTCTCCTCGACAAGCTCTATCGACTCCTC
Organism: uncultured Pirellulaceae bacterium; assembly: GCA_964623055.1. Lineage (GTDB taxonomy): Bacteria > Planctomycetota > Planctomycetia > Pirellulales > Pirellulaceae > JADHUC01. Next base: position 88,907 of record CAZURK010000004.1, read on the forward strand.
TTCAAAGTGAGAGTCCTCTTCTTCTTCCCAGTAGCTTTCGTCGCAATAGTAGTCGTAGACTTCCTCGGATTCCTCGGTCGCAATAGACTCAGTGGTCTCTTCGACTTTCTCCTCGGCCGACGATTCACCATATCCGTAGTAGTCGTAGGCGTCTTCGTCGTCATAGTCGTACATCTCTTCGTAGGCGTGCTGCATTTCGTCCTGAGCGGCCAACTCCTCCTCGGTCGCCGCGATCGACGCGTCTTCGATCAGGATGGATGCCTCGTCGTCGGCCGGGTCAGCGAACGGGTCTTCCTGTTCCGCAACCGTCTCGGCTGTATCCTCGATGGGCATCTCCTCCGTTGTGTTTTCATCTGCGAAGTCGTGGTCGTAGTATTCACCCGTCTCGCTGTCGTACCAATAGTCCACGTCCTCGTTGGCATATTCTTCCGCGTCAACTTCGCTTGTCGATTCTGTTTCGACTCCCGTCTGATCCGACGCGACGTTCTCTTCTGGTTCGTCGCACTTTGGGGTATTCTGGGGGGGATCACAACCGCGCCCCTCGTAGTAGTATCCGTATTCCTCTTCATAGAGGGGGTCGCGCATCGCGGGACAGCATCCGTTGTCCTGCGATTCCGTCGCTTGCGGATCGTCGCCCGTATCGCTTCTGACGGCCTTTGTCTGTAGCAGTGAGCCCGAAAGCGCGGCGAGCAGGATCGCAAGAGAGAGAACAGAACGTGTCATGGGTTACATCCTCCTGACGTAGTGTGTGGAAAGTGGTGGCCACCTTGCCATTACGGCTAATCTGTGAGGTCTGCGAAAACGAGACGGACTGCGTGCCTCAGTAGTGCTCGTATCGGAGGCTCCGGAATCAGCCTGTTAGGCAATTAGAAAAACGAAGGAAAGCCGGGTAAAATAGGTAGGGTTCTGCGCGGCCAGCGAATCCAGGGAAAGCTTGCTGCAGAATTCAGAAGTAACGTTCGTAGGGGCAAGCAACGGGGCGCGATTTCCGCAGGCTGCGTGTATTGCAAAAACCGAGCCCGGCTGAGATGCTTAGTAAGCGACCGAGATGCTGAAGTAAGCCCAAGAAGGAGCGCGATATGCCTTTGTTCGAGGTTGAAACGAACGCACACATCATCATCACGTGGGCGAACGACGAGAAGTCGGCCAGCGGTGCCGTCCACGATGCCTATCCGAACGACCAGGTAATTCGTTTGACGAAACGCCCTCGCGACACGTGGGTCATTTCCAAGGGCGCGTTAGGGCTGGTGGAGGACTTCGATCCGTGCGGTGTGGCGCGGGATTGTCTTTCCAAAGCAGCAGGCGACAAGGTGCATGCGATTCGACTCTACATGCACGAAACGGGTACGGACCTGGATGACGCGCGCAGAGTAATCGAATCCAATATGGTTGCAGGCTGGTAGCCCCGATCCCAGAAAGGTGACTTGAGGATTCGGGGCTACGACCTAACGCGGGGCGGCGTGGTAATACCGAGGTGTGATGTTGCATCTGGGAGCGAGTTTCATCCAGGACACGTATGCCGAAGCTTTCGGCATGAGGTGCGCGCGCCTGCTGATTACGGCCCACGACGAATACTGGCTGGAAGCGGCTGTGCGCGAGGTGACGGGATACGGTTCGTCGGTCATTGCCTGCGACGCCGAGGCGGGATTGGAGCGAGCACTGTCTGCCGATGATACCCCCGACGGTCGCCCCGGCGCATTTGTGCTGGTATTCGGTTTCTCGCGGGAGGCCCTCGCCAAGTGCTTGCCTGCACGAATTGGGCAGTGCGTGATGACTTGCCCGACCACGGCGGTTTTCGACGGACTGCCGGATGCCGAGTCGCGTGTGCCGTTGGGAAAACACCTTCGGTATTTCGGGGATGGTTTTCAGAAAAGCAAGTTGCTGGATGGAAAACGTTACTGGCGGATTCCAGTGATGGACGGCGAGTTTCTGGTCCAGGAGGACTTGGGTATCGGCAAGGGCGTTGGCGGTGGCAACATCATCATTCAGACTCAGGCACAAACGGCGGGTTTGGCGGCTGCACGGCGCGCCGTCGAGGCGCTGGCTGGCGTGGCTGGCGCGATCGCGCCGTTTCCGGGAGGCGTGGCTCGAAGCGGCAGCAAAGTGGGTTCACGGTACAAGGGCCTGCCGGCATCGACGGCCGACGCGTTTTGTCCCACATTGCGGGGCCGCGTCGAGTCCAAGTTGCACCCGGATGCGAACTGCGCCTACGAGGTAGTGATCGACGGAATCAGCGAGAAGGCCGTTGCCGAGGCCATGACGGCTTCCATCCGGGCAGCGGCCGCCGATGACGTGATCGCCATCGGGGCGGGCAACTACGGCGGGAAATTGGGTAAGTTCCAATTCCATTTGCACGAATTGTTGAAGTCGTGATGATCGAGGAACCGTTCGGCACCACTGCGAATCTGCCGCGGGGTTGGCAGGTCAAACTCACGCGTTTCTTCGCCAGCGTGTGGACGGAACTGTCCGTCGGTGTTCTGGTCGTCATTTCCGTGGTGTTGACGCTTCTGGAGTTCACCTGGGCCGAGTCGACCGGTAGCCAGCAGGACATAGCGGCGCCCCCTGCTCTGATACTAGCGAATGAGATCATCACCGTTGTCTTCGTTATTGAACTGACCTTGCGCTACCTGGCAGCTTCGTCGAAACGGCGTTTTTTTCGAGGGTATTGGCTGGACATCATCGCTGTGTTGCCGCTGTTTCGCGTGTTTCGAGGCATACGGGCAGTTCGTCTTCTGCGACTGGTCCGGGTGTTGCGCATGTTCGGCGCCGTCTCGCGTTTGGCAAGCCATTTTCCTTACATCCTGCGGCGCGGAGCGATGGAATACATCGTCGTGTGTTGCCTACTGGCGCTGACGATCATCTTCGCTTCGGGTGCCATGGTGTTGTTCGAGGGACGCCGTGGCGGCGTAACAGCCGGTGAAGGCGAGAAATTCGATCTGGAGGATTCCGTCTGGTTCAGCGTCTATTCGCTGTTTGCCGGAGAGCCGATACCGGGGCCGCCGCGCACGATCGGCGGAAAAATCGTCGCCGTATTCGTGATGTTCATGAGTTTGACGATTTTCGCCATGTTGACCGGTACGGTCTCCGCTTTCATGGTCGAGCGACTACAGTCGGAGGGGGTGAAGGTGAATTGGAACGAACTGAGGAACCACGTGGTCATCTGTGGCTGGAACAGCAAGGCGGAAATCATCGTAAAGGAATTCCGCGCTTCGGCAGTGGGAGACAAGACGCCAATCGTGGTGATTGCGCAATATGACCACGATCCACCCGCGTTGCCGCAGGAAATCGAATCCAACGTCTTGTTCTACAACGACGATTTCACCCGGGTGCCGGCGTTAGAGCACGTGGGCATTCACCACGCATCCCGGTGCATTATCATGGCGGATACGTCGGGGGGACGGACCGAGCAGGACGCAGACGCGCGCACAGTTCTGGCCGCACTGACGGTCGAGAAGCTCAATCCCGCGGTCTACACATGCGCCGAACTGCTGAATCGGTCCTACGGTTCTCACTTGACTATGGGCCAAGTGAACGACTACGTGGTCAGTGGTGAATACGGTGCCTACCTGTTGGCCCAAGCGGCCATGAACCGCGGATTGATGGACGTCTTCACCGAGTTGTTGACCTATCAAAAGGGAAGCCAATTCTACCGTATCCCCCTTCCCGAGCGCTGGGTCGGCGCGTCGTATCTGGATGTGTTTCTCGAACTGAAAAGGAACGAAGACGCTGTGCTCGTATCGGTACACACTGCCGATGACCAGATGCTGGTGAATCCGACTGACTACGAATTCTGCGCGGGCGACGAGATTGTGGTGATCGCCGCCGACGAGATCTCCCTCTGAAAAATAGGTCCCGGCGTGCCTGCGCAAATGAAACCGGGAGACGCTATGACTGACAAACCGAAACAAGACGGAGCCTGCGGGGCTTTGGGACGGCGAGAGTTGCTGGCGTATACGGCGGCGTTCGGCGCGGCCTTCTTGAGCCGGCAGGGTCTGGCGGCAGACGAGACGGTCGCGGAAGAAACGCAAGAGAACAGACTGAAGCCGCCGCCGACTCGTCGCTGCGACATGAAGAAATCGATCAATCTGTGGGCGCTTCCCTATCCCGACAAGATGTCGCTGAAGGAGTGCTTCGAATTGTGCAAGGAGGCGGGATTCGACGGCGTCGAGGTCAACTTTGCGCTGGAGGGCGAATTCTCGGCCGAATCCTCCTCGGCGGAGATTCAGGCCATCGGCAAACTGGCGCGCGATGTGGGAATCGCGATCAGCGGCGTATGCTCGTTCCTGTACTGGCCTTATAGCCTGACGCACAACGATCCGGATCGACGAAATCGGGGGATGGCACTTGCACAGCAGATGATCCAGGCCGCGCGCCTGCTGGGAACCGAAAACTTGCTGGTCGTGCCCGGCGCCGTCTACGCCGGGTGGATCGACGACTTTGACCCTGTGCCAAACGACGTCTGCGACCGGCGTGCCCGTGAGGCCGTCCGGCAACTGTTGCCGGAGGCGAAGAAGGCGGGCGTTTACCTGAACATCGAGAACATTTTCGTCAGCGGCTATTTGTACAGCCCGCAAGAGATGGTCGAGTTCGTTGACAGTTTCGACAGCCCGCAGGTGCAGATCCACTTCGATACGGGTAACATCATGCAGTACCAGTTCCCCGAACACTGGGTTCCGATCCTTGGCAAGCGGATCAGGAATATCCACTTCAAGGAGTGGGACAAACGCACGCAGGAGTTCAACCTGAACACGTTCCGCACGCTTCTGGACGGCACGACGAACTGGCCAGCCGTGATCGAAGCCTTGGACAAGGTGGGGTATCGCGGGTACCTGACGTTCGAGTATTTCCACCCTTTCGAGCACTTCCCCGAAGCGCTTGTGTACCAGACCTCCGACGCGCTGGATCGGATGCTGGGTAGGAAGGCGTAACGCGGCCAAGAAAAAGACGCGGACGCCGCGACGCCCGCGTCTCCATTCTTCCAGAAATCTAATATCGGCCGACCCGCTATTCCTCCTTCTTCTTTGCGCCAGGCAGCTTCCCATCCTTCAGCAGGTCGCCAAAGGTCTTGCCCTCGACGGAACTCTTCGAGGCTTCCGTCTTCTTCAAAGCCGCCTCGATCTTGGCTTTGTCTTTTTCCTTCTTTACGGCTAGTATCTTGCCCAGCGTTTGGCCGTAGTCATTGCGTTCTTTCTTGGCCTTGCTTGGATGACAGATCGCGCACTTGGCAGTCTTGGCCTCTTTCACCTTATCGTATTTCACGATGAAGGCCTTGCAGTACTCCATGCGCGCTTGTGCCGTTTCGGCGGTAATCCACATTGTCCCCAAGAGAAAACAGGCAGCTACCGACCACATACCAACCTTCGCAGCCATTTTCATGAACAGGCCTCCCAACGTTGAATCTTCGAAGCTGACAATGGCCCCGACTCAACCCTCGTGTCTGGGGCAGAAATCGAATACATAACACACCGTTTGTGCGTCAGCAGGCCATTAGAACGGCATGCAACGTCGCAGTCAACCTTTCGATCCAATCACGTGCGGGATATCCGATTCTTTACGGGCACCTGGGGACGCGGTATACTCAACAGGCTTAGCGTTTCTTTTTTCGATCCACCCGTTTGCTGGGAGCAGTTTCGACGCCGAGACTGATTTGTCGCACACATGAACGATTCGTCATCCAGGGACCATTGGAGAGAATTGGCCGATCAGATCGGGGCGGAAGTCCCGGACGAGCCAATCGAACCGGAACCGCGGACTGAACTCGAGCCCCCACCCGAGGAGCTGGAGGTCGTTGACACCGTCGCCGAGGAGCCGGCGGACACTGCACCCCCAGAAGTGCCGTGCGAGGAACCCGACCCCGCTCCGGCGTCGGAAGCATCAGCGTCGGAAGCGCCGGCGGCCACAAACCATTGGTGGAATTTGGCGGGCGAACTGGGAATCGAACTGCCAGAGCCTGAACCAGACCCCGAATCGGAGCCGGACCCCGAACCGGAGCCGCAACCAGAGCCAGTGCAGGAGCAGGAAACGGAGTCGGGTCAGGAACAGACTACTGAGCCTGAGCCGGACCAAGAGGCGGATGACGCAGAACAGCCCGCGCCGAAAATCCAAATCGACTTTGGTCAGTCCGATGCCTGGGGCGTCGATGCTTTGGAGTTGCCGGGCATTGAATCGCAAACCCCTACCCAAGAGGATCATTCGCAGCGTCAGAAGCCGCCCGAGAAGGACCGTGACATGCCGCTGTTCGAGGATCCTGGCCTGTCCCTGGAGGTCCCCGGAGTGCTGGACGCGGTTTTCGAGGAAGCGGAAGCAGAAACGGCTGAAGACGACTCGGACGAGCCGATCGCGCCGCCAGAGGCTGAAGATGAGGAACCGCCGATTGACGAAGATGCCTCGGAGGCTCCATCTGCCGCCGGTACAGAGCAGGATGGGGAGGTCGAGGCTGAAGCCGAGCAAGACTCGGATGAAAAGCGTACCAAGCGACGAAAGCGCCGGCGACGGCGACGGCCATCGCGCAAGGACCGGGGTGAAACCGCGGAGGAATCCGGAGCCGAAGCCAGGACACCCACCGCTGAAGAGGGGCCAGCAGAAAACCACCAGGGTCCACGAGAGGATTCGTCCAACGATGAAGACAAGGCCGAGGCGGCGAAGCTCAAGCATCGCAAGATCCCAACATGGGAGGAGGCGATCGGCATCGTGATCTCGGCCAACAAAGAGACCCGATCCAAGTCCTCGGGCGGCGGGTCTCGGGGAAAACGACGCGGTCGCAAGAAGCCACAATGATCGAACACCATGACTGAGCGTCGTCCAACTCACTGGGGCGTGCTGGTCTTCGCGATGGTCTTTCCGACGGTCGTGACGTGGATCTACTTCGTGCTCCTGGTCGGCTACCCTTCGTGGTTGCAGCAGACAACCGCCGCGATCGGCAAGGGTATCCAGTTCGCGCTTCCCGTCGTCTGGGTATTCGTAGTGCTACGCGAGAAGCTCGTTTGGAGGCGACCCGACCGCGGTGGCGCAGTGGCGGGAGTCGTCTTCGGAGCGTTTGTGTTGGCCGCCATTTTCTTGCTCTATCATTTGGCCCTCAAGCCGAACGGCGTATTCGATGGGCCGGCTGGTCCGATTCAAGACAAAGTGCGGGGATTGGGGCTCGATACGATCTGGAAATACGCGGCGCTGGGAGTGTTTTACGCGCTATGCCATTCGGCGCTCGAGGAGTATTACTGGCGCTGGTTCGTGTTTAAGCGATTGAGGGAGCGTGTGTCGAGTTGGACGGCTATCGTGGTTTCCAGTCTTGCGTTCATGGCCCATCACGTCATTCTGATGGCGACGTTCTTCGGCTGGGTCTCGCCTTGGACATATCTATTCTCGTTGGCCGTGGCCGTGGGAGGCGTCTTCTGGGCATGGTTGTACGAGCGAAGCGGATCGCTGTTTGGTCCGTGGCTGAGCCACCTGCTGGTCGACGCCGCCATCTTCACTGTGGGCTATGACCTGGCGAGAGACGTATTTACGAACTAAGTGTGGATGTGTGAGAATCGGGAGGGCGAAGCTCCTGCTGAGCCGGATATGGACGAAATCGACAAACACACTCGCGAAATCGATCGCGTCGTTGACCGCCTGGAAGACTGTGACAGCTTGCTGCTGATCACCGGCGCTGGCATCTCGGCGGATTCAGGGCTGCCAACTTATCGAGGCATCGGCGGATTGTATAACGTGAACACCACGGAAGAGGGTATGCCGATCGAAGATCTTCTGTCGGGCAGTACGATGCGCGCAGCGCCGGAACTCACATGGAAGTATCTGGCACAAGTCGCCAATGCATGTCACGGGGCGACCTACAACCGTGCCCACGAGGTTGCGGCGGAAATGGAAAGGCATTTCGACAGGGTATGGGTCCTGACGCAAAACGTCGATGGTTTTCACCGAGCGGCCGGCTCGCGGAACGTCGTCGATATACACGGCGATTTGCATGAATTCATGTGCACGGCCTGCGACTTTCGGGAGACCGTGACCGACTACAGCGAAATCCAGATTCCACCGATGTGCCCGCGCTGCAATTCGATCGTGCGGCCCGATGTGGTGCTGTTTGGCGAGATGCTGCCCATGGTGAAAGTCGAATTGTTGTATGGTGAGATCGAGGAAGGATTCGATCTCGTGTTCACGATCGGCACGACCAGCGTGTTCCCCTACATCGCCGAGCCGGTCGCGTTGGCAAAACGAATGGGCAGGCCCACCGTCGAAATCAACCCGGGAACGAGCGAGGTGTCTCACTTGGTGGACATCAAACTGCCCCTGCGTGCGGCCCCGGCCATGGATGCGATCTGGGACCGTTATCAGCAGCGGCAGTCGAGGCGGAGCTAGATCGGTATTCCCGCACGGCAATCCTACAGTCGAGGAGGCTCGCGGCACATGGGCGAAGGACACATCCACTTCGTCACTGGCCGGCTCGCCGAGCAAGCTCTCCGTGCCGTGCTGGAGCCCCTGGCCGCCCAGGTCGGCTTCGAGTACTCGGTGGGCGTCATGCCGATCACCGTTGCCGCTTTGATGACGCCGAAGTGGATCGGTCGGCACATTGCGCCGCCCAGCAACGCCACTCGAATTCTATTGCCCGGCTACTGTGAGGGCGATTTGGAGCCGGTACGCTCCGCAGTAACAGCCTCGGTCGACCGTGGCCCCAAGGATCTTCGCGAGTTATCGGACTTCTTCGGGCAGGGCAACGCGCCCGGCCACGAGTATGGCGCGTACGACATTCAGATTCTTGCCGAAATCAACCATGCGCCGCGGCTCGCATTGGACGATGTGCGACGGTTGGCCAACCAGTTGGCCGCCGATGGTGCAGACGTGATCGACGTAGGCTGCGAGCCGGGCGATGCGTGGAGTGGGGTTGCCGACTGCGTCAAGGCGCTCCGGGATGACGGCCATCGAGTGTCGATCGACAGTCTGAACCCGGCCGAGATCGAACCGGCCGTTCAGGCCGGCGCAGAACTGGTATTGTCGGTCAATTCGACGAATCGAGACGCGGCGCGAGACTGGGGATGCGAGGTGGTTGTGATTCCCGACGATCCCTCCACCATGACCGGCCTCGAAGACACGATCCAGACGATGGATCGCGCAAAGGTCCCCGTTCGCATCGATCCCATCCTGGAACCGATCGGTTGCGGCTTCGCAGCCAGCCTGGGACGCTACATCGAGGCTCGCGGTCGATTCCCGGACGCGGAATTGATGATGGGCATTGGCAACCTTACCGAACTGACCGACGCGGATTCGGCTGGCGTCAACGTGCTGCTGCTGGGCATCTGCCAGGAACTGGGAATTCGTAGCGTTTTGACGACGCAGGTGATCAATTGGGCTCGGTCCAGTGTTCGCGAGTGTGATCTTGCGCGACGGATGGTTCGATACGCCGTCGAGTACGGCGTGCCTCCCAAACACGTCGATCCTCGGCTGGTGACCCTGCGTGACCCGAAACTGCACTCGTATGCTCCCGAGTTCCTGGACCAATTGGCCGGACTGATCAAGGACCACAATTGTCGCATTTTTGCCGATGACGGTGTCCTGCATCTGGTTGGCAGCGACATGCACTTGGAGGACGTCGATCCGTTTGCGCTGTTCGATTGTCTTATGGCGACCGAGCCGCGGAAACTCGATCAGTCACATGCTTTCTATCTCGGGTACGAGATGGCCAAAGCTATCACTGCATTGACGTTGGGCAAGGAGTATCGACAGGATGAGGCGCTAGACTGGGGCTACCTGACCGCGCCGGAACAGAGTCATCGGCAGAGTGGTCGTCAATAATGTGCGTGTGGGGTCCGGGCAACGCCGCTGAGGACCTCTATGCGGGAAAACAGGGGCACTCGGTTGAAGCTGAAGTCGCAAGACTTCTGGATGTGGCCGGAAACGCCCGAATTCTTGCGAATCCGGCTACCAAGGCCCTTGGCCGCCACCGCCCGTCTATTGCCCAGAGTTGCTCGGCATGTCGTACGGCGGCCCGGGCACGGATAGCGTTGGCGGGGGCAATGGCGAGACGGGTTGGGGGGTGCGTGGTGCGTTGGGCAATGGCACCGCGTATCCGAGTTGTGCGCCGGTTCGCAGTCCTTCGGCCCGTTCCAGCAATTGGTCGGTCGGCAGGATCTGCTGGGGTTGCATCTGGAAGTTCACGAGATTCTCGTTACGAAGCTCAAACGGCCAGAGGTTCTCGCTGATGAAATCCAGCGGCGGAATCTCGTACCAGGGGGGGGAAAACGTCTGCTTGACGGTCAACGTTTCATATCCGTCCTTGATCAACTGGATTTTCCGCGTGCCATAGTAGGTGAAGTCGGAGGAAACGGGAGTCGTGCCGATTTCCTGGTCGTCGACGAAAACGACGGCGCCCGGCGGATTGCTGCGAACGGTCATCCGTCGCCGGACACACCCCGGGGCGGCCGTGATGGCCAATAACGCCAGCAGCAGCAGGAGACGGCCGGTTCGAGCCGTCTTGGTCGACGAAGATGGCTTTGACACGAGAATATGCCGCGCAAATTGAGAAGATTGGAGTTGGCGTGGAACCCAAGACGACAATACTTACGCGTTTCTGGGACGAGCCGTGGAAGTATAGTGCGACGATTCCAACGGGGCCAGATCGAATTCGTGAAGTGGTGAGTTGGACTGAAAGCGTCTATTGCCTATCCTCTCGGGGGTAGTCGATGCTACAATAGAAGTATGGGATGGGGCCCTTGGGTTTGTCCCCCCCGAAAGTTGACGAGTTGGCGCAACGAACCGGCGTTCCCTAAGATAGCGCAAAATGGCCAAGTCGACACGAGAGTTCGTCGAATCTCTGCAACATGTCGCTCGCACCGACGTGGGGATGCGGCGAGCTAACAACCAGGACTCCCACGCTGTTGTACTCGCCCAGGACGAACAGTCGTGGAAAGAACGCGGTCACTTGTTTATCGTGGCCGACGGCATGGGGGCCCACGCAGCCGGTGAATTGGCTAGCAAGCTAGCGGTCGACGGAATCTCCCATCTTTACGGCCACTATCGTGATCTTCCCCCACACGAGGCGCTTCGGCGTTCGATGGCGGAGACGAACAGCGAGATCCACCGCCGTGGCCAAGCGAATCCGGACTTTCACAACATGGGCACAACGGCCAGCGCGCTGGTCGTGCTGCCGCAAGGTGCGGTGATGGGCCATGTCGGCGATAGCCGCGTCTACCGCCTGCGGGGCAAACGCTTGGACCAACTGACCTTTGACCATAGCCTGCAGTGGGAACTGCGCAACATTGGCCGGTTGCCGGAGGATTCCGATCTGGCGAAGGCCGTGCCCAAGAATGTTATCACTCGGTCGTTAGGGCCCAACCCGGACGTCGATATCGATCTGGAGGGTTTCTATCCGCTGGAGGTGGGAGACACCTTCCTGCTATGCAGCGATGGGTTGACCGGGCAAGTGGACGACTACGAGCTTGCCGAGATTCTGGCCAGTCTGCCGCCGGACGAGGCGGTAAGTGTTTTGGTCGACTTGGCCATGCTGCGCGGCGGCCCCGACAACATTACGGTGATCATCGCAAAAATAGCCGGCCCCGGCATGGCGGACGACGGAAACGGCAGAGCACCGACTACGTCGGCGCGCAAACGCGGCCTGCCGACCGGCAGCTTGGCGTCATGGGTCGTAGGCGGAGTCTGTTTGTTCCTGGCTCTCGTACTGTCGATTGCCGATCAGCAGGGACCGGCGATCGTGTCGGCATTGGCCGGTCTTGTTGCGGCAATAGTCGGCGTGGTTCTTCTGTTTCGTGGGCGCTCAAAGCCGGACAACTCGGCCAGCAGCGACGATCGACTTGGAAACGGGCCACACGCCCATGCGATCTGCAAGGGCGGCGATGAGTTCATGGAGACGCTTTCCGGCGTATTGGACGAGTTGCGCGACGCCGCCCAGGAGTCCAACTGGGACATCGAATGGAGTCGACTTGTGGAATATCGGCGCGGCGCCGCCAAAGCCGCGGGTTCCGGAGACTACTCCGAAGCGGTTCGCCACTACGCAAGAGCGATCAGCTTCATGATGGACGAACTGCGTCGCCAACAGAATCGCGGGGCCAGCGACTCGTCGATCGACTACTGATGTGCCTGTCGTTCCGGCGGGCCGATGATACGGGGGTTGTACCACGGGCGAGTAGATATCTCCCGTACGATCGGGTGAAACGCCCGCTTGACAATGCGGACGGTTCAACGTATTTTTCATAAGCTATCGGCTTTAAGGAAGGTTGGTGCAATGCCTATCGGTTCTCCCAACATTTTGACTCCGCCCAGCGTCGGTATAGTTGGCGTCGGCATCGTGATTATTCGAATAGGCTAAATGGGGGCCTAACGGGGACATTCATCAACACGAGCGACAATTGAAACCCTGAGGCCCGAAAAGGACCTCAGGGTTTTTTGTTGGTCCCGCTCGGCAAGCGGGACCTACGGAGGGGTATACCATGCGTTCCATCCAGATCTACGACACGACGCTGCGTGACGGGACTCAGAGCGAAGGTGTCTCTCTTTCGCTACACGATAAACTGCAAATCACACAGCGGCTGGATGAAATCGGCGTTGACTATGTCGAAGGCGGATACCCGCTGTCCAACGAAAAGGACGCCGAGTATTTCCGGCGTGTCCGCGATCTGAATCTGCAACGCACGAAGATCTGCGCGTTCGGGATGACTCGGCGCAAGGGCATTCAAGCGTCCGAAGATCCAGGCATGAAGGCGCTGTTGGAGACAGAAGCTCCTGTCTGCACGCTGGTGGGCAAGACATGGGACTTCCACGTGGACGAGGTGCTGCAGGTGTCGCCGGAAGAGAATTTGGCGATGATTGCCGACAGCGTCGGCTTTCTGCGGGAAGCCGGGCGCGATGTCTTCTACGATGCCGAGCACTTCTTCGATGGTTGGAAAGCCAATCCCGAATTCGCTGCCGAGACCATCAAGGCGGCGGCCGGAGCCGGCGCAACGGTCGTCATCCTCTGTGACACGAACGGCGGCACTTTGCCCGAGGAGATCGCCGAGATCACACGTCAGGCTTGCCAGTGTCTGGAGCCGCTATCCGCGTCGGTCGGCGTCCATTGCCACAACGATTGCGAACTGGCCGTGGCCAATACGCTGGCTGCGGTCGATGCCGGTGCTCAACAAGTGCAGGGGACGATCAACGGCATTGGCGAGCGTTGTGGAAATGTCGACTTGGTATCCGTGATCAGCAACCTCGCACTGAAGAAAACGGGTTATCAGGTCTTGGCCGGTCGCAGCCTCGAACACTTGACGGAATTGTCACGATACGTATACGAGACCGCGAATCTGACTCTTCGTGGCAGTCAGCCTTTTGTCGGTCACAGCGCCTTTGCCCACAAGGGCGGGATGCACGTACATGCCGTCAGCCGTGCGGCCGAAACATACGAACACATTGATCCGGCACATGTCGGCAACGAACGGAGAATCCTTGTCAGCGAGTTATCGGGCCGTTCGAACATCGTGGCTTTGACTACCAGGCACAACATCCAGAGCGACCGCAAATTGATGGACAAGATCTTGAACGAGGTGGTCAAGCTGGAGAATCGCGGCTATCAGTTCGAAGCGGCCGAGGCGTCGTTCGATTTGCTGGTCAAGCGGTGTGCGGGCACTTTCACACCTCATTTCGAACGAATCAAGTATCATGTCGAAGTGGGTGCGGAACGCGATCGCGAAATCGTAACCGAAGGGACTGTGAAGCTGCGAGTCAAAGATGAAGTCCGCCACGAGGTGGCCGAGGGCGACGGCCCGGTCAATGCCTTGGACGCCGCTTTGCGAAAGGCGTTAAACGGCACCTACCCGAGCCTGTGGAAAATGCATCTGGTGGACTACAAGGTGCGCGTGGTAAACTCCGAGGCGGGAACAGCCGCCAGAATCCGCGTTTTTGTCGAAAGTGCCGACGACCACGACGTTTGGGGCACGGTTGGGGTCAGCGAAAACATCATCGAGGCAAGCTGGCTGGCTCTGGTCGATGCCATTGAATACAAACTGTACAAGGACGAGATTCAGTAGGTCAGGATTACACAAAGATGTCGCAGACGTTTACATCGGAATCACTGCCGAATCGATTTGACTATGCGGAAGCTCAATCGCGAATCTACGCGTGGTGGGAAGAGAAAGGCTGTTTTGACGCCCAGCCCGACTCGGACGGCAAGCCGTTTACCATCGTCATCCCTCCGCCAAACGTGACGGGGGCTTTGCACCTGGGGCATGCGCTGAACAACACGCTTCAGGACATTCTGATTCGCATGAAGCGTATGCAAGGATTCAACACCCTGTGGATGCCCGGTACCGACCATGCCGGCATCGCGACCCAAGCGGTCGTCGAGAAGCGTCTTCGCGAAGAGCAAGGAGTCACTCGCCACGATCTTGGCCGGGAGAAGCTGGTCGAGCGAATCTGGGAATGGAAAGACCAGTACGAGGCTCGGATCCTGAGCCAGTTGAAGCAAATGGGCTGTAGCTGCGATTGGCCGCGCACGCGTTTCACGCTCGACCCTATCTGCGCTCGCGCCGTTCGCACCACGTTTTTCGATCTGTTCAAGAAAGGGCTGATCTATCACGGCAAGAAACTGGTCAACTGGGATCCATTCTTGCAGACCGCCGTGTCCGACGACGAGGTGTTTCACAAAGAAGTGAAAGGCCATTTCTGGCATTTCCGATACCCTGTCATCGATCCGAAGCCCGGCGAACCGGCGCACGTGACCATCGCAACAACGCGGCCCGAGACTATGTTAGGCGACACAGCCGTCGCCGTGCATCCCAATCCGGCGGCGGCCTTGGACAGACTGGATGCCAAGCTGTTGGACAAACTGGCGACAGCTTCCGCCAAAGAAAAGGATGACATCCAGAGCAGTCTGGACAATGTTCGCCAACGCCGCGAAACCATGCTACCGCAACTCGACCAACTTCGCGACATGGCGAACGATGGGCGCATGTTGCTGCTGCCGCTGATGGAACGCGAGATTCCGTTGATCGCGGACGAGTGGGCAAAACCCGAGATGGGAAGCGGTTGCGTCAAGATCACGCCGGCACACGATCCGAACGACTATGAGGTTGGGCTGCGGCAAGACTTGCCGATGATCAACATCCTGAAGCCCGACGGCACACTTAACCGTAACGCGGGCAAGTATCGAGATATGACGGTCATGGAGGCGCGGGAGCAGGTTGTCGCTGACCTGGAAGCCCAAGGGCTCCTGGGCGAAGTCGAAGACCGTTTGATCGATCTGGCCCATTCCGATCGCGGCAAGACGCCGATCGAACCGTATCTGGCCGATCAATGGTTCGTCAGAATGGGCCAGCTTGCCCAGTCTGCAATGGATGCGGTGAAGGACGGCCGAGTCAAGATCGCCCCTCCGCGCTACGCCAAGGGTTACCTCGATTGGCTGGACGAGAAGCGGGATTGGCCCGTCAGTCGTCAGCTTTGGTGGGGACACCAGATTCCCATCTGGTCGAAACCATGCAAGGACGAGGCTGAACACGATCAGTTCCTGGACGAATTGAAGAAAGACCCCGACATCGCGGCGGCAAAACTGCCCTATCAGGTCGAGATCAACACCGATTTCGACCCGGAGGATGAAGATTCCGTGTACGCCAGACTGCACGTGTGTATCAACGAAGGAACTGTGGAAGCGGAAGCCCGTTTCGAGCAACTCGGTTACGCGCGGGAAGAGGACGTTCTGGACACGTGGTTCAGTTCCGCGCTCTGGCCCCATTCGACGCTTGGTTGGCCGGAGAAGACACCTGAATTGGAGTGTTACTATCCGACCAGCACTCTCATAACCAGTCGCGACATTATCACCCTTTGGGTCGCTCGCATGGTCCTCTCCGGTCTGAACAACGTCGGGGAAATCCCGTTCCACGAAGTGTTCGTCCACCCGAAGATTCTGGACGGGGACGGCGAGACGATGTCCAAATCCAAGGGCAACGGAATCGACCCGCTGGATGTGATCGACAAGTTCGGCGCAGACGCGTTGCGGTTTGCTATGGCGTTTTTGACCGGCGACGTGCAAGACGTTCGCATGCCGGTGCACTTCGAATGTCCCTACGACGACCCTTCGAAGGAGAAGTCTCCGAAAGAGAAATCCAAGGAGGAAGAAGCTGAGGACAAATGCGGAGGGCTGGTCAAGCAGACGAAAAAGAATCGAATACTGCCGAAAATCAAGTGCCCCAAATGCAAGAGAGAATTTTCGACGCAGTGGGCGACAGCCGAGGCTGACCTGGCTTTGCCTCGCGGTCCGGTTGTAAGCGAACGATTCGAGGTGGCGCGGAATTTCGGCAACAAACTGTGGAACGCTTCGCGCTTCGCATTGATGAACCTGAACGGCTACACGTCAGGGACGGTCGAGGACGATGCGATGTCCGTGGAAGACCGCTGGATCCTCAGCCGGTTGGCTACAGTGACCGGCCAGGTTACGGAGGCGTTGGATGCATATCGCTATTCGGACGCTGCCCGCACGCTGTATGACTTTGCCTGGGACGAATTCTGCAGTTTCTTCGTCGAAATGCTGAAGAACCGCCTGTCGGACGACGCCACGCGTGTCGTCGCTCAACGCGTGCTGGCGCATACGTTGGACACATTGTTGCGGTTGCTGCACCCGATCATACCGTTCATTACCGAGGAGGTCTGGCAACTGCTCGGCAGGGCGGCGCCCGAACGCGGCCTGGAGCCGCAGATGGCTAGTGAAACCATCATGAAGGCGTCGTGGCCGGAGGCCGATGGCAGTCGGCGGGACGAAGAAATCGAGGCGCGGTTCGCCGAATTCCAGGCCGTGCTTGGCGCCCTGCGGGAGATCCGCAGCCGGCAGAACATCCCACCGAGAAGTCCGATCGAATTCAGTGTCCGCTGCAACGAGGCCACGGCGAAACTGCTGCAGCCCATGGAGGCCTACTTTGCATCCATGGCCAACGCGGCGGCGGTTGCTTGGGGCGAACAGACGGAACCTCCAGCCACAAATGCCACGGTGCACATCTCTGGCGCCGACGTGTTCGTTGACTTGACCGGCTTCATCGATGTCGACGCAGAGAAAGCCCGCCTCGAAAAGCGCGAGCGCGAGGTACTCGGCCAGATCCAAGCCAAGGAGAAAAAACTGGCCAACGCCAAGTTCGTCGAACGCGCTCCCGCCGATGTCGTCCAGCGAGAGCGCGACAGCTTGGCGAAACTGAAAGTCGAGTTAACGTCCGTGCAAAAGACCTTGGATGGCTTATGCGGAGGTTCCAAACAGTGAATCCGCCCTTCGATTACCCCAACAACGCCGGCAGCGCGCCGAACGAGTTCAACGGCGGAGACGGTTTGGAGGATGCTGGGCCGAAGCAGTTGTCGACCGAAACTGGTCCAGAATTGGCTGTGCGAGAAGCCAGTTCGCCGCACCAGCCGATTATCGACTTTCACCGACGGCTGTTCGAGTTGACGCCGCGCGTGCTGGTCACTCGGGCGATCGTTGCGGTAAACGTGGTCGTGTTCGCGCTGATGGCGATTTCTAGCGGAACACTGCTTTCGCCCGGCGGCGAGCTACTGATCAAATGGGGCGCCGACTTTGGACCCAAAACGCTTGACGATCAGTGGTGGCGCGTGTTCACGTCGATGTTTGTCCACGTGGGGATCATCCACCTAGGCTTCAACATGTGGGTGCTATGGGATGCAGGCCACTTGGTCGAACGATTGGTGGGCAACGTCGGTTTCCTGGTGCTATATGTGGTGTCGGGCGTGTTTGGCAGTTTGGCCAGCGTCTATTGGAATCCTCATGTACTCAGCGCCGGCGCGTCCGGTGCGGTTTTTGGCGTCTTCGGCGCTCTGATGGGCTTCATCATGCTGCGCGGCGACTCGGTGCCAAAGAGCATTCTGGGCCAGTTGCGCAACAGTGGCCTGGCATTCCTGGGATACAACCTCGTTTTCGGTTTTGCTATCACGTGGATCGACAACGCAGCACACATTGGTGGCCTCGCGGCCGGATTCGTGTGCGGCGTGTTGATGAGCCATCCGTTGGACCGTGTGACCGGTACCAGTCGCTTCTTGCGGAATGTGGCAACGGCGGCCATCGCCGCGATTGGAGTGTTGGTTGCACTGCACATCGCGCCGGATGCTCCGGATGCTCCGGATGTCGTTCTGAGACGTTTGGAGGATTTTCTCGCGACCGAGAAGTCAGTACTGGATACGCTGGGGACGGCGCGGCAGCGTCGGAAAGACAATGAAATCACCGAGGACGAGTTTGCAGGGATTGTGGATGCAGATGTTCTGCAGCCATGGCGCGAGGCAAGACGGGAACTCGATCGTATGAACAACGTGCGGGCTGATCAGAAACAACTTGTGCTGAAGCTGAGAGAATACGCGAAGGCTCGCGAAGAAGCCTGGGAAGCCCTGCTGGTGGCCGTGCGCGAACCGAGCGACGAAAGAACGAAAGAGTACGAACGCAAGAACGCAGCCGTAGAAGCTCTCTTGGATGATTCGAACTCCAAGTAGGTCCCGCTTGCCGAGCGGGACCTCGAGTTCCGACGATTTGTCGGCTGGTCCCGTGCCGATTAGGTAGCCCGTTTCTACACTTTGACTGCATGTCATCAGTATGGCCCAGGTCACTCTCGAAAACGTGACGAAGTGCTACGGCGACGTTACTGCCGTCGACGCCATTGACCTGCACGTGGAAGACCACGAACTATGCGTGCTGGTTGGACCATCGGGCTGCGGCAAGACGACGACGTTGCGTTTGATCGCCGGTTTAGAGGATGTCACATCCGGGCGCGTGCGCATCGGCGATCGCGTTGTGAATCATGTTGCGCCACGAGACCGCAACGTCGCGATGGTGTTTCAGCACTTTGCACTGTATCCCCACATGAACGTTTTCAAGAACATGGCGTTTGGGATCAGGATGCGCGGGTGCTCCAAAGAGGAAATCGATTCGCGAGTGCAGCAGGCAGCCGGGCTCTTGAGCATCGAGAACCTGTTGTCCCGCAAGCCGGCGGAGCTATCGGGTGGCCAGCGGCAACGCGTGGCCGTAGGACGCGCCATCGTCCGGGATGCCGACGTGTTTCTGTTCGATGAACCATTGAGCGACTTGGACGCTCAACTGCGCGTCGCGATGCGAGCCGAACTGGTCAGGCTGCAGCAGCGGCTGACGGCCACGGTGATCCACGTAACGCACGACCAAGTGGAAGCGATGACGATGGGCGATCGCATCGTAGTCATGAACGAAGGACGCATCCAGCAGACTGGCCGACCGATGGACGTCTACCGTCATCCGGTCAATCAGTTCGTGGCCGGCTTCATCGGCAGTCCTCCCATGAATTTCCTGGAGGGGACGCTCACCGTGACCGGTGGGGACGCCCGGCTTGAGCTTTCAGGCTTCACGTTGAAGCTGCCGTCAGAACGTCTGGACCGGTATACCAACTGGTCCAAAAAGACAGTGACCATGGGAATCCGGCCGGAAGACATCAGTCTGACCGGCAGGGACCGCATCGGAGAATGGGAGCACCTACAAGCCGAAGCGGCTGTGTTTCAACCGCTCGGCGCGGAGACCCTACTGCATTTGCAGTGCGGTCCGTACGAACTTCGCGCCTGCGCCGCCACATCGGACCAGTACCACAGCGGCGAGGCGGTCGACATCTACATGAATATGGCGCGTTGCCGCCTGTTCGACCCGGATAGCGGGAACGCAATATAGCACCCACGAACTGGGCGAGGTCGCCTTCGCCTTTCCCAACCTGGCCCGCGTTTCGCACCTCGTCGAGTAGCCACGGCCACTGTACAATGTTTACCAGTGCCTCGCGTCTCGTGTGTCTTGTAGGCTGGGCATTCCTGCCCGACTCCAAGACGACGGGCAGGAATGCCCATCCTACTGACAGTTTCCGGTGACCTGGGGACTATGCGCCTCAACGATAACCTTGCCAAGTGGCCATGATCCAAATCACCAGCGATCCGATCGACAATTCGGCCGTTCTCGGGCACGTGGCCTCAAGCCGAGCCGGGGCGGTCGTCCTGTTTCTCGGAACCACGCGCGAATTCACAGGCGATCGACGGACGGAATCGCTAGACTACGAGTGCTACGGGGATATGGCCGAGAAGAAGCTGGCGGAACTTGAAGCACAAACGCTCGAGCGTTGGCCGATCATCCGTTGCGCGATCGTGCATCGGGTCGGGCGACTCGATCTGGGCGAGGCGAGTGTGGCGATCGCCGTCAGCAGCCCCCATCGAGGCGATGCCTTTGAGGCCGGTAAATGGCTCATTGACACCTTGAAAGAGGTTGTTCCGATTTGGAAAAAGGAAAACTGGTCGGATGGAACCAGCGAGTGGGTGCATCCTGGTATGGAGGACGCTTCCACCTGAACGGCCTCACATGTACGAGAGTTTCCTCTATTTCACACCTTGACTATTTGACTTTTCACCCATCCGATCCTTATGCCCATCTCCGGTCCTATAATCGACTCGTACGGCCGCGTGCACACGAACTTGCGGATCAGCGTGACAGATCGCTGCAACATCCGTTGTTTCTACTGCATGCCACACGACAATGTCCGATTCAAGCCGCGCAGTGAGCTGCTGACGTTCGAGGAAATCGAGCGATTCGTGCGAGTGGTCGCGAAGATGGGCGTGAGTAAACTGCGCATCACGGGTGGCGAACCGCTGGTGCGGGCGGAATTGCCAAAACTCGTCTCGGTTCTGTCGCAAATTCCCGGCATCGAAGACTTGGCGATGACGACCAACGGCATGTTTCTGACTGAACATGCTGGTTCATTGAAGGAAGCCGGTCTTGATCGCGTGAACATCAGCCTTGACGGGCTGAGCGAAGAGACTTTCCGGCGAATCGCACGTCGCGATGGCCTTGACCGAGTGTTGGCTGGTATCGAAGCGGCCAAGCGGGCCGATTTCAAACGGATTCGACTGAACGCTGTGGCAATTCGAGACATCACGGAACAGGAAATCGTGCCACTCGCGCACTTCGCGCGCGAGCAGGATTTGGAGCTGCGGTTCATCGAATTCATGCCGCTGGATGCCGAGCAGAACTGGCAGGACGAGCACGTGTTGTCCGGCGACGAAATCCGCGCTCGACTCGAAGACGCGGTCGCACCGTTGGTTCCCGCAGCCCGTTCGGATCCCACCCAGCCGGCGAAAGAGTTTCGATTTGCCGACGGAGCAGGACAGATCGGGTTCATCAACTCGGTATCCGAACCGTTTTGCGATCTCTGCAACCGACTGCGGATCACCGCCGAGGGCCAGTTGCGCAACTGTCTGTTCTCGACTGTCGAGTGGGACGCTCGCGCCGCCATGCGCGGCGGCGGTAGCGATGACCGGTTGGCGCAACTGACGCGAGACTGCGTTGCCGCCAAGAAGCCGGGGCACGGGACGGATACGTACCAGTTCACTCGCCCGGAACGAGCGATGTACCAAATCGGAGGATAACGTCGTTTAACGGCAAGCCGAAGGCGACTGCGTGCGGGATTCGCCGACGCCTTTGATTTGCCGTTAAACGAGCTATGTGTAACGGCAAACTTGTCCAAGATTCCCCTATATGTCCGAACACCGACGCATCTACCTTGACAACGCAGCCACAAGCTGGCCAAAGCCGGAGACCGTCTACGCGATCATCGATCGCTATCTGCGAGAACTTGGCGCGCCGGCCGGGCGGAGCGCTTATCGCGAAGCGAATGAAGTCGAACGACTTATCAACGACGCCCGCAGAAAGCTGGCCGAACTGCTGGGTGCGGAAGAGCCGTCACGGGTCGTTTTCACGTGCAATTGTACGGATTCGTTGAATCTTGCTCTGCACGGAATCCTGCGCGAAGGCGATCATGTGGTCACCTCCGTTGTGGAGCACAATTCGGTTCTGCGACCGCTTCGATACCTCGAAGAAACAGCCGATGTTCAAGTGACTCGCGTCGGTTGCGGTCGTGAAGGTGTCGTAGACCCGGACGATATCCGCGCGGCAATTCGGCCAAACACGCGGCTGATCGCGCTGGTCCACGCATCGAATGTGACCGGCGCGCTGCAGCCGGTGAACGAGGTCGGTCGCTTGGCACGCGAACACGATGTGCGCTATTTGGTGGATGCCGCCCAATCCGTTGGCCACATCCCCATCAACGCCCGAGAAATCGGTGCTGATCTACTGGCCGGGCCGGGACACAAAGGGCTGATGGGGCCGCTTGGAATCGGTTTCTTGTACGTTGCGCCGGGTATCGAGGACCAGGTTAGGCCCATGCGTCAGGGCGGAACGGGCACGCAAAGCGTGATCGATCAGCAGCCGTCGACGATGCCCGACAAGTACGAAACGGGCAACCACAATGTGCCGGCGATTCTCGGGTTGGGCGCCGGAGTGGCATATCTCGCAGAACGTGGCATCCAGGAAGTACGCCGTCACGATCAGGTTCTGACGCGTGCCCTCGTGGAAGGGATCGAATCCATCGACGGCGTGACGCTGCACGGCCCCAAGGAATTGGACGGGCGTGTGGGCGTGGTTGGCATCACGGTCGACGGCCACGAGCCGCAAGATCTTGCCATGATGCTCGATACCGCGTATTCGATCCAGGTTCGAGCCGGTCTTCACTGCGCGCCGTTGATGCACCAAGCCTTAGGCACCGCGCCCGGAGGCGGTACGGTCCGCCTAAGCTTGGGAGCATTCAATACCGACGAGGATGTCCAGGCTGCGCTCGCGGCGATCGGCGAAATCGCGTCCGCTGGCATCGTGTGAAGTTGGAGATGCGTCTCTTTGGAACGCCAGCGGGCTAGGGCCAAAACCGTTCAGTTCTGGGTAGATCCGTCGTGGGATAGGCTTCCAGCCTGTCAAATCTGGTAGTCGACTGCTCCGCATCCCAAGATGTTGTACAAGCATGACAGGCAAGATGCCTATCCCACGTGAGAATTGAACGATATTGGGGCTAGGGCTCAGCGCGGGTTGCGGGGGTCTTTCCGGGGACGCCGTTAGCGTTGCCCTTTGTCCAGTGACGAAGGCTTTCGAGTTGCTGCGTGCCTTTGAAGAAATACAGGTCGTCCAGGGATTCAAAGTGGTCGCTATATGACTCCTCTCGAGCCTCCTTCCATCCGTCGACCGGATTAACGATGCCTTGCCGGACGAGTTCATCCATTAGCCACTCGGCGATGAGCTTGTGTCCTTGGATAGACGGATGCACGTGGTCCAACAGATACCGATCATCGGGGATATGGTCGCGGCTGATCTTCTCGAACGACCGACGAACGTCGACCATAGGAGTACCGGTTTCTCTGGCGACCTCGTTCAACGCATCGTGCATCGGTTCCAACATGCGTAGGGGGCAAATGTCTGTCTCTTTGGCCAACACAAAGTGCTCGCGCGCCTGATCGGTCATTTTGAGCGTATCGTAATGAGTCGCCAACGCGTAATGGAGGCCGGCATGTTGATCGTCGATCTCCGCCGCCCTGCCCAGCAACTCAACGGTACGTTGGAGATCCGTTTCTCGGGATTCCGTGGCACGCTCAACTAAGGCACCCCATTGCCCAAGTTCTTCCGCCGTCAAACCATCTCGATGCTGCGACTTGAAGGGAGCGCAGTCGCGAAGTTTGCTCACCGGGTTGACCAGCAACACGGGCACACCCGCCTCGTCGGCCACATGCACCATGCAACGGAGATTGTAGTGGAAATGGTCGATGGTGTCGCGGCGCCACTGCTCGTCGCGGTGGTAGTCGGCCAAGCCGTTACGATAATCGAGCATGGCGTCGACTTCGGTCCGGAGGACGGGGAATCCGTCCTGAGTGTGCTCCTGACGGGAACGTAGCCGCATACAGCCTTCGCGCAGTAGGGTATATGTTCGCGTTCGAGCCAGGAAACTGCCCGGCGTCGCCAACACGTCCGGCATTCGCTTGATGTGCCCGTACGTGCGATCTTCCAGAAACTCGTTGTGTCCGGTGTAGAGAATGATCAGATCCGGCTTGTATCGGAGTACCTCGTCAAGAATCGGTACCAGACGATAACTTGCGTAAGACACGCCGCCACAGTTGATGACATCCCAGGTGCGCGCCGGATCGGCCGCCTGGAGGCTCAGTTCGAGCCACGTAGTAAACGAGGTCTCAATGGCAAAAGGGCGACCCTGAACCGTCGACCCGCCCAGGCAAAAAATGCGAGATTCGCTCTGTGGCTTCTCTTGGGGGAACGAATCGGGGCAGAAAAATGCCTGCCGCGACTTGGGGATTTCGAGACGCGCTCCATCGTCGCCTGGCACAAACAGCGGACGCACACTACGGAAGCCAAGGAAGGGATCGGCCGAATAGTCCGGCCGCCCCCAGTCGAGCAACGTGAAGACTCCCTCCGCCGCGACAAACGGCACAAGCCCCAGCAACACGGCAGCCACGCGGAACATCAGCCCGCGCAACCGACGTCGCGGGCGGTGTTTCGAGGTGTGCTGCCTTGACCTCACGGCTACCTCTTCTTCAGTGTTACACCGACTCCAGTTCCTTCCTTCAGGAGGATCAATGTCTCAAGTTGCGGATTCTCGGTAATGGCCTTCACGAATCTGAGATCCGCTTGCCGCGTGTTCATGTTATGCGCGATTACCAGCCCCCCGGGTCGGAGAAGCGGCATCAGCTTGTCCAGGTAGTCGATGTAACCTTCTTTGTCGGCGTCCAGGAACAGGATGTCAATACACTCTTTCCTCTCTGTGTCAATGAACAGGGGACTGTTGGGGTCTGTGTATCCCTTGACGGTTTCGTGAGCGTCGCCCATCACAATGGTAATCAGATCTTCGACGCCTGCTTTCTTGAAGTGCTCTTCCGCGACTTTGGCTCGTTCCGCGTCGATTTCGTGTGTGAAAACATGGCCGCCCGTGGATTGGAGTGCAAGAGCGAGCCATGTGGCGGATTCGCCCGTCGAGGTACCAATCTCGACGACGCATTTTGCGTCTATCGTTTCGGCCAGCAACCGCAAAAGTCGTCCATCGTTGTTGGAGACATTGCGGTAGCGCTCGCCTTGCTGCATCTGGTCCAACGCCGCCAGGATCTTCTTCTCAGCATCGTCCTGGGCCAGAGGTTCCTTTTGCAGGTCGCTGGCAGCGACACTTCCGGGACCTCGGCCTGGGCCGCCCGAACCAAACGGCGGTCTGCCGCCACCAAAGGATCCGCGGCCGCGACCAAACGGCAGGGCTCCGCGCAATTCTTCATCGTTGACATTGCCGTCTTTGTTCTTGTCGAACTCCTTCAGCTTCGCGGCTGCACCGGCAATTTCTTCTTTGGACAACGTTCCATCTTCGTCTGCATCGAACAGCCGAATCAGCGGGTTGAATCGTCCAGGCTTGGGCTGTCCCGCACCGCGTCGCGGTGGACCGCCCGGCGGTTGTGCCAAAGCGGCGCTGGTGACGGCGGTAAGAACGGCGAGGGTCGCAGCGGCGTTAACGGTTCGTTTCACAGGATTGCCCTCCAGCAAGAGGTGAGATGTACAAGACCAACAGATCAACGATGTCACAGGTGCTTCAGAGGCGAAAACGTACAGGCAACAACTCGATGGCGGCCAGGGGCATTCCGGCCTGATGGGCGGGGCGGCCGCGCCACGTGCTCACAGCTTCGACTGCTGCACGATCGAGACCATTTTGGCCACTTGAGGTGACGATGCCGACTCGCGTAACGCGGCCACTCGCGGCGATACGACGTTACGCTCAGTCGATACATCTCCGAGTCGTGTGTGATCCAGACGTCGCGCCGCCCCTGCGGCAAATCCTCGGACCTGAGGATCGTTGGACCATCATGGTCAGCCGCCCTCTGTTCGTCAAGGCTTGCGAAATCCGAATCTGGTGGTCCCTAATCATCGGACATGGGGAATGCGCTGACGGTTCCATCTGCGGTTGATGTAAGGCCGCTCACGTGCCGTAACGATCGCGGGCTTCTAGCGGCAGTAGCTTAGTGCCAACAGTGCGTAGCCCGTGACCAGGTTGGGATCGCCCTCCAGCCAGCGCGCGTTTTCGTTGACCCACGTTCCGTCCTTCTGTTGGCGGGAAGCCAATTCGGCGATCAGTTCGGCCCGCCAGTTGTGTTTGGTGCCGTCTTCGTCCACGACGGTCTCCTCGCCTACCGCAGCCAGCGCCTTGGCAAACGTGTGGTAGTAGTAGTATTGGCCGGCATTGCCCATGCCTGGATTCGATTTCAGGTCGTAGTGCTTTCGCACCCAGTCGACTGCCGCCTTGACTCGGGGGTCGTCTGGGCCTACACCCGCGTAGATCATGCTCTTCAGGCCGGCGTACGTCATGGAACCGTAGCTGCGCAGGCCGCCGTTGGGAGTTTCTCCGGCTTGGCTCGAACCGCCTGCCGCGCACGTGTAGTAGAAACCTCCGTCCGGTTCCTTACTGGCGAACGGCGTTGTATTGTGTTCGGTCTCAAGGTTCTGGCAACGGGAAATGAAGACCAGGGCCCGCTGCACCGCTTCGCTGTCCGCATCATTTCCGGCAGCCCGCAAAGCGTCGACCAGAAAGCTGGTGTTTGACAGATCCGGCCGCTTGTGTTTTCCGTAACCGCCGCCCCCATACGCGGGGTCCGACGGATCCTTGCCCTCTGCCTCGTCCCATTGAATCCCTTTGACGAACGCGTCCGCTCGTCGGATCAGTTTGTCGTATCGACCGTCTTGGTTGGCTTCCTTCAAGCATAGGATGGCCAGACATGTCTCGTAGTTGCGGTAAAGCGTGCCGGTCTGGTAGATTCCGCCGTCGGGTTGGACAGATGATTCGATAAGCTTGAGGCTCGTCGCCACTGCTGGATCGTGGATGGTCCGTCCATGACGCAACAACGCCGTCGTTACCAAGGATGTGACGCCCGTTCCAGCGTGGCTGCTGTAGGAGCCATCTTCCGCTTGGCCCTTGCTTGTCAAGTAGCCAATCGCTTTCGATACGGTCCGCTCAAAGGTATCCGCATCCGCTCCCGCAGGCGAGGGCGACTCGGCACCGAGGGCCGATACAGTCGTGATCGCAGCAATCAATGAAACAAGCCAGATCCTCGTCATGATCGTTCTCCTGGTGAATTGCTCTCCGCTCATGAGGCCACGTTTCGCGGCTAGTCATTTGTCCTATTGAAGCTCGTCTGTCCAATTCTGTCGATGCAAGCGCGCACTGACAGCCGACGCCATCAGCTTACGCAAATCTCGCGCCGTAGCATCTCATACTGGAGAATACCTAGAAACGCTCGGAAAACGCAGTGTCCTGACAGAGCGTCATCCATGCTTAACCCCCAATGGGCGTCGAGCGATTCGACACGAGCGTCGACTAAAACGACAGGTTAACTGGATCGCTCCATGCTGATCACATAGCACCGGCTGGCCGTCAGACCTCCGACGTAGGCCAGGACAAACATGAACAGCGTGTGCGTCACCTTGAGAAACTGTGGATAATCGCCCAGGCTGCCCGTTGCGGCGAAGCAGATGGATTCCGCGATGGGATTAGCCAATAGTTGACGCCCGACGGTCATTTCGATCCAGGGGACGAAGGCCAGAAGAAAGTAGCCCCAGCCTACGATGGCAAAGCCAACGTAGAAGGCTCGCGTACGTTCGCGCGCAAAGATGCTGCACGGAATCGACAACAGCAACAGCGACAGCAAGCCGGTCAGCACCAACGAAGGGCACCAGCTTCGCCACGGCTGCAATAGCGATGCCAGAGCAAGGGCGACGAAAGTCACCGCTCCGAGCAACGATTTCAGCGAAAAACGCAGTCCTAACAAGTACGGCCTCCAGCGACCTCTGAGGGACGATATTGTGGTTTGGACGCAGCAGTAGCGCGAGGATCTGGAAGCTCACATGGCAAACGCCGTGCCATGCGGAATCAATGCGGAGCACTGTCTCCAATCGCAGCGGGTCGCTATACTGCGAGACGCCGTCTGAGATTGCGACGTTAGTCCCGTCCCTATCACTCGAAGCCCTGATAATCACCGTCGGGAAGATGATGCGAACAGATGTTCTCAGACGTGCTGATCGAACGTGGCCTGCGATTTGTCTTCGATCTGCTGCTCCCGATCGCAGTTGGCTATCTGCTGGTCCGACGCACGTCTCCAGCAACTTCCTCGTTGACACATGCCGAGACCAGGGCGTCCACGGCCCATCTCCAGGCTCGGTTGGACCGGGTCATGTGGGCCAATATCTACTTCCTGACACCCGTACTCACCTGCTTGGCATTTTGGAGTAAAGACCTGCGGGTTCAGGACCTATGGCTGCCTGCGATAGGACTGGTACAGCAGGCGTTGCCATTGGCATTGGGGTGGTGGCGCAGCCACAAGTTCGACAATCCGTCTGACCGGGGCAGTTACCTGATCTCCAGCGCTTTCGCCAATCGCAGCGTCGTGGGAATCATCAGCGTTTGGATTCTGTATGGACAGAGCGGCTACGCTACCGCACGGTGGGTGATGCTGGCGGGGCCATTCGTGTTCTATTTCTTCGGCTTCACTCTGGCCAGACACTACCGCAGTCTGGATCAAGGACGGCGGCCTTCCTTCTCGTTGCGCGACCTGTTGTTTCGAAAGAACCAACTCCCGCTGTTGGGAATTGCGGCGGGGATCACACTCAATCTGCTGGACGCCCCAAGACATGAATTCCTGGACGAAGCGTTCGATCCGCTGGTCCACGTCAGTGCATGGTTGTTCATGGTGCCGATCGGTGCGTCGCTTGACTTCGGAGAAATGCGCCGTTATCTGAAACCTGTCTCCGACTTACTGGCGATTCGTTTCGTCATTACGCCGCTTGTTTGCCTCGGGGTGGTCTTGGCTCTGGGCATGAAGGAAGAGTCCTTTGGCGTCGTCATGGTCCTGGCGCTCACGCCCGCGAGTATCGGCGCGGTGATTCTAACGCGGCTGTACAAGCTGAATGTCCACGTCGCCGCCGCAGCGTATGTTCTGACACTGGTTGTGTATTTCGCGCTGGTCTTCCCGCTGATCTTGCTGCTCAGCGGCCTGGGGAATTCATCGTAGTGGGAAGTTGACTATCTTGCCCGAAAGGAGCCGTACGGTTCGATTCCCCAGATCAAGTAGGCTTTCGTCGTGAGTCACCAGCACAATCGTACGGCCGCGTTGATTCTCCTCCGCCAGGAAACGCGCAAATATCTCGGCGTTCTCCCGGTCTAGATTTCCCGTGGGTTCGTCTGCCAAAATGAGTTGTGGCTCGCCCACGATTGCTCTTGCCACCGCTATTCGCTGCTGCTCTCCAACGCTCAACTGTGACGGCCGGTGGCCGAGTCGATCTGCCATTCCTAAACGCGTTGCCACATCCACAATCGTTTGCTTGTGATTGCCTCGATGTCCACGAAGTGCCATCGAGAGGCGGATGTTGTCGAAGGCCGACAGGTACGGCAATAGGAAGAACTTTTGGAAGATGAACCCCACGTTTCGTTTGCGATATCGACTGCGCCAGACAGCAGAGAACGAGTAAATGTCGTCACCCTGGAACGCCACGGTGCCGGACGTGGGACGAAGCATTCCTCCAATCGCTTGCAGCAGTGTTGTTTTCCCGCTGCCACTGGAACCGTGGACGACGACGAAGTCGCCGGCTTCGATCGACAAATCGACGCCATCGAGGGCGTGCACGGGCCCGTCGGTGCCGGAGTAGGTTTTGACGACGTTGTGCGCTTGAATCATGAGATCACTGCTCGGCCAAGATCGTATTCGGGTCCAAGCACAGTAGCCTTATGATGGGGATGATTTCGGCCGCCAACGCCACCGCGCAGGTCAACGCCGCGGCGGCGGGCAACTGGTCCCAGAGGACGGTGACTGGTTTAGTGTTGACTATGAGAAACGGCGCCGTGAACTGCACGGCTAAGGCCGAGCCGAGCAGAAATCCCACGACCGACGCAGTCACGGCCAGCGTCAATGTCTTCACAAGATAGAGGCTGACGATGTAGGTGTGGGACACTCCCATGGAAATCATGATGCCTGTTTCATGCCTTCTGTCGCTGACTTCCTGCAACCCTGTCACCGCAATGATAATGACTGTGGCAGCCGCGACGATTCCGAGCAGATAGTGCAGAGATTTCCGAGTTGTTATGCGTGCAAGGTGTCTGCCCTGGGCGACGTCCATTCTGCTGATCTGGCGAAAGCCGGGAAACATGTCTGCCAGCCTCCGCTCCTGGAGTCTCAACGCACCGTCGAGCGATCCTCCGTGAAGGCAAAGGAAGGCGAGAATGAAGTTGATTTGGCCCTTTTTCCCCAACAACTCTTGGCAACGCGTCAGGCCGATGTAGATCCGACAGTCGTCTAGCGTCGCCTTTGGCGGAAGGATCTCGACAACGCGGAACTCTTCTCCCAGGATATGTACAGATTCGCCGATGTCCTTCTGGAGCGTGCGAGCACATTCGTGTCCCAATCGGGCTTCGGATTCTGCCAACGGGAGGACCATGTTGCGCTTTTCCGGTGTCTCGTTTTCGCTGCCGACGGGCTCGACTTCCACTTTCGCCTGCAGCACGGATACGTAGTACCTGGATGACAAGTTGCGAGCCTTGCTCATGCGTCGGGTTATGTCGTCGGAGAAGAAGACCTGGTCGTCTGAACACGTGTAGATCGAGCGGACGTCGACCTCCTCGGGGAGAATAAGGAGGTTGTGCCCCATGTTCTTCATCACAAGCTGCATCGAACGGTTTGCGAACGCCGTCGTATTGCTGGAATAGACGTAGAGCGTAACCAGAGAGGTCATGGCCAGGAGAATCAGCAATGCGATTCCCCATTTGTGTCTTGCCTGGCTTGTGATGATCTTGAAAAACACGGGAGTCAGAGTTCTAAGTTGATGGTGTTGCTGCCGGGTTCGACGGTCCGTTTCAAATCGGTAGAGGTGTTGTACTTGGCGGGAACGCGTTCTTCTCGTTCGATCTCGTTACCGTCGTCGTCGAAGAACGTTCCTGTCGTTCGGATCGTCACGACGTGTTGGCCCGGCATCACCCCCGGCGTATCGAACGTGTACATCAGTTCGTATCGGCCATCGGCATCCGTCCGCCCCGATGAAGACGAGCCATCGGCTGACATGGGCTGAAACTCGACGATTGCGTCTTCTAGAGGCTGGCCGCTCAAGGTGACCTTGCCCTTCACGCTGGCCAAGTCGGAATCCGAACCACAGCCTGCAATGAATGGGCTGATCACCAGTAGCGCCAAACATGGTGCGGCTTGTGTCGTTCTTCTCATGGTTTCTTCAGATTCCCGGCTTCGCTATATGGCTCGATAGCCAAGCTCCCAGATCGGGTGTCGTTGCGAGGTTCCGACGAGGGAACAGAGCCAGAGTCAGAACGATCCGGAAACTGGCTGGCCGTCATTCCGCACGCCCAGCAACTGGTACGTGCCCACCCTGCCTTGTGAGGCCGCGTACGCAAAGTCGGAGTGGTTCCCGCTGTCCCCATCCGTCAGACCTGCACGGTCCGAGTAGACGGAATCGGAAATGAAATGCACTGAACCGTCAACGAAGCAGAAATTCGCGCCGCCCATGTGATGACTGCTGAAGGCGTGCATGTTGGTGGGATGGTTCAACCTGATGGATACGCAAGAGCTGACCGTGGCGCCGATGCCAAGTCCTCCGGGACCACACCACGACGGCCATCTACGCGGTTCGTTCATATGCACGGGCAGGACCGTACGTTCGCCGACTGCGAACGTGTTACTGGTACCATCGGTCACATCCTGAAAACTGGTGGAGCTTTCGCCGTAGAAAACTCCATTGTTCTGTTTCTGCAGATGCACGTTGCCTCGATAGCGGTAGAACCCCCGGCAGCATGTGTAGTTGGCGGTGGAGACCATTTCCGAACCTGGGCCGTGGAACTCTCGCAAATCTCGCATTGGTGAACTCGGGCACGTGAACACGGACAGCTTCATCTGAAGCATGGGCAATAGCGCCGGGTCAGAGACCACTTGCGAAAGCGTGTACTTGGTGACACTCAGTTCGTTCTGCAGCGGGCTCTGTTCGATGAAGGGCATCAGAAACACACCCCACGCCCACCCGCCTCTGACTTGGCCATGATGATCGACCGCCATGAACCCAGGCGGAAAGCGACCATAGGTGTCATGGTAGTTGTGCGTGGCCACGCCGATTTGCTTCAGATTGCTCGAACACTGCATTCGGCGAGCGGCCTCGCGGGCCGATTGAATGGCCGGCAGCATCAGCGCGACCAGAATGCCGATGATGGCAATCACTACGAGCAGTTCGACCAGGGTGAAACCTCTATGAACACATCGCCGGCGCATCACTTTCTCCTCATCGCAAGTCCAGATTCTCATCATTTCGGAGGTCGGTGGCAGGCAACTCCGATCAATGCCTCACCAAATGACGCTTGGATGGACCTGCGGGGGAGCTTCGGCGCGGGGCGATACGGGGATAACTCTAATACCGTGAGCAGGCAGGTTCTGTGGACAGAATGCAGGACATTTCTTTCCCGTTTTTAGGGCACCGTAATCGGTTCACCCCCGTTTCGTGTGGCGAGGGCTTGCCAGGTAAAGAGGTCGATACTCTCACTGATAGGCCTGACCGAGGCATCCATCAGCAAAGCGTTAACGATACCTCCCGCGTGGTAGCTGCGAGAAGTGACAGCCGCGTAGGTCCGCGCGGTCGCACCGGCGATGCCTTCCTGTTGATTCGTCCAATTGACATCGTACATTTGGCCGCCATTGGCGCACATGACTTTGGTATTAGGAGTGAAGGTGGCGGTGAATCCTGTTTGATGGCAACGCCCCTCCGACCATTCGGTGTGGCCTGTGGTTGGCTTGAACGAACCGCCGAGACAAGCTTGGCTTGGGCCCGTGGGCATGGGCACAGAACCCGATTGAGACAGATTCCGGAAATAGGGTTCGTACGCCTTCACTTCGGCAAAAGCAAGTGTGGAAGTGAGCCCATCGACGAAGTCGGCAGGCGAAAGCCGTTTGTACGGATAGAACGCCCCATTGCCGCCCTGTTTGGTGTTCGGGTCCCAAACGAACCAAGTTCCCACATTGTACCCGTAGCTCAACGGCCAATGCTTCGGTTGCCCGTTGTTGTCGTGTCGGACCTTGTCCTTGATTTCGTCGGGACAGAGGTAAGTCGGAATGCGGTGGGCGCTGAGCCGGATCCCGCCGATGTAGATGGCCGTACATCCTTTGTCCAGTTCGACCTCGTCATACATGCTGCCCAGTTCCAGGTACGGCAGCAGCAACACGTGAGCCGACCAGTTGCCGGGGCTGCCGGGCACTCCTTCGTAGCTGGCAGGGTATACGCGGTTGGTTCCCTCGAAGTTGTGTAGGGCCACACCGATCTGCTTGAGGTTGTTCTGGCATTGCGCTCGTCGAGCCGATTCCCTGGCAGACTGGATCGCCGGCAGCAACAATGCCACCAGTATTCCAATAATGGCAATAACGACCAGAAGCTCGATGAGAGTAAACGCTCCAGAGTTCCTTGCTCGATGCGTCATGAAACGGTCTCCATCTGGCGGCATTGATGATTCTCAGGCGTGGCTTGTCATCGGGGATTGTCGTAGTAGAACGCCCTCGATCGCTGCGGTTGGCTTCGAGCCAGAATTCAACGGTCTGGCCAAGTCCACGGCGAGGCGTTGCCTGGGAAGGTGACGCGAATACGACCAATACCGGGAGCCGATGTGATTTGTGGACAGGACATAAAGGTCTCGATCGCGGCTTGTCGTCGCAAGTCCAGGTGAGTATGGCATTTGGGGCGAGCAGCGGAAAAACTGACCCTGAGCTTGTCCACAAACTCTCTGGCGTTCGGTATTTGTCCTAGAGCTAAGGCTGCGCGCAGTGTCGAATCGAAGATGCTGCATGCGTATCCCGCACTACAGGCCAAGGCACACCGAAGACAACTCCACGGGGGGGAGCTTCCCTCGTCTTCACTTTTCGAGGTCACGCAGATGCAGACACATGACGCCAGCACGGTCCAATCCCCGCCGATCATCTCCAAATACTCGCACTTGTTTCGTTTGCTGCACTGGGTACTGACGGTTGCCTTCGTGGTTTTGTTGCTGACAGGCTTGAGTCTGCATGCGATCGCTCGACCGGAACGTTCGTTCTTTTCCGGCGTGTTGCCGGACTATCTGTGGTCGGGTCGCGTTCATCTCTGGCACTTTGCTACGGCGCTCGTGTTCTGCCCTTCGTTGTTGGCCACCATCTTGGCCTGCCGCCGCCGAGTCTGGTCTCGTCCGATCCACGCTATGACGCTTGGCGGCGGGTTGGTGATGATCGCGACGGGCCTGTTGATGTTCAGCGCGGCAACATCAGGGGAAATTGCGAAGGTTGTCATCTGGCTACACAGTTCAGTGGGCCTTTTGCTGCTACCATTCGCGTTGTTGTGGCATCTGTTCTCGGGATTCACACGTCGAATCGGGCTGCTGGTTCCAGCCTTTCACCCCTTCGCGCGTCCCAGATTGGGCCAGCTTTTTTCCTTCCTCATCATGGCACCTGTAGCCGTTTGGCTAATGGCCGCCTGTTGGCCCGTCTCCAATCCTTGGCGGACGCTGGTCGCCGTCCCTGTATCGCCGGAGGAAGTCACCAATTCAAGCATGGCTGATTTGCCGTGGGACAAGGCTCGTCCGGTGACAGCGAATTTGGCGAATGGCAGCGGACTCGACGCGGGCCACACCGAAGTCACGCTTCGGGCCATGCACAACGGAGACGAACTGTTTGTCCTGGCCGAATGGGACGATCCCACGGAAGACCGACGATACACCCCGTGGCAGAAGACGTCCGATGGCTGGGAGCATCTGGCCACAGATGCCAAGGACGAATGCGTGTATTACGAAGACAAGTTTGCCCTGGCTTTCCCCACGAAGCCGGACTGGCGATTCGAGCAGGCAGGCTGTGCGTTGTATTGTCACGCAGGCGGCGGTAATCCGTACGGCTGTAAGAACAGCGACCGCATCATTGACGTATGGCACTGGAAGGCAACTCGCACCGATCCCGCGGGGCAAGCCGACGACAAATATTGGTCGCACCCGAAGTCAGAGACAGCGCTGAGCGGCCGCTACGGCGACCCAAAGGACGGTGGCGGTTACAGGAAGAACGAGGCGGCGGACGACCAGCCGCACCCCGCGTTTTTGCCGGTGGAGCCGTCAGCAGTCTGCCTCGGTGCGATCCCAGAGAAACATGCCGTCGAGTACACGGAGGAGAAGGCCGCGAAAATCCAGCATGGGACGACTATTCCCGGCATGATCACTTCGCCGTTTTTGGGAGACCGCGGCGATTTGAACTGCCAATCGGTGCACCAGAACGGCCGTTGGGCGTTGTATTTTCGGCGGAAGCTCGACACCGGCAGCGAGTACGACGTTCGGTTTGAACCCGGTGGGTCGTATGCCTTCGCTTGTGCCGCCTTTGATCACGTGTCCAAGCGTCACGCGTACTCGTTCTCTGTTTTCCGCCTGTTGATTACACCCGCCGCACCGGCTCTATAGCCTGTGCACTTACGCGGGATAAACATGGAAGGCTGGCCACCGCAGCGAGAACTGATGGAGTGGCTCGCGACCGATTCTGCTGTGCGAATTTGCCGGGGCGAGTATCCAACGATCGCCGAGAAGGGATTCGGGTACGCCAAGTGATGCCCCCAGTTCGTACCTTGGCACGCATCTCAGTTGCGAGCGATCTGGCGGGGGAGCACGCTCAGAGGATGATACACACCAGCGAGGCGGCTCCCCGCAAGTAGAGGCGGTTACGGACCAACGCCGGATGGGAGTAGATTTCCTCGTCGAGGGAAAGGCCAAACGGTTTGCGCCGCGACTTCAATTGGGGCTCGGCTCCGGAGATGTCGAACAGAAGCAGCTCGCCGGAGTAGGTGGCAACCAGCAGACGCTGGCCAGCCGTGTCGGCGATCAGCGACACGTGCCCCGCAAATGCCTCGTCCCGAGTCGACCAAACGGTCTTCAAGCCGTTGGCCAGATCGAGACGAAACAGCTCGTCGCCAGATGTGCAGTAGGTGAAACCGTTCACGGCAACCGGAGTCACCGTGTCGGGCATCACTTCCTCGTTCACCGCGATCGGGTCCGCAGATAGGATTCCTTTGCTGTCGAATTCGTACAGTCGCATCGCGTTGTTTTCCGTTACGACCAGCAAGTGTCGCTCGTCGACGGCAACCGGCATCGGGACATTGTAGTCCCCGTCGTATTCCGGCCGGACGTTCCAGAGCAATTTCCCCGATTCCATGTCCCAGCCGCTGAGGGATTCGCTTTGGTAGCCGATGATCTGCTTCCGGTTACCGAACCGGCCTGCGATGCAGGACGCGTACCCAGTGCCCTTTCCTGGGGCCTTCCAGATTGGCTTCAGTGAATCGAACTCCATTGCCAATAGCGAGGTCGTGGCTCCGCAGACGTTCACA
The DNA here is from genome assembly GCA_964623055.1 of uncultured Pirellulaceae bacterium. Taxonomy (GTDB): domain Bacteria; phylum Planctomycetota; class Planctomycetia; order Pirellulales; family Pirellulaceae; genus JADHUC01. Next base: position 125,133 of record CAZURK010000004.1, read on the forward strand.
ATCAGTTTGTCGTCAACGATCAAAGGCGTGGATGCGACGCCCCATGTGGCCAGTTCGAATTCGCCGGCCATGAACTCCGTACGATTTCCGTCGACTGACCGCTCGATTGGTGCCGAATCGCTGCTCGGCAGATCGCACACAAACAACGCTCCGAAAGCGTCAAGCGTGTAGGCGCGACCATCATGGATGACCGGCGTTGCACGAATCGACTTTCCGTAGTCGATCGAAGGGTCCGGTTGCACGCCGGGCGGGCGGATGAAACTGGCCGCGAGTATGCGTCTTCCCGTGTTTGCATCAAACATCTTCAGGCAGTCGCGGTCCTTGGCGGGATCCCGGTCGGTCACACCAACCCAGCGTTCCGTTGCCGCAACACCGCCCAGCCCGTTGTCTTCCAGCGGCGCCGTCCACGCGGTATGCATCTGGTCCAGGGTGTCCGGGAGGGACGGGACTAGCCCGTCGCGACCGGGACCGCGAAAGTCGGGCCATCCAAGTCGGTGTGACGTCGTCTGTTCGGCCGGCTTGAATGCCTTGAAGCCGTCCTTCGACTCCAGCAGCTTCAGCAATGTCGACAACCGATTCGCGCCCAGTAGCTGCCGGCGAACCTCGTCGCGCAGGTCGACGGGCATTTCGTCGGTGGCGAAGACCGTGATAAACGGAACCCGCTCCGTCTTGCCGATCACTCGCAACGAACCTGCCGGAATCGTATGGCATCCTTCGAGCAACACCCTGGCATAGTCCGAAATCACAGCGGCTGTCTTGTCGTCGTCGCCCAGTTCCATCAAGTGATTCGCCGCGTCCGTGCATGTTTCCACCGTGTCGACTTTTCCACTGCGAAAGCCTTGCATACCTGCTTCCCGCAACCGGGCCACCGCCGCAGCGTGCTTTTCGTCGCAACTGGCGGGCCCAAACAGGACACGGTATCCCTTCAGGTCGTCCAGTGACTGTGCTGCATTCCCTTTGCGTACGACAAACAGGCCCTGAAAGGTCGTTTTGCCTTGCAAGTTGGTCAGCGAAGCGATCGGGTGGATTTGTCGACCCAGCCGCTTCGCCTGATAAAGCACATCGGAATGCTTGCCCACAATCAGGTGGATTGGCGCGGTATCGCTCCAATAGGCCGACAGCTTCTTGCCACAAATCGTCGAGCAAGGTCGACCAAGCCGGCGCTCTAAGACCATGGCGAGCGCCTCGTAGCGGCGCTGCGCATAACCCGCCACACAATCGCATGCCAACTCCTTCGCCAGAGGATCTGTCACCAGAATGCAGACCCGTGATTCCGGCGGTGAATTCTCCGGGGCGGCGGTATCCGCCGCCCGAAGATTGTCCACGAGGAAAGCGCCGACAACGACCGACGCTGCGAACAACGACAACGGTGCGTTGCGCAGAAGCAAAACCGTCAGCTTCATACTCATCGTCTGCCTATCCCTGTTGCTTCGGTGCAAAGACGTAGATTGCGTTCTCGTTTGGACTCAGAAGGAAGACCTTCTTGCCGCATAAATCCACCGACACTCGAACGCACCCTGTCGCGTACACCGGGAAGCAGGCGACGTTCTGGAATTTGCCGTCGAGGGAGAATCGCTTGACGCAAACTGGCGGTCCCGATTCGGAGCAGTAGACAAAGCCGTCTTCGCCGAATCGCATGTTTTTCGGCTCGCAGCAGCCGCCGAAGCCATCGGCAGCCTCCCTGTCGCGTTTGCCGAACTTGCTTAGCTCCTTGCCGTCTCGGTCGTAGCGGTAGACCTTGTGTTGCGTATTCATGGGAATCCAAAGATCGCCGCCGTGCGTCTGGCAGTCCATCTGTCCGCAGCAGCCGCGTAGTCCCTGGACGATCAGCTTTGCGTCCTGCAAATCGTGATTTGTGCGCCACGCGTTGAAGCTGTAGCCGGGGCCCGAGCAGACGACGAAAAAGTCCTTCTCGGCAACGGCAATGCCGGTGAACGTCGCCGTTCGAGATGCCGTCTTCATCCGGCTTCGGATCTTCTCTGCCAGCTTTTCCTCGCCGCCGTACTGCTGATCCATCATTCTCTTGTATTCTCTCACGGCCTTGGCCTGCATCGCGAGCGGCGTTTTGTCCTTGAAGACAAGCTGGAAGCCATCTGTGCCGGATCTCATGCCACTGACGACACTCAACGGAGAACCTAGCCGGCCGGTGCCTTCATCTTTCGGCTTCTCCTCGGCCTTCTTCTCCTCGGCGAGGCTCTTCTCGATCTCGGCCAATTGGGATTTGAGCCCACGAAGATAGTCCTCGAACATCTTCTTCTGCGAATCGACCTGCGATTGGGCGGCCTTTTCGATCTCCTCGTCCGACATGGGACGGGGGAACGTCTCTTTCTTCAGCACACTGCCACCCGGGCTGAGCTTGGCCAACTGCCCTTGACCACCAACCACAATCGTGCCCTTCTTCTTGCACACGCCAATCGCCTGGGGAGCAAAATCGAGCTTCCATGTGTCAACCAGCTTCCCTTCCTGCGAAAACACTCGGATCTTGCTGTCGTTGCAGCAAGCCAACACCTGCCCCTTCGAATCCAAGCAGAAATTGTTGAGCTTCGATTCGACCTTGAAGCGATGGATCTGGTCATGCGTCGGCCGCCATTTCGGATCCTTCATCAGACGGTCGCGCTGCTCCTTCGCCTGACGTTTGCGGCGCGATTCGAGATCTGTCATCGCGCTCGTTGGACTCTCCGCACTTTCTTCAGCCGCTTCCGTGGCGGGTTTCTCTTTGTCTGCCTCAGTCAGTTCCTCCGCAAGCTTCTCCAGATCATCGTCCGCCGAATTGGCTTTCTCGGATTGGGCCTCCGCCGCAATGGCTGCAGGGACGAAATAGACGACCAATAAGGCCACCCCAAGAAATGCCAGAATCGACCACAAAACACTTCGCACACGTCGTTTTCCACCCATCATTCGTCTCCTCTCATTGGCTTTGAATGTTGCCCCCGTTTAGATCGTCTCTATCACGAATCGTACACCGTTTGAACGTCAGCAAGACCAATCCCTACCGTACTTTTCATAGGCTGCCTCCGCGCAAGAAGAACAAGGGGTGAGTGAAGCGCGCAGCGGCGCGCCACTCAGCAGGTCCCAGCCGCCAGATGAAAGCTGGGATAAGAAGAAAGGTAGGCACCGGCGTGCAGATCACGCAGAACTGTCGGGGCCACCATGGCTCTGTCACGAGCGATCTTGGAGAATTGCCGAGTTCAATCAGAAGACGCGCACGTCCGACTGCCTGCGACCAACGAGTCGCATTTCCTGGCAATCGGCTTGTGCGATCGTACGCCATGCTCGAGCGTCTCTGACGCCGAAAGCACGTGAGGCGACGGCAACGCCATTTCGGTCATCGCCGGCTTGTATCCTTGGCACTCGGCACGAGCACCGACGGACGCCGCCTCAGCGATACTCCGGGCCAATGGGGACAAACGCCTCGGTCAGTGGGTTGGTTGTTTTCAGATTCAGCCACATCGTGTCTCACCTCGCTGTTTCTCGTCAGATGGCCAAACAAAGCGCCAATTCACCCCTCCACTACCGGACGGTCGAACCGCAAGGAGCTTCGATTGCCTATCCCAACAAGAATACACGCTGATACCATGTTACACGCGCGCACGCGTCAATCAACCGAGCTGGCGAACTTATCGAGTCAGGATCTTGGTTTCCCATCCTATCGGATGACGCTTTTTCTTATGCGTCATTCTCCACGGTAGAGTTCGACCAGCCGTCCCCCGTGTCCGCACGTGATCAGCTCGGGACCGGGGTGTTCTGGATCGAATTCCCCCGCCAGCAGGTAGTGCAACGGACGACCATCGCTGTACAGAGCCTGTGCTTTCCAGTATTCGTCGGAATTGCTTACATATTGGGTCACATTTCCCGAGTATCCACACGCATACGCTTCTTCGCCGGGCGAATTCGGATCAACGTCCCCCAATACGACACCACGAATCTTGGCAGTGTCGCGTCCCAGGAAGTCAGCCTGCCAACGACCGTCTTTGTGGCTAGCAAGGGTTACCTTGCCTCCGTCGCCCCCGATCAAGACGGCACACTTGTCAGTCGTCGGTCTCAACGATTGCAGACCAAAAGGGTTGACAAGTTCGGGGAGCGGCAGTTACCTACACTAACCTGTGTGGATTCCGGCTGAGGAGAAACGACACAATAGGACGGGGGCGCCGAACAGCCGTTCTGCAAGAGTCGCTTTTCGCGAAGGACTGTGCCATGGCCCAATACGAATGTTCTGTCTGTGGTTACTCCGTTGGTGATCGACACGCCCGTGTACATCACGCACATGTCGTTCGGCGTCCTTTCGAGAGAAGTCAAGATTGCGTTGGCCAAAGGAAGCGCTGCTGCGAAGACCGCCATGTGTTCCGGTGAAGGCGGAATCCTGGAGGACGAGCTTCAAGCGGCCCACAAGTACATCTTCGAATATGTGCCGAACCAGTACAGCGTGACGGACGAAAACCTCCAGCGGGTCGATGCGATTGAACTCAAGATCGGACAGTCGGCCAAACCGGGCATGGGCGGCCATCTGCCGGGAAACAAAGTCACAGCAGAGATCGCCGCCGTTCAAGGCCGCGCGGAGGGAGCCGATATCATCAGCCCGGCTCGTTTCGAGGACATTCGCACAAGAGACGACTTGAAACGCCAGGTCGACCGGCTGCGCGAACGATCTGGTGGCAAACCGATTGGGGTCAAGATCGCAGCAGGGAATGTGGAAGCCGATCTTGCATTCGCGTTGTCTGCCGAGCCGGACTTCATCACGGTGGACGGTCGTGCCGGTGCGACGGGGGCGGCGCCCAAGACGGTCAAAGATGCTACCTCGATCCCGACGATCTTCGCGATTTGTCGAGCGAGGAAGTTCCTGGACGAACGCAATGCAGACAACGTTTCGTTGATGATCACCGGGGGATTGAGGATTTCATCGGACTTTGCCAAGGCGATCGCACTCGGAGCCGATGCAGTTGCCATTGGTACCGCCGCCTTGATTGCTTGCGGATGCCAGCAATACCGGATCTGCAACACGGGGAAATGCCCTGTGGGAATAACATCCCAAAATCCCGATCTCAGGGCGCGATTGCAGATCGACGAATCAGCTAGACGATGGGAGAATTTCTTGACCGTCTGCACGGAAGAACTCAAGACGTTTGCGCGTCTGACCGGCAACGATGACATCCACAGACTGGCGATCCCGGACCTCTGCACGACGAACTCGGAGATTTCGAATCACACCGATATCGAACACGCATAAGAGATGTATAATGCGTGCCGAGTGCTATCGTATTCGACACCAACAGAGGAAGGAGGACTGCGATGAGGGAGAACAAGAGTATCTGGCTGAGCGGGTTGTGTGTTCTGGGCTTCGCGTTGAGTGTGATGCTGGCGGGTTGCTCGGGGGATTCGTCCTCACCGGATTCGGAGACGAGCGATCCGGCTGGTGAAGGTCCCGGCGACGCGAAGGGTACCGAGACGCCGGGGGACACAGAGACACGGGGAGATACCGACACACCATCGGGCCAAACGACCGCGGAAATAAACGTCTCGCTCGGTCTGCCACCGGTTCCGGTTCCGAAAGACAACCTCATGACGGACGAGAAGATCGAATTGGGGAAGATGCTGTATTTTGATAAGCGCTTGAGCAAGGACGGTACGATCGCCTGTGCCACGTGTCATGATCCCAAGATGGCCTGGACGGAGGACAAGGCGACCAGCACGGGTATCGGCGGCAAAGTGGGCGGAGCAAATTCGCCCACCGTGATCAACGCGGCCTTTGCGGACGCACAGTTCTGGGACGGCCGGGTGGAGTCGTTGGAGGAGCAAGCTTTGGGACCGATCGAGAACGAAATCGAAATGGGCCACAAACTCGAAGACTTGATCCCGGAGTTGAACGAGATCGAGGGATACAAAGAACGATTCCAGAAGGTGTTCGGAACCGACGTCACTGCGGACGGCATCGCCAAGGCCATTGCCGCTTTCGAACGAACCGTATTGAGCGGCAACTCGCCATATGACAAGTTCGAGGACGGCGATGAAGACGCGCTGAACGATGCTCAGAAAAAGGGGATGGATTTGTTTAAGAGCGCCGGGTGCGCAATGTGCCATAAGCCGCCGATTTTCAGCAGCTACAGGTATTACAACGCCGGTGTGGGAATGGACAAGGACCCGCCCGATGCTGGGCGCATGGGCTTCACCAAGGAGGAAGGCGACTTAGGCAAGTTCCGCGTGCCCATGCTCCGCGAGGTGGCCAATACCGGACCATATTTCCACGACGGCAGTTGCGACTCGCTGGAGAAAGCAGTGGCCATGATGGCTGGCGGCGGAATCGCCAACGATAACTTGTCGGACATGGTAAAACGTGTCGGCGACAAGGGGCTTTCCGCGGAAGATCAGGCGAACATCGTCGAGTTCCTCAAGGCTCTTTCCGGCGAGTTCCCGGTGATCAACCCACCTGAGTTGCCGTAGGCTGGTCGTATGAGGAGGACCCGCATTGCTGGTTCCCAAGCTCCGCTTGGGAACCGAGACTTAGTGCGTGTGCAGTGCACGACCCGATCGTTTAACCGCAGGGCCAGCGGCCCGCGCGGGAGTTGAACTGGGGGCAGGCATCCCTCTCTCTGCGGCGGAGAAATGCAACGTCTTCGCCGACGCGCGGCCCGTTGGGCACTGCGGTTAAACGAAGGAAATGCAACCCCACGCGGAGTATTCGGTGTCTGCTGTCAGAATAGGCGAACGCGCTCCGGGTTTTTCACTCATGAGCGTCAGCGCGCTGGACGCTACACCTCGTCCAGTCAAACGGAGCGACTACCTGGGACGCTGGTTGGCGCTGATCTTCTATCCTCGCGACTTTTCCTTCGTGTGCCCCACGGAACTCACCGCGTTCAGCGCTCGCCTTGCGGAATTCGGCGAACGCGACTGCGATCTGCTCGGCATCAGCGTCGATACGATTCAACTTCACCAAGAATGGCTGACAACGCCGATCGCTGAAGGCGGGCTCGGCCCTCTGCAGTTTCCGCTGGCCTCCGATCCGGACGGTGCTGCGGCTCGGGCATTTGGCGTCTGGGTCGAGGAAAAGGAAGTCTCGACGCGTGGCTTGTTCATCATCGACCCGAACGGCGTTCTGCAGTATTCAGTAGTTCACAGCCTGAGTGTCGGGCGCAGTCCGGATGAAGTCCTGCGGGTCCTGGATGCCTTGCGAAGCGGCGGTCTGTGTCCCGTCAGTTGGACATCGGCCGACGGGACGATCGACGTCGAGCAAGCTCTCAAGCCCGGGCGAATCCTGGGCCACTACCGCATCCGCACACGACTTGGTGGCGGTACTTTTGGAACTGTGTTTGCTGCATGGGACCTGCGTCTTGAACGCATGGTGGCCTTGAAAGTGCTGAAGCAGAACGTCTTCGAGTCTCGCGACTCAGTTCTGGCCGAGGCCCGCGCGGCAGCCAAGCTGACCCATCCGAACGTCTGCACGGTCTATGCGGTCGAGGAGGAAGACGGGCTGCCCGTGATCGCCATGGAGTATCTCGATGGCAATCCGCTGTCGCAGGTGATCGCCGAGGGGCTGGAACGCGATGTTGCGCTGAGATTTGCCACACAAATCGCGTCAGGATTGGAGGCCGCTAATGGGCAGAATGTCGTTCACGGTGATCTCAAGCCCGCGAACATAATCGTGACGAAAGACGGAACGGCCAAGATCCTCGACTTTGGCTTGGCCAAATCGCAGGCGGCCGAGAGCCCATCTGGCCGCGATTCGAGGCCCAAACAGCCGTCGGACCCAATGCCGAACATCGCGGAAGGAACTGGCACCATCGACGCCACGCTGGATTGTGCCGGTCCGACATCCGACGACGGCACCGATGCACCAGGTCGGCCGTCTGTCATCCAAGGCACACCGGCCTATATGTCCCCGGAGCAAGCCGCAGGCTCTCCCGCGACGCCGGCCAGCGATGTGTTTTCGTTTGGCCTGACGCTGTTCGAAATGCTGACGGGTCGCCGTGCGTTGTCCGAGCAGGCGCCCATCAAGCTGCTGTTGAAACTGCAGTCCGAGGACTTGCGGTCAGATCTCGTCCCTCAAATCGACGAAGTGTATCGCGAACTGCTAGCGGCAGTGCTCGCCCCCGACGAAGTAGAGCGCCCCACCATGACCGAAGTGGTCCGAAGGCTCAACGCAAGCCAAACCTCCCCAGCAACCGGATGATGGTCAGCGTGATCGTTCTCGCCACGCACGTATGACCGTCACGTGACGCAGTTCGCGGCGACGGCATCGCTCGAATTCGTACGCTAGCTGGGAAACTCGATAATCGTCGCAACGACTTCACTGGGGCGCAGGAACGGGTTCGTAGCGGAAGTCGTGAGACTTCCGTCGTTTGAGCATCTAGCGGCCCGAATTCTCACGAATCCGGCTACCCGTTTTCCCAGAGATTCACGGGCGTTCTGCAAACCCGTGCCTGCGCCCACTTCCCTGGGGATGGCCGATAGATATTCCTGTTGGGCGGCTGATTGTGTATCCTCCCACCCTCCATGGAGGACAGTGCAATGCAACGGATTGCGTTTTCTCTCTTGCTTGTATGCTCACTTCTCGCGACCACAGGATGCTCGTTCGACACGCTCTACAGCCTCTTGGATTACTCCTTCACGGAACGAGGCGTCGGCGAATCACGGAGGCAGCACTACAATTCACACAACCGCGAATGGGAGATGAGGGATAGATCGAGCGAGTACTGATGCTCGCTGATGGATGATCCGCCAAACGCGCAACGCTGCTTGGGTTTGCACCCACGGCTCGGCTGTAGCTGAAGTCGCAAGACTTCAGGAATCTGGCCGACAACGTCCGAATTCTTGCGAATCCGGCTACCAAGGCCCTCAACGGCCTCGGCGAATTCGGTTACAGCGGCGTGCTTTCTTCGATCACGATATTCGCTTCCTTGAAGGGAGCGAAGATGTCAAGTCGCACGCACTGAGGAGCAATGGTGAGTCCGAAAGATGTGGTGGACGTGGGTTCGTCGGCGGGTTTGACTACGTTCGCGCCGTGACCGAGGAGTTGTTGGGCACGAACGAGTGAAATGTGGAACTCGACGATTCGCTTGGGGTGGGCACGGTTGCGGAAGCTGGCGTTGTGAGACGGGTCGTGGATTCCGGCTTTTCCGCTACTCGTGTCGGTGATCGCTTTCTCGAACAGGCCCGCATTCGATCCAAGCAAGACGACAACGTGATTGCCTACGGTCGTCATGCGGAGCTTGTTCCATTCCGGGCCGAGAAACCGCCGGAGGCCGGCGGCGAAGCGTGCCTCGTCGGTCTGAAGCTGCAACTGCACGACGTCGACCGGGCTCCCTGAACGCGTTTCTTCCTCTGGAAAGTAAACGAAATTCGGGCGGATGCGAGACAATATATTTCCCTTGAGCAGATCCTCTCGCTCGGCAGCCAGCGACTCTTTGGTTTGCTGCAGGATCGCGCGGGCGCGAAACCGCACCTCGACATCCGTTGATGTCATGGCTTTTTCCAATGCCGGCAACGCGGGTTTTCCGACCAGGCCAAGTTTGGTGGATGCCATCTGTCGCGCGCGGTACTCGTCATGGCCGAGTTCGCTGATCAGTTTCTGGATGGTTTCGTCATCGATGGTCTCGTCGACATCCTCCGGCGAGAGGCCCGAGGCGTTGATGAAGCGAGTGAGTCCAGTCATGTCAGCAACAAACTGCTTGGCGTCATCCGTGTCCAGAACGGCAATCAGGCTGTACAGTCCGTCACGTTCGGGGTTTTCGTAGACTGCCGTTCGGCTGCCTTTCAATCGCTGCCAGCCCTCACCAAACACGCCCACGAGATTGGACCGTTGACTGGCCGAAATGAAGTCATCCGTCTCGATGTCGAAGGATTTGAGTAGCATACGCAAGAGGGCACGGACTAATGCAACGGTCTTTTCGCCGTTGACGCTCGATGCGTGAGCGGCAAGCACTTTCCCCGCTGGCAGGCCGGTGAGCGAAGTCCCCGATCTTCCGCCTCCGAGCCGGCTCAGAATGTCGCGAGATCTATCACCTTCAAACCGCAGTACGACGGTTGCCCCCAAACCCTGGTCAAGGCTCGCTCCAACTGCTATGTAGTTCAGGTCGTATGTAGCCCCGATGACTTGGCGAAGAGCTTTCGCCTCGTCGGGTGGAAGACCGTCCAGTTGTTTCTCGAGGCCATCTGGCTGCTGTCCCCAATCATCTCTTGCGGACTTCACATTACCAAAAATGAAAATGTCGTCGGTCGCAAGCGTTTCTCGATCCTCGTTAGCGAGAGATTCTCTTAGCGTTTGTCCCTTGGCTGCCAACTCGACAAGTTTTGGATCACCACCCAGCAGCACATGATTGCCTCGCACGGCAACATAGCGACCAGACGACGGAAGTTGTTTGGGGACACCTCGGATCGCCCGCCGATCCAAGACTCCGCCATCCACTAAACGTTCGCGACTGATCCCGAAGTTTGCCGCCATGACCTTCAGGTCGGATACCGGGACGGCCAGTACCACTGTGTTCATCCGTACTTTCGGCGTGAACAGCATTAGCGCCGCTGCACCGTTCTTGTCCAATCCGTCACGAATTCCAAGAGAGGTTGTCACGGAGTCGTAGACGTCTGTAAGACGGATGGGGATTCGCAATCCCGACTTGTCGTTGAATTCGTCGCCTTGCTCGATCAGTTCAGACAAGTTGCGAATCGCAACGGCAGCGAAAACGTCCTTGGGGACAATGTCAAGCGCGTCGGCCTTCCTGTGCTCCGTCGCTATCTTGGGTTCTTCTGCCAGTGTGGCAGAGGCCAGCAGGGCTAACGAAGCGGCAATCAAGGTCACTCGATTGATCATCTTGGGGACTCCGTGAAAGACTCCGCGAATGGCGCGGCGGCACGTCGATGTCCAACACGTCATCCTCATGATACCACCATGAGGCCGCTCTTGTCACTGATAGCGGTTTCGCCTCGGTGGCGTAGCTGGCGGACGGCGCCACTTGGTGGGCAGAGCGTGGAAATCGAAGCCTGAAGCGCAAGCGAAGACCCAACGACGTAACTCGTTTCTTCGCTTGCGCTTCAGGCTTCAATCGTTCATCGAAGTGGTGCAGTCTAGCTACTCGCCGGCAGTCGATTAGTCGCCCGTCTTCCCGAGCCACATGGAAGCCAAAATGCAGAGTATTTGGAGCCCGTAGGCGGTGCCGAAGATGCCTCCCGATGCGGCGATCAGGTAGATGAACGGCTCGAAGAAACGCGCCAGCCACCAGGAACCGATATCCGCGATCACGGCCAGCATGGGCAACGGGGCGAGTATCAGTTTCACGCGGGGCGACAATCCCGTCATCAGAAACAGCACGCCGACGATCAACGCGAACAAAGGAATCGTGAAGATATGGGCGTGAGTGACGTGGACCAGCTTTTTCACAGACTGTGGCCCCGATTGTTGGCTCTCGTAGTCGGGCGTGGCGACGTCCGCCACCAACGCAAACTCCGGTTCCGATTCGGCGGTGGCAGCGAAGGGAACGTCCTCCATGTCGCCGCCGTCCTTGTTGTGGCATTCAACACACCGTGCGGAAATCACCGCCTTGGCCGATGGGTCGCCGGCTTGAACGAAATCGGATTTCGCGAAGTCTTCCTCTTTCGCGCCCTCCTCCAGCCAAGATGTCAGAGCACGAATCTCTGTCTCGCCGCCCGGTTCCAGGTACTCGTACATATCGCCACTCGGTCGCACCTGATCGAGCATGGGCGAACCGGTGACGACCTGTTTTTCTATCCCGTGAAACGTCTGTCGAAGATCATCGAGACCCGGAGTCGGGTCACCATCTGCGCCCTTATGCTGAAAGTAGATATTGGCCGTCGCAACCAGATAACCCAGCCCGACGAGACCCAGAAACAAGGTCACCAACACCTTCGCCGGCAGCGAAAGCCTTGCCAGCCGCATCGAGTCCCAACTCATTTTTGATCCTCCCGCTCGTTACTGGCGGTTCTGTGTTATGGATCCGCCGCGAGTCCAATATCCCGGCAACCTGGACGCATCCACGTTACGACATATGTCTGTCGGATGCAATACGCCCCCTGATCTGGGATCTCACGTCCGCGAAATCCGGACAAGGGTCGCTCCTTCGAGTTTCAGCGGCACGACAAGCGTATCGCTGGCGGGGAGCAGTTTCTGGGCCGATTTGTTTTGGTCGACAGAGTACGTTTTGCCCTTCTCAATGCGAAAATCACCGGTCGCGATTCGCAGGCGAACGTCGCCTTTGCCGTTTAGGTAGACTTTGAGGCCGTTGCTGTCATATTCCTTCACCAGCACGTTCACAGGTCGTTCCGTGAACAATTCGGCTGGTATTTTCTCCACGACAGCGGATTCCGATTCGGCAAGCCGCAATTCCGTCCGCACTTCCTTGGCGTCGGCTGTGCTGAAATCCTCGTTCGGCACCAGCACGCCGCGTGCGTCCGAGCGATGGACTTTGTGCAGATGTCGGTCGCCATGCCAGCCGTACACCCCTGGCTTCTTCGTGATGATTCGCTCCTTACCCTTGGTCCAACCCGCGTGGACTTCCTCCAGGGTGAATGGGTACATATGTCGTGCTATCATTCTCTCCTCGACCGCATGGTCTTTGTCGCCGTAGTAGAAATACAGCGCGCCCCAGTCGAGTTTGTCGAGGATGTCCTGGTATAGGTCGCGGCGACTGTTGATCCGTCGTGGGTCTCCAAAGGCCGTCACGGTTGGGCCTACGTGCAACCGGGAAATCGGGAACTGATCTCCGCCGCTGGTCTCGCACGTTGTGAAGTAGTTTTCCTTCCACAACGATCTCGGCCCCGGTTGGCCGTTAGTGATCACGATGCCGCCCTTGGCAGCAACCTTTCGGGCAACGGCCTTCAGCACCGGCAGAGCCAGAAGCGTCACGTTGCCCATCTTCCGCTTGACGGTCCGGGTGACCGGATCAATCTCAACGCTGTGACGGTCCCAGGTGTTGTACGTGTAGCCTCTGGCGTAGCCGCTGACGAAGCCGTCGGCGTACATGCCGGTCGTGCCGATCTCGTCCAGCATATAGTCGATCGCCGCGAGCATCGCTTTTCCGAAAGAGTTTTCCGGTGTCGGATAGAAGATCCACCAGCGGTAGCCTTGGTCGAAACGCTCCCGTGAAAAATACCGGCAGTAGTACGATGCCGAGTTTGGGCCGTACATTACCTGGTTGCCGTTCGCGTCGATGACGCGTGAATCGGGGAACAGTTTCTCGGGTTGGTTGGTAGCGTATAACCCGTGGGCGATGTGAAACATCACCTTGATGCCGGGGTTCAGCCGGTGCGTCTCGGCAATGGTCTTCTTCAACAACGCGCTTTCCTTGGGATACTCCGTGAACTCGATCCCCTCCAACGACATTCCGGGATCGTCCGCCGGCGCGATCAGGTAGAAGAAGCTGACATATTTGAGTCCCTCGGCCTGGACCTCTTTCGGGCTGGGCGGAATCCGACGTGTCTCGGCCGTCACCAATCCTTCGCCGTCACCCACCAGGCCGAACGCACCCTCGATCGTGCGGTTTAGACCTTCGACCTCGCGGAGAGTGTTGATGAAATCGAAATAGTCTCCCGTAGCAGTCGGATAGACGGCCCATTCGACGGTGTACGACGCGCCGCGATCCAATCCGAACCGCTCGGTGACCATGGCAGCAACCTGGTTCCGGTACCAGGTTTCCTGCTGAAGTTGATAGACGTCGTCCAGCCCGACCACGCCCAGACCGTGATCAGCCGCAGAAAGGAAGAATGTAAAATTCTTGGGCAACTCGACCGACGAAACCGGCTTGCCGCGAGTATCAACGTAATTGTTCAGGATGATACCAGCGACATCCGGGCTAGTGTTGGTGATCGTATCCCGGATCAGAATGTGGTTCGTCTTCAGGGCGATGCGACGGTCGATCCGATAGTGCTTTCCGCCCGCCGTCACCTGATAATCCGTGTCGTTCAACTTGTGGGACCGTACGCGCCACATCGGTTCTCCCTTGTTATCCGGAGCGTCTTCCGCAGTCAGGCGGTTTTCTCCGCCGTGGGGGAACGAGTAACTCGACTGAACCGGATACTCCCTACCCTTGATACCCACGGAGAACCCGCCGCCTGCCGCCAGGGAAAAATCAAAAGGCACTGGCGGTCTTGGCGGCAGCAGTGGAGGTACGACCCTCTGTTCCGGGGCGGGAAGGTCGCGAGTCGACGAAGGGACGGAAAACGCCAATCTGTTCTCAACGTCCTCTGCCCCGACGCGTTTTAGCACCGCGCGGACTTCGCACTTCTCCGGCTTGAGTTGACTGAGCGAGAAAGTAACCTCCGTCTTCGGCCGATCGGCATTCGGTTCGATCGTCTGCCTGCTGATCGGTTTGTCGTCACCGGCCTGAACGAGATCAACGTGTAGCTGCGAGCCTTCGGCCATCGGCAGCAAGCCAAGGTAATCGACCTCCGCGACCAACTTTTTCCTTTTAGGATAGTAATAGTGCTTCAAGCGGAATCGTCCGAACCAGGAAGTGTCTCGCAGGGCAAGGCCCTTGTCCCTGGCTCCCCGGTTGTATTCGGCGACGACTTCCTGCAACGACAAAGCGCGATTGTAGACTCTCACTTCGTCCAACGTCCCTTCGAAGTGCCCTCGGGCTTGACTAGCCGCATCCGGCGCTGTGGGATTGGGCACGATTCGGCCCATCAGGAAGTTCTTGCCTGCGTTAACGCTGTTGTATTTCGACTTGCTTGTCGCGCACTGGCGACCGTTAACGTACAGCTTGAGCATCTCTCCGTCGAAAGTCCCCAGGACGTGATGCCACTGGCCGGTTTTCGCCAATGGAGCCTTGGCATTGTTGCCCCCGCTGGAAATGTACCACCAGCAGCCGCCTCGGTAGAGCGTAAGGGCATAGCTGTGAAAATACTTGCCCACGATGCCCGGTTCTTTGGCGCTGGTGCTCACAGGACGGACCCACGCCGCCAGGGTCATCGGGCCGTGGATGTCCAAACTGGCGTCATTGCCACAGTCAACATAGTCGTCTACGCCGTCAAACTGAAGTGCGTAGCCGCCGCCGCTTCTGACCCACGTAGCGCCACGGATCTTTCCGTGGTTTCCATTGCCGCTGGAGTCGCGAAGCGTGACGCCGCTTCCCTCATCGAAGTCCCAGGAAGCCACAAGTCCTTGTTGTTGCGCAGCCGTCACTGGTGAGCAAACCAGGACGACAACCAATGCGATCCACTGTCTATTCATCATGTTGGGTACTCCCAGTGTCTGGATAACCCAAAGAGTAAGGGATTTGCACATAAGCAGCAAATCCACGGACACCTGGCGCGGGCGGAGAGGCTTTGCCCAGCAACTTGCGTCTGCGCTCCGAGTTGTGGTCCGGTCTCCCGACCGGACCACTGGCCTGACCGCAGGTCTCCCCTAATCCTTGGAGACCTACGGTCACACGGGCAGCGAATCTGCGGGCGCCCGGCGAAAGCGAAATGGATTTGTCCATCAACTTGCGTCCGCACCGCTGGCCATCTACCATTCAAGATACTCGTGACGAGATCTGTGTTTCTCCGTGGAGTGAACAAGTCATGTACTGCCGAACCTTATGTTGCTTTGTAGTTGTTTGGATTGGGGCCGTTGCGACTCTTGGACGTGCGGGGGATGCATCGGGCGCAGAGTCGCCCCAACCGCCCAACATCATTTACATCCTGGCCGATGACCTCGGCTACGCCGAACTGGGCTGCTACGGGCAGAAGAAAATCAAGACGCCGAATCTCGACCGGATGGCCGCCGAGGGGATGCGGTTCACGCAGCATTATTGCGGCAACGCGGTGTGCGCACCGTCGCGGTGCGTTTTGATGACGGGTAAACATCCCGGACACGCTTATATTCGCAGCAACCGCCGCGCTACCTTGCCGGAAGATATCAAAGAGAAATACGGCATGGAGTTTCGGGGCCAGGAACCGATTCCCGATGCCGAGGTGACTATCGCCGAAATGCTCAAACAGAAGGGCTATGCCACAGCAGCCATCGGCAAATGGGGACTGGGTCATTTCGGCACGACGGGCGATCCAAGCAAACAGGGCGTCGATCTGTTCTTCGGCTACAACTGCCAGGCACACGCCCACAGCTTCTACCCGGCGTATCTGTGGAAGAACGACCGAAAAGTGAAACTCGCCAATGATCCACCCGTGCCCGGTCACGCTTCGTTGCCGGCCGGTGCGGACCCGAACGATCCTGCCAGCTATGCTCCGTTCAAGGGCACAGACTACTCGGCCGATCACATGATCGACGTGGCCTTAGAGTTCATCCGAGAGAACAAAGATGGACCGTTCTTCCTGTACTTCCCGTCGACCATCCCTCACGTGGCGTTGCACATTCCGGACGAAGAACTGGAACCCTATCTGGGCAAGTGGGACGAGACACCGTTCATCCGCGAAAGCGGTTATGGCTACACGCCGCACATGACGCCCCGGGCCGCTTATGCAGCGATGATCAGCCGACTGGACAAGGACGTCGGGAGAATCATGACATTGATCAAGGACTTGGAGCTCGGCGACAACACGCTGGTCATGTTCTCGTCGGACAACGGCACGACGCACTTGGACAAAGAAGTGGACTTCGAATTCTTCGAAAGCGTCGACCCGCTGCGCGGCCTGAAAGGTAGTTTGTACGAGGGCGGTATCCGCGTGCCGATGATCGCCCGGTGGCCGGGCAAGATCAAGCCGGCCACGACCACCGATCATCCGTCCGCGTTCTGGGACGTGATGCCCACGATCGCCGAGGTAACCGGTGCAAAGGTGCCCGATGGAATCGACGGAGTCAGTTTCGCCCCAACGCTGCTGGGCCAACCGGACGAGCAAGAGCAGCATGAGTACCTGTATTGGGAGTTCACCGGTTACAGAGGCCAACAAGCGGTGCGCATGGGCGACTGGAAGGCCGTTCGTCAGAACATGCTCCGCCGCGACAACCCGGACCCGCTGAAGATCGAACTGTACAACCTGAAAGACGACATCGGCGAATCGCGAGACGTGGCTGCAGAAAACCCCGAAATCGTCGCCCGGATGCGCGAGATCATGAAGGCCGGACGCGTGCCAAGCGAACTGTTTCCCATACCGCCGATCGACAAATAGGATGAGATGATCGTGCGAGCCACGTTTGCCATGTATAGCGTTTTGCTGTACAATTGCCGTGGGTGGATGAAGCGACCCGGATACTCGCGGAACCAGAGGGCTCGATGACCAAGACAAATCAACTTATGGTGCGTTTGGACGAAGACAGCAAGGCCGATATCACGAAGGCTGCTGAGCTGCGCAAGGTGAGCATCAGCGACTATGTGCGGATGGTAACCGTGGCCCAAGCCCGTCGCGAAGTGAGTCAGGCCGAGCAAGACACCATTTCTCTGACGCCGGACGAACAGTTGGCCTTTTGGAATGCACTGAATGCCCCGGCAACGTTGACCAGTGCACAGCGGGAACTCGGCCGAATCATGCGGGGCGAGAAGTGAGCGGTGTTAGGCTCCCCGGAGGATATCGTTGGGAGCGATTGAGGCGGGATCATCCCCGGCGGCAATTCCGTTGCGGTGTGGCAGAAGTGGACGCTTGGCTGCGAACCAAAGCGTGGCAACATCAGAAGAAGCACCTGTCCGTCACAAAAGTGTTGCTCGACCCGGATGACTGGATCGCGGGTTACCATACGCTTGCCATGGGGCAAGTCGACTTTAGCGAGTTGCCCGCAGAACTGGCCAAGAGGCTTCCGCGACGATCGCTTCCCGTAGCCGTGGTTGCATGGTTGGGAGTGGCGGAGGAGCACCAAGGGAAAGGGCTGGGGCGATTGCTATTGGCTCAATCTCTTCGCGACTGCCATGAAGCCGGCGAAGTATTCGCTTTCGTGGCGGTGATCCTGGACTGCCTGAATGACGCTGCCAAGAGGTTCTACCGGCAGTGGGACTTCCGGGAATTGCCCGGGCATCCCTACAGGCTATTCCTGAGCTACCGCCAACTCGAATCCATGATGAGCGAAAGCTGACATTGGCTACGTCCGTGCCAAGTGTGGGGCGAGTGCTATCGCAAGACAGCTATCTCCGCGGCTGATGCAGATTCCGCATGGTCTGCACCTGACGCAGGTCCTGCATCAGTTGCTCGATCGTGGCATGCACGTCCCAGGTCGTCCGTACTTCGATTGTACTCTCGTCGCCGCGTTTGATGCTTGCCGGACCGCCAACGTCGTC
>CAZURK010000005.1:0-132504 GCA_964623055.1 uncultured Pirellulaceae bacterium
TCGCATCGGGTACCGCCAGCTCGGTCTCGATCAGCGACTCCATCTCTTGGAAGATACGCTGCTGGTTGAAAAGAGCGACCACGGCCAGCGGTTTGTTCGCGGGCGCGAGCTCCCACACGTCGTCGAGCCCGCTGGGGCGGAGGTGGCGACGGTCGCCGGCGCGCGGGTTCGACTGGCGATACTCCAGATAGTCCGCAGCCAGGAGCTCGGCCTGGAGCGTCGGGAACTTCGGGCCCTCGGGTGCAATCTCGGACAACTGCTGCATCAAGAAACGGCGCTGGCCGGCCGGCAGCAGCGGATCGCCGTAATCCTCAAGCCGAGCGACTAGTGCATCGAGTATTCGCTGATACTCATCCGCCGCGGGCTCGGCCAGCAACTGGAGTGCCCGCAGTTGTGCGTCCGGCAAAATGACGTTGCCCCGCGCATCGGTCGCATCGCGATACTTGGCCTCGGCCAGCTCCTCGGTCAGGACCTGCAGAGCGGTCTGTGTCTGGCCGGCCTTGACCAGCGAGCGTGCCCGGGCCCGCAGCGCACGGGCTGCCGTGTTGGCGCCTTTTGAAGTTGCGCGGGCCTCATTTGTAGCCGAATTCGTGAGAATTCGGGCGTTTTGCGAGGACCCGGGAACCGAAATCTCACGATTTCGGCTACGTTTTCCCACAGGCGCAACTTCAAGATTGGCGCTGGTGGCCCCACTTGCAAGGCCTTGATACGCCTCGGCGGCAGCCTCGGGGTCCTGCTGTTGGTACTCCAGGGCCCACGCCCGATTCCACTCGGCCGACCCGCTGGGTTGGTCGGTGATATCGCTCGGATCGACTGGATACGCCACCTGCCCCGAGGCGTCGTAGACGATCACGCTGTCGGCGACCTGCGAGCGGACCAGCTCGGCGAAGATCTCCGCGCCCGGCTTGTCGGGGTCGACCGACGCCAGCGTGGTTTCCTTTTCCCTCCAGTAGTCGTCCAGCCGCCGCCGCAAGGTGTCGAGTTGGCCTTGGTACACGGCCGCGAGACGCCCGCGCACGGCCAGTTGCTCGTTGCGCATGGCCTCGGTCATGAACCACAGCACACACGCCGCCGGCACCGCCACCGCCACCACCAGCAGCAGCATAAGCGGCCACGCACTCTGGCTTTGCCCCGACGATGTTTTTGGCAACCGGTGTGGCATGATTTCAGATCCTAACCGCGAAGCGGTTTCACAACACAGCCCTGGGTCGCGCAGCGCACCCTGGGGCAGCATGCGAACCCACGGTCACAAACCCCGAAGGGGTTTCACAACCTCCCATTTGCGTCGGCCACCATGCCGATATTGTAAAACCCCTTCGGGGTTTGTGCGGAATGATCGCCCAAAAAACCCAGGGTGCGCTGCGCGACCCTGGGCTCTGATGTTTGACGCCTTCGGCGTGAGGTTCTTGGCGTCTCGTTCCCAAGCCGGAGCTTGGGAACGAGTGAACGTTGCTACGCGAAGGAAAGCATCCACCAATCAGCGGCTGTGCCATCCGCGCGGGAGCGTCTCTTCGTTTTGAACATTATTGCTTTGAGTTTTGGATTTGTTTCGGATTTCGTGCTTCGGATTTAGGATTTCGAAAGATGCACGCGCCGCGCGGATGTTGCCGACTGAGTAACCTAATGCTCCACATAGAGCATCGGTACCCCGCTCCAACCCCCTTCCCAGGACTCGGCATTCCTGCGTCCCGACCCGCTGATCACGAGCACCAGGCGGCTGTTTTTCCGCCAATCGGGCTGATTGACCACTTCCTGGATCAGGGAAGACAAATCGGGCGTGCGTTGTTTCTCCGACCGTTCACCCCCCACGGTCCACGGCTCGGGTGACCATTTCACGGAAGCGGCCGTCTTTGGTCGGGACGTGATATTGTGCTTGGCCCTGGAAAACCGTCCGGCATTGGTTGTCAGTTCCGCGTGCAGCACCAGATCGGCATGCTCAGAACCGGGTTCCCCGCCCCCATAGGCCGTGAACTGTACGTATGCCCGTTTGATTCGGGCTCCTTGGGGAACCGGAATAAACTGAAAGCGTAAACCGACAGCCAGAGGGACCAACTCCAGATGCCCATTGTTGAGGGATATCTGACCACCACTGTGTTCTTCCGCCTCGTTCAAAGACCCGGTGAGCCTCAGCTTCGGCAATTCCGTCAGGGACTCTTGCGCCGCCGCGTTCTTGTGACCGGGGTGCTCCTTGATGTGCGTCTCGAGCAGCTTCGCCAAAACGGCCTCATCTTCCCCGGCCCGTGTCAGGAGGCAATAGAACCTCTGCATATCGTACCGCTGCGCCCAGGTGTCGGGCTCTGCCTTCATGGCTGCCTTCAACTGATCCAAGAGTCCGGCCTTTGCCTGCGGGCACCTCTCCCAGTACCCATGCCTTGTTTCATAGACCTCGCCGTCGTAACCCAGGTACAAATGACCATGATGGCGCGGGCACTTGGCGATGGGCACAATTCCGCCGTAGTATTCCACTTGTCGTTTCCTGGCCTCCTTCCACGTCAATTCCTCTTCAGCAGGCCAGTCCGCCGGCAGCGCTACGTAGGTGCGCCACAGCCCCTCCATACTAGGGTCAAATAGATACTCGTAGCTGCACCGCGTCTTGCCATCATTAGCGCCCTCGAGCGGCTCTCCGCCGCTGTCGTCAGCGGGGCAGAGAAGTAGATGAGTATCCTGGAGATAGTCGGGATACAGATCGGCAAACCCGTCGGGCACGTCGTCGTGGTCGTTCTTGTACTGCTCGATCGCCTTTCCTATCGTTCTCAGATTCTCGGTGCAGATCTCCTTGGCCAGTTTGCTTGACGCCACGATCTGCATCATCCGGATCCGCCTTTGCCTGACTCGCCGGTTTGCATGGAAGGCGACCTGCCGGCCTTTGGGATGAACCCGCAAACTCCAAATGCTGGTACCCAGGGCTGCGGGCAGCTTGCCGATGCGCTCGGGTTCACCCCCTTCGGCGGAGATTCGCCACAATTCGGCCCTTCCTTGGTCGAATTTCATGAAGAGCAGGTGGCGACTGTCCGCCGTCCACGTAAGTGTCCAACGCATCCGGTTCGTCCAGCCGAAGCGTGGTGAAGATTCCTCCTCCACCCCAAGCAACTCGCGAGGCTCGCCTCCGGCACTCGTGAAAACCTTGAGCATGGTCTCCGACCCTATGGACAAACGCTCTCCATCCGGCGACACGCCGGGGGTGAGGCCGTCGAACGCACCGTCCGGGTTTCGATAGATCACCTTCTCCTGGTCGGTTTCGAGGTCTCGGGCGACGACGCGACACTGCGTGACTTGCTCCCCGGCCGCAGCGTTCGGATCCCAGTGGAGGCGGGCGAAGAAGAGTGTTTTTCCGTCGGGGGAAAGATCTATCACCCATGCGAGGCGGTCAGCCTTTGTGTCGCCAAGAGCCCATGGAAGCTGCCAATCAGTCTTTGTCAGCTCCGGGGCGTCCAATACGAGAGGGTTGAGGTTGCCCGTATCGATGTCAACTCGGTAGAGGCCAAAGCGACCAGTTTCCGCTTGCCCGCAACAGATGATGGAGCGCCCGTCGGGAGCCCAACGTGAAAATACATTCAGGGCTCCTGCGTGACTCAACTTGGGTGAAAGCGTAATCTCTCGCTCCTGGTCGGTTTCCAGGGAGCGAATCACGATGTTTCCGGGGCCGTACCGCGGCCCATTAGGCGACTGTTCAGGCGCGGGCGCTACGTAATACGCCAGGTATTTCCCGTCGCGGGAGAAGTCGGGCGACATTGCCCGTTCCCTCCCGGCGGTCGGTTGTGAGACCGGCTTTAGATCGTTAAGTAACTCTCCGGTGTCGGGATCGAGGGCGGCGAGAAAAGCGCTGCTGACAACCTTGGACTCGCCCGGTTCCCTATAGTAGAAGGCCCAGCCGCCCGTGGGTGTCCGCACCGGGCCGAAATGGCCCCTCGTAGATACGCCTTTGGTTACCAGGCGTGGGACGCCCTGGGGCTTGCCGTCGACGACTTGAATCATCCAAATATCGGGCCCCTCTCCGCGGCGGTCGCTCCGAAAAAGGAAGCCTTTGCCGTCAGGCAGCCAGCCAAACACATGTTCGTCGGCCGGATTCTCGATGAGGTGGATTTCGGGCCCGCCGTCCAACGGAATCAGGAAGATGTCCTCTTCCACCGGCTTCGCCATCCGGCAATAGGCCACGTAGCGGCCGTCCGGAGAAAACCGGCAATTCGGGGAGTCGTACGGCAGGAGAGCCTTGAGCACTTTGGTCGAACCATCCGCGACCGAGATCGTGGCAATACCCACGGAGAGATCAGCCAGGCGGAAGCTGACTAACACGTGTTGGCTGTCCGGAGACCAATCCATGAGCTCGATATTAGTACTCTCTTCGTTTGGATCGAGGACGCGAGCCTCGCTGCCGTCGATTGCTGCGACCCGCAGCAGGTCAGTTCCGTCCCGACTCTTCCGCCCTGTATAGGCCACCCATTTGTTGTCCGGCGAAATCAAAGCCCCAATAATCCTGAAGTCGGCCCCCGTCTCGATCGAGAGTTGGTCTTCCCGGTTCATCAGATCGCGAACCGTCAGGCCGCCGATTCCTGGGTCGAAAGCGAAGTACCGCCCGTCGCGGGAAATGGCCAGCACGTTGTGCTCGTCCAGGCCGGCGAAGGGCCAGGTCTCTTGGAGCTCGATGCCCGCCGGCTCTTCGGACTCCGGCACATGGCCCAGCGCGGCCAGTCGCCCGCGGGCCAGTTCGACAAGCTTCGCTTGCCCGGGAAACTCCTTGACCAGCCCCTCAAACATCCCGACGGCCTTTTCCTTTTCTCCCTTCTTCACGTGGCACATGCCCAGCCGGAACTTGGCCTGGGCCACGTGCGGGCGATTGGCCTTTTCGTCCGCAACGATCCCTTGGTAGATCTTTATCGCCGCATCCAAATCGCCGACCGTCTCCTCCTGGTAGATGCCCTTGCGCAACAGCACCCCCACCGATTCCGCCCCCGCCGCCACCACGGCGCCCAGCCCTGCCATCAAGACAACCACGGCAAAACGTTTCGACCACATGGCATCCGCCTCCATCGAAAAGGTACCGCAACCAGCCCACCGACTGAAGCCATCCTACAAAACGAATGTTACCGTTTTGTCACCGTTTGATACGTTTTGTGTTCGTTTTGTCCCGCCCGCGCCGAGCTTCGGCGACGTCTCCCGATGGGGCATACCGTCAGAAGGAACCGAAGACGAGCGGCCCCGCGCGGTGACAAGGGCCCGTGGCACCGGCCGGGCCAAAGCCGAAGTCGCTGGCCTCCGTCGCACAACGATGGGTCTGGCAATCCCGCGATGAGCATTGCGTGATTTTCCCGAGGCTCCGATCGCCGGCGTTCTTTTGACAATAGGGGGGCAGACTGCTACACTAAGCGCGCCGGTCTACATGGGCTCTGGACGGTTCTTGTCAATGTGGGATGCGGGCTGGACGTTGAAATAACCACTCTTAACGGGCAATCGATCTGAGCGTATAAGGGCAACGATGACCCTTTCCATCTTCACCCCCCAAGAAGTACCCTGCCTTGCGAGGAGGCTATCATGTGGCGAACCATCACGAAGCGGTTAAGGCGGCGCGGGCACCACGGGCAGATGCGGATGGCGCATGCGGTGCTGTGCTTCGAGACGCTTGAGGCACGAATGGTGCTGAGCGCGACGATACTAGGCCCGGACCTGTCCTTGACCGGCATCGACCCGCCTGACAGCGAAACGGTCAGCAAGGCGATCGTGGCCGGCGACCCGAATGGGTCCCCGGCCGACTCACCAGCCAACCGGGTCGATCCGAATACGACCACCTCGGCCTTCGCGGGTGTGGGCAGCCTGTTCATGGATCTTGGTGGCGGCTCTGGTGGCTACATCTGTAGCGGCACATTAGTCAGCCCGACCCACGTGCTCACTGCCGGGCATTGCATCGACGGCCCCGATGACGACGGCACCGCCTACGCCTGGTCGAGCGTGTCCTTTTATCTTAACTCTGGCTCCGACTACTCGCACACTTTTACGGCCAGCGCACTGCACATGCACCCGGATTTCACAGGGTTCGACAACCCTTCGGTCCTCGACGACGTGGCAATCGTCGAGTTATCCAGCCCAGCAACAGGCGTACCGATCTACGGGATCAGCACGGCGCCGTTCGTCAATATCGAGACCGTTACTCTAGCCGGCTACGGTACCACGGGCGATGGCGTGAATGGCTATATCCCCGGCTCGGCGAGCTTTACCGACAAGCGGACCGGTGTGAATCGCGCGGACGTCTACCTGAGCGACGACGAAGGCACCGGCGCGCGAGAGGGGTTCGAGTGGGATTTCGACGGTGACCACAAGAAGAGTAATGTCTTCGGCGCGCCCAGAGGATCTAACCTGACCTTGGGCAACGATGTCGAAACCACAGTCGGTGGTGGTGACTCGGGTGGGCCATCGTTCATGGGTGATGGCAGTGGTGGGCTGTTGGTTTTCGGTGTGAACACATTCACCGGCGGCGGCAAGGCGTCTGCCCCATACTTTGGATCAATCGGCGGCGGGATGGTGGTCTCAGCCTACGCCCCCTGGATCAATTCGATCATCAGCGGCGTCAACCAGCCGCCAACCGCCTACGCCGGTCCGGACCAGGGCGTGACCACCGGCAGCCTCGTACAACTGGACGGCTCAGGCAGTAGTGATCCCGAGGGCGACCCGCTCACGTATAGTTGGACATTGACCGTTCCGTCTGGCAGCAGTGCCGTGCTGTCGGACCCGACCTCCGTCAATCCAACCTTCACGGCGGATGTCGACGGTAGTTATGTTGCCACGTTGCTAGTCAACGATGGTGAAAACGACAGCGACCCCGACTCGGCTACGATCACAGCCGCCGCGGCTGGCACCACGATGCACGTGGGCGACATCGACGGCTCGTCGCAAGTCAAGGGCAAGAGTGGCAAATGGAGCGCCAATGTAACGGTCACCATTCACGACAACAACGAGAACCCTGTAGCCGGCGCCACAGTCACCGGTCAATGGAGTGGTGCGACGAGCGGAACCGTATCGGCAGTCACCGCAGCAGATGGCATCGCCACGTTCTCGACCGGCAACATAAACAGCGGGACAAGCGTGACTTTCGACGTTGCCAACGTCACAGACACACTAGACTACGCCCCCGACGCCAATCACGACCCTGATGACGGCGACAGCGACGGTACAACGATTACGGTGCAAAAGGGGAGCTCCAGTCGGGCCGCGGCGCAGGTTCGCGCCCCTCGTGCGTCATCGCCCCAGACGATCGGTAACGCAAGCATGGTGCTTTGGCTCGGGAAGCACCAGCAGCCAGCAGTGCGTGCTCAAGCGTTAGATAGTAGTGACCTGAATGGAACGGAACTCGGGTTAGTCGAAGTTGTTATTGATTTGGTAGTCCGAGATATTGCACGCGCAGCGTCACTGGACACGAGCGCGGTAGATCGCGTATTGGCAGACGATGATGTCTCCACGGCACATGGAGATTTGTTTGACGATTTGGAGTTGGAGCTCGCTGCGGATACGCTGCTGCTTAACACTCTGATTGATGAGGCGGCTTGACTCCTCGCGCCAACCAACAATCCTCGCCATCGAAGTGCCCGTCACCGTGATGCAGCGGCCATCAAGACAAACACGGCAAAACGTTTCGACCACATGGCTTCCGCCTCCATCGAAAAGGTACCTCAACCGGCCCACGGACTGAAGCCATCCTACAAAACGAATGTTACGGTTTTGTCACGGTTTGGTACGCTTTTCGTTCTTCTTTCGTCGGTCACCAAGGATCTGCGACCGGGCATACCGCCAGACGGAAACGAAGACGTACAGCCCCTCGTGGTGACAGGGCCTTATGCCGACGGAGGCGAAGCCCGAAAAGAATGCGTCTTTCCGGACCACTCCGCGATCATGACCGCACAACAAATTCGGCCGCGTCGGCCGACGATTGCTCGCAAGATCACCCGTGGCTCGGTACTCATTGGCGGAGAAGCAGTCAGGAAACAGAACGACGAATACGTTCAGGTTTCTGTGGCGAACGCCTCATCGCGATACGATCGCCGAGTTGGAACTCGGCGGGGCTACTGAATCTCTGGCGATGTTGGAAAACCCAGGGTGTTTGACGTCAGGTTGCCGCCAAAGATGACGAGTTCGTGAATTGCCTGATCGAAGTCGCGATCGGTCAACGTGAGCGTCTCGTCGACCGCGTCGGCGGGCGCGCGTTCGGCTGCGAAGATGATCGCTTTCTTCGTCAATTCTTCCAAGAACGCCGGGCTGGCTCCGTCGGTGCGGTCGATCCAGTTCGTCAAATCGACTTGCCCGATGTCCGCTGGCCCGCAGAAAAGCCGTAACAGCTTCTCTCGCAATTCTCGGTCGGGCAATGGAAAGAGGATGGCCTGAGTCACTCGGCCGGGACGCGATGCCAGTGCGGGCTCCAAGAGTTCGGGGCGGTTCGTCGTCATCAACACGATCGTCTCGGCCGTCGGTGACAATCCGTCCATCTCGTTCATCAACTCTTGTAGACTGGTGACGTTGGCATTGGTCTCGCGCCGTTCAGCCAGCAAATCTACGTCTTCGATGACGACCAACGACGGATGTAGGTACGCCGCCAGGCGAAACGCTTCGCGAATCGTATCGGTTTCCATGGCAGCGGGAACAATCGTCGTGTACTGATCGCACGAGCCAATCAGGTGTTTGCACACCAATGTCTTTCCGGTGCCGGGAGCACCGTGCAACAGTATGCCGGTCTTCGATATATGACCGTGACGCTGAAGCAGTCCATGGTACTTCAGTCGCGCGGCAATCGAGCGCTCCAGCACATCGAAGATCTCTGCAGGCAACACGATTTTTTCGATGTCCACATTGGTACGCTCAGTCATGCGAATGGCTTGCCCCGGCACACCCGGACCGTTAGGCGAGACCTTGAGCAATTTGCCACGATACACAGAGTGCTCGCTGGCCGTTCGCATCAAGCCGTTGATGACCGCGGTGCCCTCGTCGATCGACCGCGCAAAGATCTGGAGCTTCTCGCCGCTCTGTCGGACAGCGACGGCTTCTTCCATGTGCTCATAGCGCGAGGCAGTGACGGTGTGCAGCGTGGCTGCAAACGGGACTTCCTCCAAGTGCAGCAGGTACACTGCGTTTGTCGGATAATTCTCGTAGTAACCCGGACTGGTTTCCAGCGTTGCCCACTGAAGCGTTCTGATCACCAAGTTGCCGTCCTGCAACGAGGCGAGCGACGCATAACCGTGTTGCACGTCGTAGCCGTATCGTCTACCGAAACGCTCGTTGGCCAACAGTCTTTCCAGCGCGCGACGCAAGTCGTTCAAACGGCTCGCGCCGACGTCTTTCTCTTGATAGGTGGCTGACTTCAGGTCAATACCCAGGTGCCCACATACATGCCGGCGAATGCCAAACAGCCACGTCATCAAGACAGCCCAACCGCCCCACGTAGCAGCAGCCACGATCGCCACAGCAATGGCGACCTGCATCGACTTGAAAATCAACGCCCACAGGATCAGCAAGATGCCGGTCAAGATCAGTGCCAGCCAAGAGAAGATCTTGAAGAACTTCATAGGGTTAGTGCCGTGTCTCTGACGAAGCGAAAACGTGTAAAGGCTGGGACGTCCAATACAAGTAACGTAGATGACAGGCGGTCCGGTCACAAGCGGTAGCCGAATGCTTGCATCAAGAGACCGCTCTGGCTGCTTCCTGCCGTTGGTTGTGGCATAATCCGTCAACAGTAAGCAACTGATTCAAGTGAGGAGTGTTAGCGAATGAGCCTGATACGAATAGCGGTTTGTCTTGCTGCGGCTTGTTGGCTCGTGGCTACTGCTACGACGGCCGCGGAGCAAGTCGACGTGGCCACCCGTGAAGGATTGGTGCTGAGTTGGGAAGTGCAGAGGTCACCTGGACTGGCAGAAACTCGCCAAATGGTGGACGACAGCGGCCTGGAAAACCACGATTCGCTTCTCGGGGACGCGAGGAATGAGACAGATCCAGCGCGCATTGAGTTTGGCGGGAAAGGTGCGGTTGTCGCCGCCAAGCCGATCCGCCCGGAACGGCTCACGCTCGAAGCCGTCTTCCGCGTCGATCGTACGCGAGGCCCTCTTCAACTGATCGTCACCACACACGCCCCGAAGGTCCGTAAGGCGTCCAAGGCGGTTCCTGGAAACGCTCGGCAATGGTTCCTGCAGATTCGCGGCGAGCCTCCACAACAGGATGGCTACCTTGGGTT
Organism: uncultured Pirellulaceae bacterium; assembly: GCA_964623055.1. Lineage (GTDB taxonomy): Bacteria > Planctomycetota > Planctomycetia > Pirellulales > Pirellulaceae > JADHUC01. Next base: position 10,205 of record CAZURK010000005.1, read on the forward strand.
TCTCGAGTTTGGTATTTTCGGTGAAAATGGCCGGTGGCATTCACTCATGTCGGAAACGCGTATCGCCAAGGGATGGCACCATGCGATCGGCACTTTCGACGGCAAACGAGTGCGGTTCATTCTGGACGGCCAGGAGCAGACGCGAACGCGATCCGGTCGGAACGGCAGCTACGAAGGACGAATCAACAAGCCGCCTGACGCGTTGATCAACCTGCCTGCCATCGGGTCGAACGCGATCAGAAATCCCAACGGCCTCGAAGGCGCCATAGCGTTGGCTCGCCTTTACGATCGAGCGTTGAATGACGACGAGATTGGACAGAACTTCGCCTACGCCAAGACCGTCGTCCTAGATTTGGCGATGCAGACCGCGCGGACCAGACCCACAAAGCCGCCGTTCAAGGTGCTGTATAGCAATGACTTCACGAACACGGGCATCGTCACGCCCTGGCACAAAAAGGGCGAACCGTTTGATCCGGATCATTTGCGTGCCTCCGTGCGCGAAACGGAAGGAGCGAGCGTTCATATGCTGCAGCCGGCGCATGGTGCCGTGCCGTGGTGGCCAAGCAAGCTGTATACGCTCGCAGAGCATCACGCATGGTGGGCGAAGAACTTCGGCATTGATGCGGACAAGCTGCGTTACCCGGGTGTGCACCAGTACATCCTCGACGGCGGCGATCCATTCAAGGACTTCGTTGGCGAGTGCCGCGAAGTCGGCCAAACGCCGTTTATCTCGATGCGGCTGAACGACACGCACCATTTGCACCACGCCGAGACGCCGGGCAACAGGCGAGGCATTCACTCGATCAGCCGCTTCTACGTACAGCATCCCGAATGGTGGTTGGGGACCGTCGGCTCCGGGCTCGACTGGTCGGAACCTGAGGTGCGGCAGCATATGTTCGCGTTCATTGAGGAGATCTGCCAGAACTACGAGATCGCCGGGTTCGAGTTGGACTTCATGCGATTTCCCAGCTTTTTCAAGGAGGACGTTCCTGTCGAGAAGCGTATCGAGATCGTTACTCGCTTTGTGGCGGAAGTACGAGCCTTGCTTGACCGAACAGCCAAGCCGGGCCAACATCGTTGGCTCTGCGCCCGATTGCCGTGCAAGTTGGAGATGCACGCCGACATCGGCATCGACCTGCCATCGTTGGTCGACGCGGGAGTGGAGATAGTCAACCTGTCTCCGTCATATTTCACCTACCAGGCGCACGACGTGGCCAAGATCCGTCGGATTGTGCCGGACGCAGCTCTGTTCCTGGAAATGTGTCACTGTACGATGACTGGCCAGCGTCTGACCACGACCGGAGGCGACAATTTCCTGTTCATGCGGACTACGGACCAGCAGTTTTACACAACGGCCCACGTGGCGTATCGCCGGGGTATCGACGGCATGAGCCTTTTTAACTTCGTCTATTACCGCGACCACGGTGTCCCCGGCCGCGGTCCGTTCAACGAGCCACCGTTCCACGTCCTCAAACGCCTGGCCGATCCGGAATGGCTTGCGAAGCAGTCGCAATGGTACTTTCTGGCGGAGAACTGGTTCACCAAATCCACAGGTCAACTGCCGGTTCGATTCGAGAAGGGCGACGCCCGCACGTTTGAACTGGACATGGCGCCCACCAAACACCAGTCGACCGACGGCGTCTTCCGCTTGATGACCGCCGAGGACATTTCAGATCGCCAATGGATGGCGAAGGTCAACGGGACAACGCTTGAGCCTACCGATTACGTCCACAAGCCGCTGGCCCACCCCTACGAGTCCGGCATGGGCGAGCCGGCCACGTACGCGTCGTTCAAATGCCCGCGACGGCTCGTGCGGGACGGCATCAACAAGATTGCGTTAATCCTGGAGGACGGCAGGCCGGCGACCGTGCGATACTGGGATCTGGTGTTGCCATGAGGCCGTTCTTGCACGAGTCAATCTGTGTGCTTAGCAGCGATGGATTGACGAGAAGTCGCTCAGCGAGGTACCTCCAGCACGACACGACTTTCGGAGTGACCGGTGGCGACTGACTGGCATTCGAGTGTTCCATCACCGTAGGCAATCGCCAATTGTGTGCCGTTCGGAGAAAACCGGCACTGCTGAACGCGATCCAGAGGCGTGAAAGTAGACAGTACGCGATTGGTAAGCGTCTCGGCAATGTATACGTGGGCTTCCTGTGTTGCATCCGGGCGGAGATCGGAGAGCAGAGCGGCATAGCGGCTTCCATCCGGGCTGAAAGCGACCAATCCGATTTCTCCTTCATCCCCTGGGAGTTCTTTAGCCGCGACCAGATTCAGCGTCCGGCGGTCATAGACGTTCACGCCGAGGTGAAAGTACTTGCCACCGGGGACCAGCCCGAATTGCCCATTGACGGGGCGATCGATTCGAGCCAGTTCGGTAGACCGAAATGTCTTCAGATCAATTCGTCCAGCCTCGTAGGGCGGAGATCCCTTCCAGCCGCCATCGACAAAGAACAGATGTTTTCCATCCTCTGCCACCACTCCCCAGCGGTTGGAGAGAGCGTTCCGCTGGTCAGCGTCAAGCCGCCCCTCGCGGAGGATCTTCCCGGTTCGGCAATTGAACCGCCACCAGTGGTCTCGTCTCCCGACGCCGCTCTCCTTGAAATAGCCGATACACAGGGCCTCTTGATCGCCAAGCCAGTACACCCGTCTTAGGATGGCTGCCCCGTACCGCGACGCATCGGAATCATGCCACGCTAATTGTATGGGCACTTCACAGCACGTCTTTCCGGTGTGCAAGTTGACTATTCGTACGGGCCCTTTCGGATCGACGATGGCTGGACACAGCATGTAGCGGCCATCCGTCGGTCGGATGTGACCTACGGGGCGGTCTGTGGGAAGCGATATCCGCCGCAGCATCTTCACGGTGGTCGGGTTCCACGTGCAAACAGTGCCGTCGTTGCCGACACTTCGCAATGTCCGCCCACTGTCGGAGAAACGAAGATCGACGATGCGGTCCCCATGCCCTTCATCAAGCATCTTCTCTGCGGCGGTCGCCGCGTCGAACAGCCGTGGTGTTGTTCGATAGTTCTGAGCCGCCGCCAACCACTTGCCGTCCGGTGAATAGACAAGCTGGCGGATACGTTCCGAATCTCCGCGACAGACAAAGCGGTGTTCCTTGATTAGCTGCAGGTTCGGCAGCGCATAGATTCCTAGCCGTACGTGTCCAGACGCTACCGCCACCTGCCGCCCATCCGGCGAAATCGCCAACGCGACTTGATCACGCCGCGCCCGCGTGAAGGACGTTGTCGCAACAGCCGGACGAAGATCAGCGGCTGATCCTTGCCTGGATTGGGAAGAGCGGCTTGTAGCAACAGCCAGTTCAAGATCACCTATACGGTGTGTGCTCAGATATATCACGTCGATTTGCGGGTCGCTTCTGGCCGCCACAAGTAACTGTTCATCAGGAGTGAAGGCCGCAGCCATGATCCTGTTTGGGGATTGAAATCCCAAAACTCGTTCGCCCGCCAGGTATGCCACAGCGGAGCTCCGACTGGACCCCGACCATCGAAGCAAGAAATCTCGTTGCGGTGCATGGGCAAACCGGGGACTCCGAGACCCCGAATGGCGGACCATCGTCGCCGTGGCCGTGTTCCAGATGCGGATAGTCTCCTCCACACGTGATGCAGTGATCAGTGTTTGCCCATCGGGCGAAAGGGCCATGTCGTCGACTCGCTCTTTGTGCCCTATGAACGTTTCGTCCAATTTGCCTGTCTGCCATTCAAAACGGCAGAGAAGCGCATCACTCCCCTGTTCGCCAGCGACATATAACATCCTGCCGTCAGGCGAAAACGCCAGGCACGTGATCCAGCCGCCCTGGTTGAATTCTCCGGCGCGGGTCCAGTCAGTAGTCTTCCAGATGCGAACGGCATGACCATAACCGCCTGTGGCCAGATACTTGCCGTCAGGAGAAAAAACAAGTGCCCTGATGCCGTACGGTTGCCAGATTCGGCCGGTCGACCTTATGGATTTGGTTGACTCGGCATCGCCCGTACTCGCCGCGCGAAGGGTCTCCTCCACGCCACGCGTGTCGATCATGGCGTGCTTCCTGAACGGGGAGTGGCGATCCATCCCCCAAAGCACGAGAACAAACACGAGTCCAATGCCAGCAACCGCAAACTTGACAATCCGTGGTTTGGCGAAAAGACCCCTTGGATTCTTGTTCAGATTTCGCTGTTCCTTCTTCTTGCCGGTTGGACCTGCAGGCTCACCAAGCAACCGGGCGATACAAAGACGCGCGATACCGATTGCATAGCCGACGACACCTCCGGCGAAAACTGTGCCTAGGGTGATCAACAGGAAGAAGAACGATAACAGGATCGCCGGGCTATGTCTGGGCCACGAAAAGAAACCGAAAACCAGGATGAGCCCAAATAAGAGCCCGACCAAGAGACCGATCCCGCCATGATTCGCAGCCGAATTTGTCCCGCGGTTGTCCAGGAAGCAAATGCTCAGGAAGAGAATCGCCAGGAAGAGGTGCATTAGCACGTCTTTAAGGCCATCTCCGTCGTAGAAAGGAGGGGATGACTTGAGGCTGAGCGCAGAGAGCACGACGCCGACGAAGCCGACGGCACAAAGCGGCTTCACAACGAGGTCGATTACGTGTCGCAATCCCATCGGATAAGTCCGGCAAAGCGGAAATGGGCCATCCCGAGAGGGCGGCTGGCTCGCCCGAACACTCGACACGGCCGTCTCCGTCCGTGCCCAAGGAAATAGCGTTGAACAACAAGATATTATAGCAGAGTCGTCGCTATCAGCACTACGTAGCTTGGGACCGTTGTCCCGAGCAGAAACATGACCGCTATTTCTCGAACGATCCCTTGTCGACATCCTCTTGTGTCGCCTTTGCTCCAAGGCACACGACACGTCCGTCGTCAAGCGAAAGGTACAGTCGGCCGCGCGCGGCGGACATTCCGTCGAAGATCGGAAGGCCAGGAAGGTTGTGCTCTGCGATGATCTGCCCGTCGTCGATGGAAATGACACGCAGCACACTGCCCAGTTTCCCCTCGTAGGCATCTTGGGAAATCACCCAGTCGCCCTTCGCCCCGGCTACGAACAGACGCTTTTCGTCCCCCTCGCCGGCCAGCACCATGCCGCGGACCTGAAGATCGCCGGGTGTCGACCAGAGAACATCCTCCATCGCTCCGCGCGCTGGCTTTCCCCTTTTTGCGCGTTTTCCTTTCGACGCGGCGTCTGAGGGAGGCACAACTGCGGCCGTGCTGTTTCTCGCAGCGGCAAAGAACCGCTCCTGTTCGCCGGCGAGATACATTTGGTGCTGGTTGCCAGGTGACGGCGGGTAGAAGTCGCGACCGAAGCCGTACAGACGGTCGTCGTCAATCGACATGATCCGGCCAGTGGGCCGGATGTTTCCGGTCCTCGCCCAGCCCTGTGCACCTGATACGTAGATCCGACCGTAAATCCAGTAGGTTCGCCGGAACCAGGAGGTATCCAGAAAACCCGTCGGGGCAAACAGGTGATCAATGTCTTGCGGGACGCTTTTGCCCTTGAGGTCAAATGCCCAGTGCCGCATGAAGACATGGTTACCATCGCAGGAGAGAACGTCGTTCTTCGCACCTTCCATGTCCAACCGGGCGAATATCGTGGGTGTGATGGGTGGCTGATCGTCGTTGTCGCCCAGCGAGTCGATCGCGGTCGTCGAGAGCACTCTGCCGGTGCGAGGATCCAGCCGGTAGATCAACAGACCGCCATCGAGAAACGACGAACGACCGGCACAGAACCAGAGCACGTCGTTCTGGACGAGTACGCTTCCGTGCACGGGCCACACCGACTCGATCTGGTCGTAGACCACGCATCGTCTGTCGATCGCTGCCGCACGGAACCGCCACACGAGCTCGCCTTTATCGGCAGTTAGGCAATACACATATCCGTCGCGCGATCCGATGAGAATCGTTTCCTGATAGAACGTCGGTACAGAATCGACACGGCCACCCGCCGCAAATTGCCACAGTCTATTCCCGCTATCGGCGTCGAGCGCGTGGACCGTGTGATCCTCCGTCGTCGCGACAAAGACCTTTCCGGCGGCGATCACGCACTGGCTGAGATTCGGACCGACGTCGGCATTCCACAACTCCTTCACATTCACGGGAACTGCGGCCGATGTGGTACCGCTTCTTGCTGCGTCGGCTCGGTACGTAGGCCAGTCGGTGGAAGGCTGGAGGCTGGAGACTGAAGGCTGGAGGGTGTCAAAGGCGGGGCCTTCTTCGAGTCGGTCCGCCGGACTCTTCACTTCAGAGCGGTTCCGTTCGCCGGCGACGGCCCAGAAGCCGGTCAATTTCCCTTGCGTGTAGCACGCGCAAGGATGTGGGGGCGTGTAGATCAGGCCGTTTGCAGGCATGAAGCCGTAGAGGCAGGCGCCCCGGATCCAACTGTCGTGCGTCGATTCGCCGGTTTCGACATCGAAAAACTCGATACCGGGGAAACTGGTAACGATGTACTTCCCCGACGCTCGCGGCACGTGGCATCGGTGATGCATGATGGCATATCCGTGCTTGCTGGAAACCGGCAGCTTCTTCACGACTTCGCCCGTGCGGAGGTCGTAGCCGGTGTAGGTGCGATTGATCTTGCTGAGATCACTGCCCGGTCGATAGGGTTCGCCGCCGGCATCGATGTCCCAAATCAGGTCGTTCAGGATGAAGATGCTGGCCGGAGCTTTGTATCCACCTGTCGCGCAGGGCGCGGACCACATTTGCTCGCCCGTCACCGCGTTCCACGCCGTCAGTGTGCCCTGCCTGGCTACATAGACAACGTCTTTGTGAACCAGCAATGTGGGGCTCGCCGTTGTGCCAAAACGCACGCCTTTCGATGCGACCTCCTCCGCCCAGATGTCCGTGCCATCGCTCATGTCGGCCGAGACGAGTTCGTTGCCGCGCAGGAAGAATACCCTGCCGCAATCCGCGGCGATCGTCAGCGGCACGATTGGACCGGGCGGGGTCTTCCAGACGGTCTTGCCGGACTGCACGTCCACGAGCACGACCGATCGATCGCTGGCCAGATTGACGGTCCTTTCGTCGAGCGCGAGTCCATCGCGACTGGCAGGCGTTCGTCCGCGGTACGGCTTGACTGGTTCTCCGTCGCTTAACACGACCAGCAGTTTACCGTTCGAATGCAGCAACTCCTCGGCATGTTCCGTGTCACTGAAGGTCCGTAGAATCTCGCCCGTGGCCGCATCAAGTTCGCTGACCGGCGCGTCGATGCCAAGCGTGACGTAGACTCGGTCCCCGGCTGCCACCAATCGCCGCGGCAACTGCAGCGGGCCCGACTTCAGCGGGAAAAGGCGGGCGTGCCACTCGCGGATCGGAATCTCCCAAAGAAGGACACCGCTGAAAGCATCGCGAGCCGACAACATCCATTTCGGCGTCAGATAGATCGACGCGGTGGGACCCTCGTCCATGATCGAGAACACGCGTCCGCCGGCGGAAACGACGGCGCTAACGCTCGACATGTTCTCGTGGCTGCGGCTGTATTCCGGCCCCGCCTTCCACTGGATGCTCCGCGGCTGGCTCACGGCCGTATCGCGACCGGCACCGATGCCCGAAGCATCGTACATGTGGTGGGTCCATTCGTCGATTTCTGGCGGAACGGGCTTCTTCAGCACCGTCCAACTACCAGCGGTTTGGGATACGGGATGCGAGATACGAGTTGCGGGATGGGAGTTGCACGATACGGGATCTTGGACTCCCGAAGACGTGTCGCGAATCAGCGCAACGCCACCGGGCACCAAGACTCGCATGATTTCTTCATCCCGTATCTCCCATCTCGCATCCCGCATCACCAGCAAATTCACGAGGTTGTCGACGTAGGGAAGGGAGCGACCATCGAATCGCGCCACGGACACTCTGCCGCACGAGCCCTCGGCTTGGAGCACCGCGGTGGCCCTTTCGATCCGATCGCTCTGCGTATCGAGTCCATGGACCAGATAGCCTTTCTCCCGACCAAGGCCGATCAAGACCTCGAAGTCCTCGCACCCAACCACGACGACCAGCCCGCCACGGACACCGCTATCTTTCAAAATGTCCGACGCTGTCGTTGCGGCATGAAGTTGGGTGGACGTCAACAAGAGACAAACGACCAAGTGAATTTTGCGTATCATAGTCGCTCCAAATACTGATAGCGGAATTCGCAAGAATTCCGACTTTTCTGAAGTGGTGTCGGAAGTCTTGCGACTTCCGCTACGAATTCCAGAACACGTCCTTGCCCCTCGACGATCGCCGATTCGTCATCGCATGCGAGATTCCTTCACTCCGTCTCTCCCAGGCAGACAACCTTACCGTTTTTCAGCGAGACGAATAGCCGCCCGTCCGCCGCGGCCATGCCGTCGAACACGGGGCTGCTTTCGAGTTCCTGTTCCGCAATCTTCTGGCCGGTGTCCGCTGAAAAGACCCAAAGGTGCCCCGGCCGCTCGCCGGCGCGGGCTGCGTAAAGTTCTGTTGTGGTACCGTCGTCGGGCCAACCGCCGACGAACAACGTGTTGCCCGCCAACAGCATCGCACGAGCCTGGAACGGGAGTTTCACCGTCCAGTTGTGGGCAGCGGGCGTCTTTGGGCGAGCTGTCTTCGCAGGAAAGTCGGTCGCCGGACTCGTTTTCTTGTCGGGCGTAAACGGCTGGTTCGAATCGGCGAAGAGCAGGCATCCGCGACTCGAAGGAACCGCTCCCGAAGGAACGATGTTTGGAGACATGTACGTCTGAAGTCCGCATACCGTCCGGTCGTCGAACACCAGAAGCTGCCCGAAGGGCACTTGTAGGTCGTGCTTGATGTACGAAAACGGAAAGTCGTAAACGTCACCGTAACCGAGGCGCCAGAAGGTCCGGTAGAACCAAGTGTCGTCGGCCAACCCTGAGTTCGTCATCAGGTGGCGTCCGAGTCCCTCTTGCCGATTCAATTCTGTGTCGAATTTGATTTGTTGGAGGTAGATGTACTTTCCGTCGCTCACCAAGACATCCGGGCGGGCGCCGGTCATCGTGAAGGTCTTCGTCGGCGCTTCGTCGTGCGGGACGAACACTCGCGTGTCGCACAGCTTCTTTCCCGTGAGCGCGTTGACGCCATAGAGCCAAATTCCGCCGTCGAGATACACGGAACGTCCGGCGGCGAAATAGGCGATGCCGTCCATCACGAGCACGTTGCCGTGGACGGGCCAGAGCGATTCGAGTTGGTTGTCGACCATCGTCCGCCGATCCTCCGGGGCAGCTCGAAATCGCCACACGAGTTTCCCGTCGATGGCACGCAAACAGTAGACCCATCCGTCGTTCGAGCCGAACAGGAGCGTCCCGTAGTCAAACGTCGGTGGTGTGTCGACGCGACCGCCCGCCGCGAAGGTCCACAGCCGCGTGCCCGTCTTTTCGTCCAACGCCGTTATACGATGGTCGTTTACCGACGCCACGAACACCCTACCACCGCCGACCACGGGTGGCGTCAGTTTGCCGCCGATCTTGGCGTCCCAGATTCTCTCGGGCGAGATGGAGATCGATGCCGCCGTCGACCCGCTCCGCAGGATGTCTCCGCGATACGTCGGCCAAGGAGAGTCGAGAGCCAAGACTCTAGAATGAAGAACATCATCAAGGACGCAGCTCTGCTCCAACACGTCGCTCGATTGGCTGGGGGTGTCGCCGCGCGGCAGCAACGCCGTGAAGCCTCGCAGGATCGCGCCTGCATAGCAGCAGCACGCATTAGGTGGCACGTAGGTCATGCCGTTGCATGGCATAACACCGTACTGGCAGACGCCTCGTACCCAGTTGTTTCGCGAGTGCTGCTTGCCTGTCAGATCCAGGTACTCCATGCCTCGTTTGTCTGCGATCACGAACCGATGGGTCGCCTTGTTCCGGTAGCATCGCGCGTGGTGTCCCGGCGTCAGCAGCCCCGTAATGTCGATCGTGCGTTTCACTTCTCCGGTCCGCGGGTCGCGTCCCTGGGTGGCGAAAATGCCGGACCAGACGAGTCCGTCGGCCAGGAACACATCGGCAGGGGCGTGGAAATCCGGCGGCGACGGGCACGACCAAAGTGGCTTGCCCTGGACGAGCGACAACGCCGTCAGCTTGCCGCGATCGCTCGCCAGCACGACCCCGTCCCGCTCGCAAATCACAATCGTCGGAGCGAAGAAGGATGCCCCAAAGACGGACCTCTTCTTGCGCGTGGGCTTCTTGGCGGGTTTTCCTTTCGCTGGCTCCTTCGGCGGCGCGGCCTGTGGCTGCAACGAAGCGTGGTCGAAGGTCCACATTTCCTTGCCCGTCTCCGCGTTCACGCAAACGACCTCAGTGCCGCGCTGAAAAACCGCGCACGCGGTCGTCGCAGCAAGGGTCATCGGCCTCAACTTCGCGGTGTTCGCCCCACTTTTCTTCCAAAGCACTTCGCCCGTTTCGGCGGAAACGGCCATCAGCGACCGCGGGCTGTCGGCGGGCGGAACGCCTCGTCGAGCCGCCTCGTCCGACTGACCCTGCAGCTCGCATGTCACCACTAATAACACATCGCCGATCGCGAGGATTTCGTCGGCGCCGCGCGTCTCTTCGAGCACGCGGAGCGATTCGCCACTGGTCGCATCGAGAATCGAAACCGGGGCGTCGACTCCGAGCGTCACGTAGACTTCACCGTCCACAGCCACCAACCGCCGCGGAAGCTGCGGTGGCCCGGAGCGGAACGGCCGGAGGTAGTTCGCCCAGGTCGTTATCGGCCGCTTCCAGAGCAGCACGCCGTTGAATGCGTCGCGGGCGACGAGTTTCCAATCGGGCGGAAAGTTCATCAAACTCGGCGGACCCTCGTCGATGATGTAGTAGATTCGCGGCCCGTCCGAAACAACCGAACTGATGCTGGCTGTCACATCGTGGTGGCGAGCAACGGCCGGTCCGGCAAGCCACTGCAGACGTCGAGGCGGGCCGACTAAAGCGTCCGCCGCTACCGCGTTGCCATCCGGGCCGTGCATGTAATGAGTCCAGTGGTCGATTTCTGCGGGGACCGGTTTTGTCAGCATCGCGAATCCGCCTGCGATGCGAGATATGGGAAACGGGATACGGGATAGCCATGCTTCGTTTCCCTTCTCCCGTACAACAGCCGCCCCGCGCGGGGCCAGAATACGCAGAATCTCGCTTCCCGCATCTCGTATCTCGCATCTCGTATCCACCACAACCAGGTTCACCAGGTTGTCTACGAACGGCAGGACGTCGCCTGAAAAGTGTTCTACGGTCACTCGGGTCTCCAACTCCGCGTCGGCGATCTTCTTGCCGGCCTTGGCGACGTTGTCGGGGTCGTCGTCCAGCCCGTGGACAACGTAGCGGTCGTCCGCTGTCAGGCATGCGGTGAGCGCTCCGTCACCGCATCCGAGATGCAGCACGAAACCGCCCCGCATGTCGGTGGCCTTGAGAATCTGTTTGGCAAGTTCGTCAGGTTCCGTTGCGGCGGCTGATGCAGTGAAAGCAATTGTTGCGATTGAGATGAAAAGTGCCCTGGAGAGATGTCTCACGTGATTCTCCTTGCCTCGAAGGATCTCTGGAATGCTCTTCTCGAACGTCGCCAGCTATGCGGATTCGTCAATTCGATTGGACTGAGTCTTCGAACTCGCGGATCTGCTTCATGGCGGCCGGGAAGTCCCAAAACCGGATCTTTCCGTCGGAGCAGCCCGCCACCAATTGGCTGCCATCGGGAAGCAGAGCCATGCCAATCACGCTGGTGGGGCATCCGGTGAACTCACCGCGATGCCGCCCCGTCTTCACATTCCAGACGCTGATGCCGACTGACGTGAAGAACGGATGAGCCTTCGTCGCCGCCAGCAGGTACTTTCCGTCGGGAGTCCAGAACAGGTCCCGCACTTTTTCGCAAGTCGCCTGCTCAAAGGGGCGAAGTTCGTGTGCGAATTCGCCGCTGTCGGTCTCCCACAAGCGCAGACGCCGATTCCTCCCTTTCACGTTGGTGACCACCGCCACCAGGGATTCGTTGGGAGAAAACACCGCCTGAGAGATGAAACAATCCTTGTCCAGTTCGGCCACTTTCGCCTGTCGGTCGAGATCCCAAAGCGAGACGATCCCGCTATTGGACCGAACCACCACACGCCGTTTCTTCGGCGCGGGAATGTATTGCACCGTATCCTCCGGCACATCCGGCAGGCGGGCGACCCGTTCCCACGTGGCTGTGTCGAAGATGCGCAACGACGGTTCGCTGCACTGCAAGACGAGGTATTTTCCATCGGGTGTGAACCGCGGGTTGGACAATCCGTGCCGTGATCGACCGATCCTCGGCTCTTTGAATTCCCGGATGCGTTTCCACCGCTTGGTTTCTACCAGGGCGCATTTGCTCCAGCCGCCTAAAACCGCCAGGGAACCGTCCGGGCTGAATGTGATTCCCGCGAGCGGCGTCGAGGGCGCACGGATTTCGCCGAGGGGCTCGTGGGTGACTGGCTCCCAGAATTGCAGCGGGCCATCCATCTCGGTGAAGATTATTTGCGTTCGGTCGGGCGAGAGACATAGAAATCCGTCGTCGTGTGGGCGGGCGTCAATCTCGCTCTGCGGCTTGAACTCCGGCAGCCACGCGCGCACGCGAGAACGGCTGAGACGGAGGATTTCCAGGATCTCGGCAGGTGCGTTCGCTCGGTCGTAGACCCGGACAGTCGAGTGCGCGCCGCCCGCCACATGGACGATCAATCGCCGCCCGGCGACGGGCAGGCGCGATCTGTCGTCCGGCAGGTTCGCCAGCAACTCGTCCAGTCGCTTGAGGTCGGCTGGCGCGATCGTGGAGCCGCTACCCCCCTTCGTGCCACGGTTGCTGATAGAGAAATGCGAAACGGCCCCGTCGCCGGAGACCTTGCAGCCGTATCGGATCATGCTGCTCCTGAATCCGAACGCTGCCTGCATATCATCCGTCTCCTCGCCCTCGATAGCAGTGATGACCAGCTTGAGCCCATCGAGCGAACTTCTGGACTCTCGTTCAATCCAACGATGGTATTCTTGGCGGGCCTGCGCTGCATCCTTGGGCGCCGCGTCGGATGCAGCCGGATCCTGGCCGTTGGCGGCAGCCTGAGGCGACCCGCACGCCAAGCAGATCCCCAAGAAACAACTCACTGTCGATCGTGCGTTGCCACCCATTTCTTTGCCTCCTCGTTCCCCAGATCCGCGGCCTTGCGATACATTTCCAGAACCTGCTGCCGGTACCATGCTTCGGCCTTGGGATTGTCCGGGCCCGCCGCCAAATCCTGTTCGTACATCTTCGCCACACGACACATGGCCTCGGCATTCCCGGCAATGGCGGCGGTCCGGTACAACATCTTGGCTTCCTGCCGGTTCTGCTTGGGGCCCCATCCGCGTTCGTACATCACGCCCAAGCCACACATAGCTCCGGCATCGTCTTGCCGGGCGGCGTGAACGAAATAACTGCCGATTCGTCGCAATTGACGCTGGGCTTTGTCCGCCAAGGGTGAGGACGAGTCGGTCTGCCGAACCTTGGCAAAGCAGTCCAAGGCACTACGCCATTCACAGGAGGCCATTCTCAAACATCCGAGATTGAACCAGGCCGATGCGTTCCCGGGATGCTCTTGAACGGTGCGCTCAAGCTGCCGACGTGCGGTCGCGAGGTCGCCTCCTTGCTTGACCTGTTGGATCACGGGATCGTCACCTTCTAACTGCTCGATCTGTTCCTCGCGGGCGTCCTGGATGCCGGGCGGCGTCACTCTTATCATCCCTTGGAGGCGTTGGGAACGTACCTTGACACCCCTGAGGACTACCTCTCCGTTCCAGATCGACTCCAGTCCCATCAGCCGGTGGGCGTTTCGCCGTTTCAACTCGGCTGCTGCCGCGGCACTGGGGGTGAACACGAGGGTGACGGTTGTGATGCCCGGGGGCACGTCGACGTCGAAGGCCCACCAGCCAATTCTGTCCGACCAGGCGACCGGTCCAACCGGCCGCGTGTGGCCGCCGGCTCGCAGCGATACATCGAATCCCATCCCGACGGGCGGGCGATCTACCTGGATCATTAGCTGCACCAGCGACGTATCACGGGTATCCCTCAGTGCCTGGGCACGCAGGCATTTTTCAACGGCGGGCCGCAACGCCTCGTCGACCTTCAATGTGGGCAGCGCGGGGGCTTGGTTGTCGGCCAGCAGCGTCCAATGAAGGGTACCTTCGATCACGCGTTCGTCGAGCACCTTCCGCTGCGCCCCTTCGTCGGCCGGCACGTCCCCCAGCAGTTCTACATGCAAGCGGTAGTGGTACGTCTGCCGACCTGGCTTCAAACAGGCCCATCGCGAGTCTGTCAGCTTCTCCGTCCATCCGAAGCCGCCCGCGCTCACGTCAACGTACGCCTTGTTTCGGTCAGGGCTGAGCTGGATGCCTGACAAGTCGTCGTCGCGCCAACCGCGGACGTCGTCGTCAGGCCAACGCGCGCCCCCGCGCGTCTTGAACCAATGCCAAATTGCCAACCCGTCGGCTCGCGTGGTTTCCGCCGCCACCTTCACCTCCAACTGGACGGCGCCCAAGACGTACTTGCACCAGAGATCTTCCGGGAGTTCCCCACGCTCGTGGGCCCTTTCAAGGAAAACGCCCCACCGCCGGTCCCAATCCGTCTTCTCATCAGCCTGCAACTGCAGGGCTCGGCCGGCGGCGGTGACGATCTCTTCGTTCGAGAGCTTGTTGTCGCCGAGCTGTTTGAGCAGTTCTGCGGCGGTAACATCGCTACCGAGTGCGGCCCACGAGACCTTCTCATCGTGGCTCCCGCGACTCGGGCTTTCGGCGGTTTGGGCCTGACCCAGCACTGCCGACTGCGGGATCACGATGGCCAGGCCGACGTTGACAACCAACAGTAAGGGCAGCCTGCGGTGGCGGATGAGTCCCGGAAAGAAAGCAACCTGCATAACGTCCCCTTAAGCGGATCGAATTCCAGGCGATGGCCGCGTTGCGCAGGCGGGATTGCCACCTTGACATCGGCCCGTGATACGCAGACGGTGCCCAACGGTTCATCGCATTGTACCCCCAAATCCATCCTGCAACATGTTGGAGTGACATTTGCTCTGATCATAGAGAGGACCTTGACCCCGAAACCGAGTCCGGCCACGATGTGAGCTGCATGGTGGCCTGGGACCAAGAAAAGGGCGGGCGAGTCGTGATCCCGGAACGAATCGAGTCTCTCAGCAGAGAGCTTTCCTCCACTAACCAGCAGAGAGAAACCATGAAAGTGATCGCGTTCGGCGTGGCCTTGATGACGGCTACTGTGACCTTTGGTACGCGACTTCAAAAGACGGTTGGACTTGGGAAGAGGAGGGACTGGCCGTAGCGCGCGGTGGGAAAGGGGCCTATGATGATCGCTCCGTATTCACCTGCGAGATCGTGAAGCACGATGGCAAATTCTATCTCTGCTACCAAACCGTCAAGTCGCCCTACACGGTCCGCGTCAAGAATCAAATCGGTCTCGCCTGGGCCGATTCGCCGGACGGTCCCTGGACCAAGAGCAAAGAACCGATCCTGAGTCCGGCCGATAATGGTATTTGGAGGGGTGAAAAACAGAATCGCTTCGCCGTGATCAAGAAGGGTGATTTCGACAGTCACAAAGTTCACGACCCTTGCATTTTGCCTTACAAGGGAAAATTCTATCTGTACTACAAGGGCGAGCAGATGGGCGAAGCGATCACGTTCGGCGGGCGTCAGATTCGCCACGGCGTGGCCATTGCCGACGATCCGAAAGGACCTATGTCAAGAGCCCCTACAACCCGATCAGCAACAGCGGACACGAAGTGTGCGTATGGCCTTACAGCGGCGGCATCGCTTCGTTGATCACGACCGACGGGCCCGAGAAGAACACGATCCAATGGGCGCCCGATGGAATCAACTTCGAAATCATGTCGGTGATCAAGGGGGCACCTCATGCGATTGGTCTGAACCGCACCGCGGACAGCGAAAAGGAACCCACCGAGATTTTGCGATGGGGCCTTACCCACGGGTACAGGACGTGGAACTACCAACACATCCGCCGCTTCTCATCCAGACGGATCCGACATCACACGGCCCCTGGTGAAGAAGCGGATTAGCGTTGGTCTCGAGATTTACGCTCGGATCTTCCATGCGTCTTTGCGAACGATCATCGAGGAACTCCTCTGTTCCTAGAACTCATCCCCATCCAGATACACAGCCAGCCGCCCCTTACCGATTACCACAGCGACGTGCTGCCAGACGCCCGGCCGCAATACGTCCGAGAAACCTTCCTGACGCGAGCCGACGATCACACGTAGACTCAGGCCCGGCCAGCAGTCTATCAGGAAGCCATCGCCTTTTCCGGCGGTAATCTTGTCGAAGATGCGGCCAGCTTCGGCTTTCTCGGGCTGGATCCATGCCTCGAAGGAAACTGCGCTTTTGAAGTCGCCGGGCTTGGTCGCCAAGACATCACCGGCTTGCGGCTCAAGCAGGCAATTGACGACTGTCTCTCCCGTCAGTTTTTCGTTACGATCACCCGCGGCCAACTTGCGAATCGTGTCGGGCTTCAGTAGACCACGGAACATAGTCGCTCGGCCGATCTTGCCTTTGAACCGGCTGCCGCCGGAATGATCCGTCCCGATGTGTAGCGGATGATCGTTGTGTGGTACGACCGGACGTACGGGAACGGGTTGCGGCTGATGGACGGTCACATCGTCTCTGCGGGTCGCAGGTTCGATGTTCCAATCGGTTAGTTTGCCGCCGGCGACCTTGCCGCTGATGACCGTCTCTTTCGCTAGATGCAGTTTGAAGTCGGCATCCCAATCGGCAGGCCAAGCCGGAAGCAGTAGAATCTTGTCGCCGGCTTCCTGCACTAGCATGCGCTGAAGCGCTGCGCTGCCCGAGCCAAAGTGGTCGAAGTCCGGGCACGAATCGGGCCCTTGGCTTCCGAATAGCGGAAAACGACAT
Organism: uncultured Pirellulaceae bacterium; assembly: GCA_964623055.1. Classification (GTDB taxonomy): domain Bacteria; phylum Planctomycetota; class Planctomycetia; order Pirellulales; family Pirellulaceae; genus JADHUC01. The sequence goes on from CAZURK010000005.1 coordinate 27,069, forward strand.
TGGGTCGACGCATTACGGAAGCGATGAATCAGCCCGTCCTGCGCCTCGGCAGCGTTTCCCGCGTAAGCCCAATGGATCTGGTCCTGGGTCCAGCAGCGGTAACCAAACGCGTTTTTCAACGTGCGGTGCTGCATCGTCCAGTCCACTATGTCAGCCGTTCCCAGGCCCAAACCGAAACAACGGAATGGGAAGACAGGGTACAGTTCGCCGTTCTCTGCGTTACGCCTCAGCTCCCATGTTTCAGCAGGTGCGATGGCCTTACGTCCGTCGATTTCATGCAAGAAGACTGGCGGTATCTCAGCTCGAAAACGGCGCCAGTTTGCCTGGTCGTCCGTGGACCCGGCCTTCATCGCCAGCAGCTCATCGAGGCAGAACTGAAGTCCGCCTACATCGGGCGCGGGGTTGACCGCAATCCACCAAGTTTCAAGCACCATGGCCGGATCCAGCCGGACCTTTCCGTTCGCGTCACGGGCGTAGTGCTTGTCGAAAAACAGCAGGACCTCGCGGGCAAAGGGCACCAGGACGGTATCGCGAAACGTTTCGTCCCCGGAATACTTAGCGTACTCGATCATCATGGCCACGGTTTCCAGACCGCAGGTGAAGTAGTAGCTGTGATAGTAACCCTTCCCCTGATTCTCGCCCGGTTTGGTCTTGGGCGGCTTGCCGTCTCGTCCGCAATCCCGCTCGCCGCCCGTGGGTTCGATGTTCTCGCGGTAATAGGCGCCTTCGTGCCCAAACCAAGCCTTGGTGATTGCCTTGCGAATCGGCAGGAGGTTCCAGTAGTAGTTGAAGAACGGCTGCAGAAGCTCGAAGTCGCCGCTCATCAACAGCGGCCAGTAGAGCAGCCGTTGGTTTTGGTAGGTGAAACGCCGGCCCCAGTCACGTTCGTCCTCGTGAGTCAGCCATGACCCGTCCGGCTGTTGAGTGGCGACTTTTCTTCCCTTGTTCCTCTCATCGCATCGCAATGGCTGCGTGAACAGTCCGCCGTTGAACTTCGTTTGAATTCGCCCGCGGCTCTGGCAGGCCATCAGGAAACGAAAGACGTTGTAGCTTTGCGCTACCAGGGCACCACCGTCTGCCTCCGACCGCTTGCCCGACGGCGCTTCGCCATTCAGTGCCTCTCGTTCATCGGGTGGCAGGGAGTTGTCAGATACGATGATCCAGCTACGGTCCCAAAACGCCGTCCACCAGCGACAGTGTTCCTCCCAGTCTTTCTTCACGTCCATTGGCTGTGTCGCCTGGCGCTCGATCGTCTCGATCCAGGAGGACGCTTCGGGGATTTGTTTTGCCAGGGCGTATATCCGGATGTCGAAGGATTTCCCCTCTCCGGTCAACTTCCCTTCCTCCAGCGACAAATCGGGGCTTTCAAGGAGGTTGCCGAAAGTGTTGAAGCGGTACGGATCAGGGAACTGGGACGTCATATGCTCGACTTCGTAGTACTCCATTTCGGCCGGAAAGACACTCCGGTCGCCCACCGCGAAGTACCAAAGGATTCGCCCATTCCGCTCTAACCGAACGTCCTGGGTAACGTCGTCAATGGGGGCTCGTGAAACGTTGCTTCCACAGTCGTCAAAACGAACCCAGAACTCCGGCTCGGCACGGACAGAGATCTCGTCGGACGCGTCTATCTGTACGTGATAGACGGGCCGGTTCGCGTCCGCCCAAATCCGCAGGCTCACACCGTCCGCTTCGATGTGAATCGAACCAGTCGGCAGGTCGAGGGTTTGGCGAAACGGCTTGCCTTTCGCAAAAGGGTTAGGCGTCATCGAGACGCGGACTCGCCCCGTTTTGAAGATGTCCCCGTTGTAGGTGAGGGCATCGTTCTTCGCCAGCAGCAGGTACAGATCGCCGTCTTCGATCGCATAGACCCCGGCGGCAATGTCTCCGTTGCCCAGCGGCATCTGGCCGGAGGCGTCCTTGGACGGGCTTTCCCAAACGACGTTGTATCGCCCGATCTGTTCACCGGTGGCACTCGATGTGAGCATCAAGCCCAGGACAAGAAGGAACGTCAACCATGGAAAAAACCTCCAGCGTTTCAACGGAAGATGCCTGGCGACGCCTGATGTCATGTCAAAGACAGTCATACTTGTTCCTTTCTTTTCACGCGTCTATCTAGGCTGGACGGTGGCGATGACCTCATTGTCGTTGGATTTGCCGCTGCCCACATCCGCAGCCTTGTAGGACAATTGCATCCACGCATCCTTGTAGGCGAACACTTGATGCGCTTTGTTCACCACAAGACAGTGCCCGGTCTTGGGTGAGACAGATACTCGCTCGATGTCACTTCCGCCGACATTCCTCCACTGATCATCGCGATAGATCCAGAGCCGGCCGGAGCCATTCACGGCGATCATCCCGTCGGGGCCGCAGCCGATGTCCTTGCCGCCTTCAGAGATCTGATGCTGATGCCACTTTCCATCGAACAGCGCGATGGAAACGCGGTCATGGATGACACCAATGTGCCCCTTTGGGCCGACGGCCACACGCCTAACGTTCTTGAGTCCCGGCACGAGTACCCACTGGTCGCCCGCCTTCCTCCGTACCTGTCCATCCGGCGACACAATCGCCACCGTGCCGTCGAGCCCGCAGCCGATGTCGATAGCCTTCACCGGAAACTCTTCCACTTCGTCGCCATCTACCAGAACCACGTTACCCGTGGCGTTGATCGCCCACAGTTGGCCCAGCTCGTTTCCGTCCACTGACTTGAATCCGGCGGGTACGGAACTCGATTTTGAGACCGAGGCCCATTCCTTCAGGGCCTTTTGTGCCCGTTGTGCTTCGCCCAGATAGTTGCCGTAGGTGATGATCAGCGTCGCCACGACGATCACCGCCATGCCGACGTGCAACACGCGGCGGGGCCGCGTTCCCACACCTTCCCATTCGCGGAACAACCAGCCATACACATTGCTGAACAAGATCAGCATGGCCATATGAAGTGCCCAACTGGTGAAACCGTAGGTATCCCCCATGTGGTGATGGCCCATTCCGTAGAAGAAGAACTGGAAGTACCAGAACGCTCCACTCAAAAGGCCCATCAAGTAGTAGAAGCTCAGCGTGCCGATTCCTTTCTTGGGAAGCCGCAGGAACTGACCACCTGTCCGATTCCGGGCGATCAGGAATACACAGAAGACGAAGTTCGTGATGAAGGCGCCACCATTCGAAAATGGGTAGATGGCGTTCATCTTGAGCAAATCGCTCGCCTCGGCTGCGGCCGCAGCATCGGCCAGAGGCTCGCCGGCGTCGAGTGCGAATTTGAAGACGGACGAGAGTACGCCAGCCGTGATGGCCAGAGGGACACCGATCCTGAACGAGTAGTGCTCCGGCGAATCGCCGCCTGCCCGCTCGCGCAGCAGGCCGGCCCATCCGCACACTGCGATTCCGCCCAGCGAAATCAGAATTCCGGCCAAGACGATCTGGCCAGGCAAGGTGGAGAACTTCTCAACGATTTCCCAGACGAACCCCTTGTTGGGATGCCAGATCAACGGAAAAAGAGTTCCCAGCCCGGCCGAGATGCCGATGGCGATCGCGTAGTTGAGCGAGAAGCCGATATACCGAATCCCAAGGCCAAACGTCAGCCCGCCAAACCCGTAAATCACCCCCAACCCGAACGAACGCAACATGTACTTTGTGTCGCAGTCGGCGAGCACCTCCAGGTAGTTGGGAATTGTGAGGAAGGCCACAGCGATCGGCAGGATCAGCCACGCACAGGAAGCGGTCGTGAGCCAGTAAACCTCCCACGCCCAAAGCTTCGTTTGCTTCTGAGGCGTGTAGCAACTGGATGATGAGAACGCGCCGATGCTGTGAAGAAAGAGACCTAGGAACGGATTCGTTGGCATCGTATCGAAATCTCCCGCGCTTTCTTGGGGGAACGAGAACCGCGCGACCGTGTCTACCGGTCGCCAGTGGACGCAGATTCTACTCCAATTTGATCTGGAACACGAACGGGTGCTTGCTGACCAAAGTCGAGCTTGCCAAACTGGCCGGCGACCGCGAGAATTCAAGAAACGACCCAAACCTGTGGCCTGGAGTTCGACCATGTCCGAAGAGCAGTTAAGAGCGACGAGGTATCTGATTGTCTTCCTCGGAACGGCCCTCCTGGCCGGATCGACGGGAGCCGCCGTCCAAGGATGTGCCCTTTACGCTGCACCATCACATCCCACGCAGGAGTCCGAAAGCGCTGAAGGACTGGGCGACACCACTGACTCTAGCAAGGCAGATCCGATTGGACAGCGCCCAGATGTCACATTTCACGCCGACGGCAGCGTGACCATCAAGAAGGGGTCCGAATCGAGGAAACTACCCGGGCTGAAGTTTCGCACGGAGGCGCCAAAGCTCCTGCAGGGCTCGAACGAGATCATTCTGAGGCTGGATCCAGAGGTCGGTTCCGCTTTCGAACGACTGATGCAGCAGCGCGTGCCTGTACTGCGGGAGGCCGGAGTTCGAAAGGTCACTCTGAAGGTGACGGTTGACGGCAATGAGCGGACACACTCGTTCGAGTTGCAGGATGCCACGTTGCGTGATCGTCTGACAGATCGGCGCAAAGAAATCAGGCAAGCTGCGGCGCGAGAGGCCCTTGAAAAACTCAGCAGCGAACACGGAGGTCATCGCAGCGAGGCCCTGAGCGCTATTCGAAAGGCAAAGAACGCCAGCTTTGACAAGGCTCCGTTTCTTCCTGTCGTCCGGGAACTGATCGCCGATGGGAAACATCTTGTGCAGAGTCTTGGCGTTTTGCGAATTGTCGGCGGCGATGCGTCGGATGTGCCGCTGGTCGCTCGATACAAAGACCACGAGAAGCAAATGGTTCGTGCGTCGGTCGGTTACGTCCTGATCGGGCTGGACTGGGGCAACACAGACCCGACGACGGGCGAGACCGTTCTCGAGTTGCTGAAGGACCCGGACTCGGTAGTCAGGACGACTACGTACAAGGCCATGAATGGCTTTGCCACGACACCTGAAATCGACGCACGCCTGATCGAAATGAGTGCCGGTGCCGACTCCCGAGCGGGCGGAGAGGCTTACGACGTGGTCTACTACGCCCTGCGTTCGCTGCCGTTGATTCGCAAACCAATGGCCGAACGGCTGATCGAACTGATCCATCCCAAGTCGACGATGAAGTACTGGGCCGTCTGGGGGCTGAGCCGCCACAAGGCGACCGAGGACGCACGCCCCTTGGTGGTCGACACGCTGATCAACGTCATCGACACTGAAGTTGACACCGAGACACGCCACGCCGCGATGTTTGGACTCAGATGGCACAAAACGGAGGCGGCCACGGCCAAGCTGCAGCAGATTCTGGAAAACCCGTTGGAAACAGACCAGGCTCGAAAATATGCGGCCCAGATGCTTGGGAAGGAGTTCACATCGAGTAGAATCGACCCAAGCACGAATGAGATGAAAGCCCCGCCCGCTCGCGACTTGAAGCTCTGGGAGAAAATCGTCCAGGCGCAAGACGCCAGCCTGCGAGGCGCGGCTCTGGAAACAGTCAGGAAGATGCTTGACACGGGGAAAGAGGTCACGAAGGCGCTGGAAGCCCTCGCAAAGTCACGAATGGTCGACTTTAAGCGCACGCCCTTTATTCCGCTGGTGCGCCGGTATCTGACTCATGACGACGCAGAGGTACGATCGCGGGCGTTGTATGCCTTCAGCGCCCTGGGCAGCGGTTCGATCAGCAGTAAAGCGTTGTTGGCTCTGCTGGATGATCCAAGCGCCGCGGTGCGAGGCACAGCCGGGCAGACCGCCGTGACGCTGGACCCAAGACTCGAACAACCGGAAACGGTCGAGATTGTCCGTAGACTCCTGAACGATTCCGACAAGGACGCAGTTCAGGCCATCATCTACAGTCTACCGGGTTTGCCGCTATCGAAAGAGATCGAAGACAGGATGATCGAACTGTCCTACGACACAAAGCTCGGTTACGACGCCGTGTACTATGGCTTGACAAATCGCCCAATTCTTCGCAAGCCGGCTGCCGAGTGTTTGATCGAAGTGGCTCAGCACAGCAAGGACGATAATGCAGGAAGAGCCGTGTGGGCGATGGGTCGCACCCCTGCTACCGACGATGCTCGTCCGTTGATCGTCGAAGCCTTGCAGGCGATCGTCGACAGCCAGAGTAGCGGCTATCAGTACGACAACGCCAAGCGAGGGCTGAAACTTCATCAGCAATAGAGATCAGATCGTCACACGGTACACAGCGCTACGGCCTCTCTCAATCCTTCCAGCGGATCGCGGGTAGGTATGAACTCGTGCCCGATGTAGCCGGTGAACCCGGTGTCGGCGATAGCCTTCATGACGGGCCGGTAGTTGATCTCCTGCGTGCCATCTAATTCGTGACGCCCCGGGTTGCCGGCTGTGTGATAGTGGCCGATGTAGTCTTTGTATTGCCGGATGCGCGAGATGATGTCGCCGTCCATGATCTGCACGTGGAAAACATCGAACAGCAGTTTCATCCGAGGCGATCCCACCTGCTTGACAATGTCCATGCAATAATCCGTGTGGTCGCCCTGATAGCCCGGCACTCCGACCATGTCGATCGGTACCCGGCTGTTCAGTATTTCGAGGCAGACATTGACCTTCTTCTTCTCCGCATAGCCGACGATCTTCTTGTACCCCGCAACACAGTTCTTGGCACCCTCGTCAGGCGACATATCCTCGGCCAGTCCCGTGAAGGTAATGACATTAGGAAAGCCGAAGTCCGCGCACGCGTCGATGGCTTCGCGCATTTTTGCCAGGCACATCTCGTGGTACTTGGGATTGTTCATCCCTTTGTCGAACCAATGGCTACCGGCAATTGCGCAGACGAGACCGTATCTCTTGAGCATCGGCCAATGCTTGGGCTCGACAAGCTCGACGCTCTTACAGCCCAGTTGCTTCGCGATTTGGCAAGTCTTCTCGACATCCCAGTAATCGGCGAAACACCAGTGTACGACCGACTGATTGAGTCGTCCGCTACTGGCAACTGTTTCCGCGCGTTCGCCAGCCCGCACACGCGAGGTCAGACCGGCCGCACCGATCAACGCGGGCCCCGCCGCTGCCGCACATCGAAGCACACCTCGCCTGCTGACCCGCCTCGCAGTGCGTGCATCGGGTCCGTCTGTCTTGTGCATGGTCATTTCCTTTCTCCCGGTTGCGGTGACGAACGTCGCAAGGAGTTTATTCTCCCCTGCCCGCGCAGCAAAATCCAGACGGTGTGGGCCCATCTGAAACGCCCTTGCCATAAGGGGCGTTCATCAACTCCACACGCGATGGTAGCATGCTGGCTCCCGGACAGGCGTACTCTCAATCACGGAAAGGCTGATCATGATTCTTCGGACTCTCCTTTGCCTCGTGTTGATTCAGTCGGCGGCTTTCGGGGCGACCTACTACGTGGACAATCGCGCTGGCAGCGACGACAACGACGGCAAGACGCAAGAGACAGCCTTGGCAACGATCGCCCGGGCGATAACGTTGTCGAAGACCAGCGACACGATCGTCCTGACGAAGACGGGGATCGCCTACAACGAGCCGATTCTACTTGTCCGGCGAGGCGGAACGCCGCAAGAGCCCTTCACGATCGAAGGCAACGGCGCCGTTCTGTCGGGGCTGAAAACGCTAGCTCCCGAAGAATGGAAGAAAACCGGCGACGACCTGTACTTCTTTCCTCTTAACCAGACTCCCTACGGCCAACCGTACCTGGCCAACGGCGGAAAAAAACTCGTCAAAGGCAGCGCGGCGGGCGCTCTGGCCCCCGAGCAGTTCTACTGGGACCGTGAGGCCGGCATTCACTTCAAGTGTGCTCCCGAAAAGACGCCGGCTTCCTACGACCTCGGTGCGACGTTGATTACCAGCGGGTTTGCCACGTCGAGTGCCAGTTACATTGTCTGCCGAAACCTTGTCTGCGAGTATTTTGCCAACGATGGCTTCAATATGCACGGCGACTGTCGCGGCATCTACCTTGAGAACGTGGTAGCCCGCTACAACGGCGACGACGGCATTTCGATTCACGAAACGGGCGGACTGGTTGTGCGCGGCGCGCACGTGCACCACAACACCTACGGGCTGCAGGACGTAAACGCGGCTCGGTCCTTCTACAACGGAGTGCTGGCGGAACATAATCGCGTGGGTGCCAGTTTCCACGGCGGCTTCTACAGCTTGGTCGACTGCCATCTGCGCGACAACACGGCCTATCAGATCGACGTCGTGGGTGCTTCGCCGAAACACCTGATCGGTTCGGACCACAACCCTATATGCCGCACGACGCTGTTTGCAGGAAACGTCATCGCCTCCGGAAAGGACGACCAAGTGGGACTCCGCGTCGGCGACGGCGCCCGGGCCGTTGTCGAACGCTCTGTGTTTGCCGGGGGAAAGACGGGCATCTTGGTCCAAAAGGGAGGTACGTGTCACCTGACCACCAGCGTCGTCGTCGATTGCCAATGTGCAATTGCTTCGGACTCTGCCGAGGTGTTTCGCGACTACAACGTCTACCACCCCGCACAGATGAAGTGGTTAGGCGTCGATTTCGGCCCGGACCAATGGAATGCGTTCCGCGAATTGGCGCTGCATGACGAACATTCGAAAAGCGGGCCGGTCAACGTCGCGCCAGACGGCACCGTCGGCTTCCCCGATGAATCATCCGCACGAGAGATCGAGAAACCCGTCGGCCCGACGACACCGGTGACCCTCGACGTGGCGCCTTGAGTCGAACCTAGGACGAAGATTGCGGTCGAATCGTGATCGCATCCGATGATCACGCGCGAGGGGGCGCAACGAAGGCAGGAGCCTGCGCGAGAAGGATGGCCAAAGAGTTGCATCGGGGGCGGCGGGGGCGCAGAATGGCTAACACCTCACAGGGCAAGTGTTTCCCTTTCTCGGTTCTGCACACCGACACACAGGAGTCTGTCTGATGGTCACTGGTTTGCATGCTGGATTCATCGTCAAGGATTTCGCGGAGTGGAAGAAGGGTTTTGACGCCCATCTCGAACAGCGTAAGGCGGGCGGCGAGGTCGCATTCCGCGTGTTTCGCAACGCCGACGATCCCAACACGTTGACGGTGCTCACGGAGCACGAGAGTTTGGAGCAACTCCAGGCGTTCCTAAACTCGCCGGAACTCAAGCTTGCGATGGAGCAAGCAGGGATCACCAAGATGGGCACCATGCTCTTCCTAGAAGAAGTGGACAGCGGCACACACGGATGATCCGTCGGGCACGTAAGTGGATGGAAGGCCTGAGCTTCGGCTACATTGACGGTCCTTACGGCGCCGTGCGATTGAACGTTTCCCAGTATGCCCTATCGACGGCGTAGGTATCTACCGGCGTGTCGTCGGGCAGGCTCTTTGACAGCACGCCGAAATGTTGCATCTCGCGGATGTAGAATCGGTTCGGCCGGAAACCGGGCATGTCGAACCGCTTGCGTTGGGACAGCCGATTCGCGGCATCCCGAATCGTGTCCAAGATCTCTTGATAATCGGGATCGGACGCGTCTTCGAACACCGGCTTGCCGCACAGTTCGAGCCCACCGGCGCGCCGACCCAGCGGGGCCTGTAGCAGGATCGACTTCGCCGGCCGGTCGAGATTGCACATTGCTTGGTACAGCGGGGCTTCGCCCAGTTGGAAGTAGGCCAGATGTCGAATCAGGATGATGTCGTGTGGATCCGTCAGCAGCGGTTGCGGCGGTTCTCGTTTGCCAAACTGGAAGTAGAACGCTCCCTTCTTCGGGTTGCGGTACGGCGGCTTGGTTGCCGTATGGCACGAGGCACAACGCCGCCGGATTGTCGCCTCGGGAAACTTCACCGTGTAAACGCCGCTTCCCAAGGCGCCGTAGGTCCCCGGGTAGACAGCCCCCGATTCGATCCAAAGTCGCACGATCGTTTGCTCGCGAGCGGAGAGTTTTGCGTCGTGGTGGCTGCCGTCGATCAACGTCATCAGCCGGCTGGCGGAACTGCCGATCGCACGAGGAGGGCGGTTGCCGTCGCTGTTCCGGCCATCGACGACCAGACCGTTGGAGAACATGGTCCAATAGGCAGTCGTGAAGTAGGGCGTGCGGTCGCCCGACAGATCAACCTGGCCATCTCGCCGATCGGCATTGTGGCATTCGACGCAGTGGCGATCGAGAATCGGCTGGATATCGCGAGGGAAATCCAGAACGTCGGGAATGTCCTCGAAGGCAGCGGGCCGGCTGGGCTCTCGGAGCATGGCTGCCAGGGTGATGCTGGAGCGTGTGTGCGGGGCGCGGAGACGCTGTTCGTGGCATCCGACACAGGCCGTCGTTTCGCCCGGTTGAACGGTCACGAAGCTCTGCATCCGTTTGACGGACATATCGTTCTCGTCCAAAGCGACGAAAAACAGGGACCGCAGCGCCGGCACCTCCATGTAGGCCGAACCGTCTTCTTCGACCGGCACGGTGCCCAGCATGCGCTCGATCATGAATGTCCCGCCCACGGTCAGTGGCTCTTGGCCGTTCGAGAAATTTGCCGGTCTAGGAAGCTGTTCCAGAACGAGCAATTTCTTGATCTCGCCACGCTGGACGCCCTCCATGTTCCGGCCTTCGTAGATGTCCGACAGAATCAGCCGACCCGTCGGTTGTTGCTTGGAGAAACGAGATGTAACGACCGGCTCTCGCGGTCGAAGCCGTAGTGGCCGCGGCTCGTGGCAGTCCCAGCGGCCGCCCGGCTGGTCCGGTCGATAGATGGTTTCGGTCTTTCCCTCCGAGGTCAGTAGGTGAAGTCCTTCTTTGTCGGCCACGAGGAAATGGTCTACGGACAGCGGATAAGGGTCGCGGAAGTAGCGTGTGCCGATCTTCCGGGCCATCGACATGTCGTCCGGTCCGCGGCTCGGATCAACGATCGTGACCATCCCCGCATGTTCCGTTCGACCGTGGCCGGGTGAGAATGAAGCAACCACCTTGTCGGTACCTGGAATCGGTTTCGCGTCGATCATGACGCCGCCCGGGTGCTGATTGCCGAAGAAAACCATAACGCCGGTGCCGTCCGGATTAATCGTCCAGAGGTGGTGGTACAGCATCATGTGCCGGTCGACGTATTCCCACCGCATGTAGAGCACTCGCCCGTCAGGCATCATCCACGGCGTGTTCTCCTGCTCGGCGTTGTTCGAGATCATTCGGATGTTTCCACCGTCGGCGTCACAACGATACAGCGTCGCCACCTGAGTCCTCCAGCACGGCACGAAACGATGGCAACGGCTCGAACAGAACACGATGCCGCCGTCCGGTGTGTAGATCGGTTCGATATCGTTGTCAGGCCCGTGGGTGAGCTGTCTGAGGTTGGCGCCGTCGACGTCGATTTCGTACAAGTGGTAGGTTTTTGTGCCCGCTTTGCGATACGAGAAGAGGATCTTCTTGCCATCGTAATGCACGTTGGGATCGCGGATCCCGCCCTCGGGATCGTCCAGCAGTACCGTAAGCTTGCCGGCCCGCAGATTCAGCCGACACAATCGCCCTCCGTTGCCGAAGGCGTACCGCATGTCGCCCTCTTTAATCATGGCCCGCTCCGTGTACGGCGATTCCGTTTCGCAGTAGTGGCCAAAGTTGCCGTACCAGTGGTCGTTACCCGACACGCGCTGGGCAAAAACGATCTCGTCGCAACCGGCCATGGGGCCATTCAACACCGTCTGCAGGATCGCCTTAGAACCAGCCTGCGCCGTGGCCGACGCGTCATCGCCCACCGCACGGCTACTGAACAGAACGATGAGGATCATCGCGGAAATGTACCACCCCCAAGCCGTCGTAAAGGTCGAAACGAAGACGACTCTCACGTCTGGGTGTGGCGCACAAACCGACGTTGTGCTTTCGCTGCATTCCTTCTGCATTCGCCACTCCTTGTTCGACATTCTGCGGTTCTGGCGGGAGCCTCAGCATCGTTCGAGGAACAACTGTCGCAGGACGGGACAATGGTCCCATCCTAGGTAGGTTGGGACCATTGTCCCGAGCGAGAAACATGACAGCTATTTCTCGAACGGTTCTTAGTCTAACACCTGTCGGTGCTGCAGTCTCTACGGCTGTGAATCTTGACAGAAGTCTTCAAATCGCCAAAGGTTGCCGTCGGATGGTTGAAAGGTCCGCTCTCCGTTGGCGTTGCACGAGCGTTGGTTATGGAGTTCCTTGGTCAAATTGATGAAGGGAAGCGTACTGCGAAGCAGTAATCCGAGGATAAGCAGTCTTTCACAGAATGGAGCAAGAAGCATTGGAGGCCTGATCCCAGTAGAGAACTACCAACACATCGAAATCCAGAGCAGTTACTGCACTGTCGTTGAGCGCGACGAATACCCGTTTGGCGAACGTCACGAAGTCCGCGAGACTCGCAATGCTCTGAGGGAGATTCTGGCGCGAATGGGAATCGCTACTGCAAGGCAGACGGGTAGACGATCTCGCGGCCCAAGACGACAATGAGTCACGTGGAAACGTGCCAGCCGGACACCAGCAGAGTTAGCCCAGCGAGGTTACCAAAGCGTCTGGACGCATCCCCGGCAAGCGACGGCCTGATCGCATCGGCATGTCGCCTGTTCCTGAGCACGACGGACGGACGCGCGTTGTGCTTTGGCAAGCAGGAATGATTGAAGGCATCGAATCCCGATGCGGGAGGATTGAGCATGCCAAAGTCGAAAATCGAGATCATCAACGCGATGACTGGTGCGATCCTGGCCCTTGCAGGATTGGCCGCGGCGGTTGGCCAACTGTCAGACGACACGCGCAAGGCCTTTGACAATCTGGTTAGCGCGCCGCCGCCGGTGATCGTTATCGTTGGTATAGTCGTTTCCGCGGTCGGCGTGGTCTTTCTGTGGCGTGGTCTTTCTCGAAAGTCTCGTTTGCTCCGTCCAGAGGTCCTGCTGATCGACCCTGATAAGCCCGAACATCTAAAGGGGCGCGAGGATGACATTCGCACGTTGTGCGATGCGGTCAACCATCCATTGGTCTTTCTGGAAGGAGAATCCGGCGCCGGCAAAAGTGCCCTGATTCGTTCGGGCTTGCTTCCCGCGTTGAAGGAGGACGAGACGCTGCTGCCGTTGTACATGAGCACATACGGCGGAGATTGGGAATCGGGACCGGAAACACAACTTGTCAATGAACTGTGGAAGGAACTGAGCGAACAACAGCGTCAGCAATTGAGACTGGAAACGCTGGATGATCTGCGGACGGGCCTCTGGCCGGAGGGAGACTCCGTGGGGGTATTGGCTCGCATTCAGAATGAACTTGGCAAGACGCCACTGCTAATTTTTGACCAATTCGACGACTACCAGGCCCAACATCGCGATCGCTTTCTGACGAAGAAGGGGCAATGGCTCAACGTAAAGCAACTGACAGTCAACAAGACGACTCGCAATCGGTTTTGGACCGGGATTCGTGACGCTATACAGCGTGACGCGGCTCGCAGTCTGTTCGTTACTCGCAGCGACACCATGGGCGGAATGATCTCCGTTCAATTCGTCGAACCGCAGGTCTATTACCTCGGGCGACTGGATCCGGCTTTTTTCATCGCGCTGATCGAGGAATTGGTCACGCCGCAAGGCGAGGGCGAGAAACCGGTGATCCTGAACCCACAGAGCGGTTGGGAGGCTCTCAAGAATCGTCTGGTGAACGACTTGGCCCATCAGCATCGCATTCTTCCCATTCAGGCTCGGACGGCCTTGAAGGGATTGATCAAGTTGCCATATCTCAGTGTCGCGACCTACGACCGCGCCGGTGGTGTCACAGGTCTCGAGGCCGCCTACATCGAGGATGGCATGACAACGGCGGCCGCGCGGAGCGGACTCGATCGCAACAGGGTCATTCGAGCGTTGATGCACCTGATTGACCAGAGCAACCCCGAGGCGCCCAAGACGCAATCCCGCGTACATTCGCGACTCGTCGATCAGATCGAGGTCAGCGACGAGCAATTGTCAAAGATGATGGAATTGCTGGCGCAAAACAACGTCGGCATCGTGCGCCTTCGAGTCGGCGACGAAACGGCCCATGATAGCGAGCGACAATGGTCCTTGCATCACGACTATCTCGCTCGTTCCGTAATCGCCGCTCAGCGAAAAGCGGAACATTGGCAACAACTGTTGATCGAAAAGCTGCGCGACTGGAAACAAGCTGTCGGCTGGCGGGCAGCGTGGCAATCGCTTCTGTCTCCATGGCAACTGCTCCACGTGCTGTTCGCACGCCTGCGCGGCCACGTCCGACTGGGTGGCTATCGTGCGTACCTGGGCTGGAGCACGGTAGGCCTGCTACCATACCTTGCCGTCCTTCTTCTGCTGTTGATCGGTTGGGATCAGGGTCTGGATTATCAGGCACGCAAGGATGTCGAGCCGATCCTGGCAACGATTCGCGGAGCTGATCTGTCTACGACACCCAGAGGTGAGGAAGTGCTTCAGTTGTGGAGGCTGTCTGCGGGGCGGCAAAGGCTCAAGGACGCCTTTGTGCGGAAGTGTCTCACGGACTCATCATCTCATTCCGCACTGTTGAAGCGTCGCTCATTCGTATCACAGGCCATTATCGGACTCGATCCCAACGTCGATCAGCGCAAGCGTGTCCTGAAAGAACTGCTCTCTCGCCGCAAGGATGGTCCGCTCAACAGCGATTCGCGCGAGCACTTCTTTCCGTGGATCACGGACATCTGCAGCTCGTCTCCATCCGATTTTGAAAACGAATCAACAATTGTGGCCGCGGAACTTGTGGCCGCCATGCAGAAGACGACGGATTTACGCGAATTGATTTCTCTGGGCGATGCGTTGGGCTCTTTGGGTGAAAAGCTTCCCGCGACGTATGCAGCGGAGGGCGCCAAGGAACTTGTGGCCGCCATACAGAAAACGACGGACGATGATCAATTGAGTTCTCTGGACAGCGCGCTTGGCTCCCTGGCGGATCGACTGCCGGCGACGCAGGCGGCGGAAGTCGCCAAGGCAATTGCGGCCGCCATACAGGAAACGGCGGACGATGATCAACGGATTTCTCTGGGCGGCGCGTTAGGCTCTCTGTCAGAGAATCTGCCGACGACGCGGGCGGCGGGGGTCGCGAAGGAGATTGTGGCTGCAATGCAAAATACCAATGACCCAGAGCAATTGCGCGACCTGAGTAGCGTATTGGGCTCCTTGGGAGAGAAGTTACCAGCGACACAGGCAGTGGAGGGAGCCAAGAAGATTGTGGCCGTCATGCAGAACACGACGACACCTTACCAATCGAATACTCTGGCTAAAGCGTTGGGCTCTTTGGTGGCCCCATTTCGGACGGTGCATGCTGAAGATGTCGCCCAGGCAATTATGGCCTCCATGCAGACAACCAATGACGCTGATCAATTGAGTGCTTGGGCTAGCGCGTTGGCCTCTTTGGGAGAGAAGCTGCCGGCGACGCAGGCGACGGAGGGCGCCAGGAAGATTGTGGCCGCCATGCAGGATGCGAAAAGCAATAGCCAATTGGGTACTCTGGCCAATGCGCTAGGCTCCTTGGGAAGAAAGCTGCCGGCGAAGCAGGCAGCGGATGGCGCCAAGAAGATTGTGGCCGCCATGAAGAACACGTCGGACGCTTATGACTTGGATACTCTGGCTAGCGCGTTGGGCTCTTTGGGAGACGAGCTGCCGGCAACGCACGCTGAGGAGGCGGCCAACGTGGTTTTGCCCGCCATACAGAAAACACGTGACCCTGAGGATCTGAATGCTCTGGCTCACGCGTTGGGCTCTTTGGGAGGCAAGCTGCCAGCAACGCAGGCAGCCGATGGCGCCGAAAGGATTGTGGCCATCATGCAGAACAACTTGGACTCTCATGACTTGCGTGACCTGGTTGACGTCTTGGGTACATTCGGAGACAAGGTGCCAGCCACGCAGGCGGCGGACGGAGCCAAGGCGGTTATGGACGCCATACAGGACGAGACGAACGTCCCTGAGTTGGGCAGGATGTTTGACGCATTGGGCTCATTAGTAAATACATTTCGGGCAACGCATGCTGAGGTCGTGGCCGAGGTGATTCTCGCCAACATCCGAAACACGAGGGACGCTCACAGCTTGCAGAAGCTGGCTAAGGCGTTGGGCGTTTTGGGCGAGAAACTGTCGACGTCGCACGCTGAGGAGGCGGCCAACGTGGTTTTGGCCGCCATGCAGGACACGAAGGACCTCTATCAACTGTATCGTCTGGGTGTCGCACTCGGCTCTTTAGGAGAGAAGCTGCCGGCGATGCAGGCAGCCGCGGGAGCCAAGAAGATTGTGGCTGCTATGCAGATCTCGAATGACGCCAATGAACAGAGTGTTCTGGGCACGGCATTGGAATCTTTAGGAGACAAGCTGCCGGCGACGCAGGCGGCAGAGTTAGCTAACGAACTTGCGGTGGCCTTGATTCAGTCAACGGATTGCGATTCATGTGAGTCGTTGGCAAGAGGCCTGGCCGCATTGCAGACAGTCCCGACCGTCGATCCGACGGTCGTCGAATGGTTGAAAGGCCCACTTGCCGTTGGCGATGCACGGGTGTGGGTTTTGAGGTTCCTCGGTCAGATTGATGAAGTGAAGCGTACTGCGGCGCAGGAATTCAAGGATTTGCAGTCTTTCACCGACTGGGCCAAGAAGTATCGCCCGGATCTCGATTTGCACAGCCCACCAGAGAATCCCTTTCGTCAGTCCGGATTGCGCACGGATCGGGCCTCGCGTAGAACAGCGTGCCACAGACCAGCCCGACGCGCCAGCGCGGGAAGTCGCGGCACGTCACTTGCTTGCGCTGCGGGCTAGTGCTTGCTTGTCCGTGGTTGACTTTCTTCCGATTCTTGCCGGCTGGTTGTGAGTGAGGTATCCGTTTCTGAGGGCTCTAGTGGCTGCTCGTTGACGACCAGACGAAAGACGTCGGGGCGGGCGTAATGGCCTGCTACATCGAGATCGAAACGTGCTCGCGTGATTTCGCCCAGATCCAGGTCGGCGAACAGAGTGCCTTCCTTGTTGTAGAGTGGACCGGCGAGGACTTCGCCCAGGGGCGAGATGATGGCGCTTCCGCCGCGGCACATTATCTCTGGCTGGGTGGCGAGTTCGTCTCCAGCGGCCAAGTCGTCCGGGTACATGTCTTTTGTGAAAAACTGGTTGCAGCCCAGTACGAAGCATCGGCCTTCGCAGGCAATGTGTCGCAATGTGGCTTGCCATGTATCGCGGGCGTCGGCGGTGGGTGCCAGGTAGATGTCGACTCCTTTGCTGTACATCGCCATTCGCGCCAGCGGCATGTAGTTCTCCCAGCAGATCAGACCGCCGATCTTGCCGAAGTCCGTGTCGATTGCCGTCAGTGTGCTGCCGTCGCCCTCGCCCCAGATCAGTCGTTCCGAGCCCGTGGGTTTGAGCTTGCGGTGTTTGCCGAGCAGTTGCCCGTCGGGGCCGAAATAGAGCAAGGTGCAATAGAGCGTACCGCGGCTGAATTGACTGTCCCGCTCGACGACGCCGATGGCCAAGTAGACGCCGGCCTCACGAGCTGCCTCGCCCAGCGTGTCCGTGTCCGGCCCGGGCACGTCGACGGCGTTTTCCCAATAGCGCTGCCAGAGGCGCCGCCCTTCGTCGCTGCGGCTGCCGACCACGGCTCCGAAGCCCAGCCCTCGGGGATAGGCCGGTACAAACGCCTCGGGTAAGACGATCAACTTCGCCCCCTGCGAGGCCGCCTCGGCAACCAAGCGACACGCTTTCTGAATCGTCGCTTCACGGTCGAACGAGACCGGAGCCGCTTGCACAACGGCTGCTTTGACTTGCGAACGGCAGTCACTCACTTTGTCTTCCTCCAACGCTGTTGCTTCCACGATGGTAGCTTTGTCAATGTGGGGCACGTTTCTAACGTGCCAACTTCTGGAAGTTGGTGAGCTACGGCACGTTGGAAACGTGCCCCACGTACCAACACTACTAGCAGTTTGCAGGGTTATGGTCAAAGCGGACTGTTGATCACAAGTCCGCGAGGTGGTCGGCGGAGACGTACAGCAACGCGTCACCGCGGAATGGCGACGTGAACGTCCGACGGGCCTCACGTTTCGCCGTACCCGCTCTTATAGCCCTCCCCGTGCTTGGATTGACCCACGTTACCGAAAGCTGGCCAGTGACCGCTGACAGGTCAACACTGACCGATCCGCCATCGGGAAGGTATACCAGGTATTCGCGGCCGGGGTCCGTCAGGCAATACTCGGACGATGCGAAATCGTTTTTCGGCACCATCGCGACCAAGTTGATTCGATTCGCGAGCTTTCGTGCATTGCCCATGGCACGGCGGATGGGCAGCCACTTTGGGTCCAACTGGTCGTCGGCGATGGCATCCAGTTGTCTGGTTTCCTGATCGGGGTACATGTCCAGGAAGATTGGATTGTGGCCTCGTAGAAAACTCTTCCACACCCATGTGCGGCGTTCCAGGTACGGCTTGGCGCCGTGGTGATCCGTATCGCTGATGATCACCTTGCGTCCATCTGCGGCGGGCGGATCGGTGTCATAGCCGCCTTCGCGGTTGGGCGAGATCCAGTCGGCCGGGCTCTTGAAGAGTACATCGTTGTTGTTGTGACGTCCGGGGATTTGCACGGTCATGCCAACGGGATGCTGCTTGGGTCTCGTGGATTCGTATCGCTTGATGAAACGAATCATGTGGTACTGCCAATCGGTCGAGTAGACCCCCGCTTCGTTGGCGATCTCGTAAAGAACGTTGTCCAAGTCGCCGACTGCGTCGACAACCTTACGGACGTACGCTTCTTGACATGCCGTCACCGCGCGATTGGCCAGCGTGTGGACGTCGCGTCCGTCACCATCGCCGTTCGCGTCGCCATCGATCCCGTTCACGTTGTTGTGGTGATTCAGTGGATGACCGAACCAAGGATTTCGGCCGGGGCGTTTGTGAATGCTGAATCCCTGGAACAGCATCACGGCCACATAGATGCCCCGCTCGCCAGCGGCAACCACCCTTTCGCGCAGTCGTTTGAAATACTGCGGGTCGAACTGCTGCAGATCGAACTTGGGCCTGCCATCCAATGCATTGCCAGGGCCGGTGCGCCGGTACGGCATGGGCGAGGCCACTGCGCGAGGATTGGACGCGTCCCAGCGTGTATGCTCGACCACCCATAGCCGGATCAAGTTGTGGTTGTGTTTGACAAGGAAGTCGAGAAACGCGGCGTAGTCAAACACGTGCTCGCGGCCCCAGGAGTCGTCCTGCACTTCCCAGCCCATGTGTGAGCCGGTCAGGTAGATTGCCTTTCCGCTGCCATCGGTGAAGTATCGAGGATTGTCCGGATGCACTCGCAACGGGCCGGTAGCAGGACCGCTCGCTGACTGAGAAGGGCGCGGCGATTTTGCATGGCACGGCGGAGCCATCGTCGGTCCGGCGGCCGCGGTCGCCGTGGCGCTCAACCAGAGTGACCGCCCGAGGAAATCGCGCCGATTCATGGATCGTACTCCTGGTTGTCTCAGATGGTTTCTTATTGGCAAGTATTCAGCCATCTGGCGGAGTGACCGTCCAGTAGCCGGATTCGCAAGAATTCGGACGATTCGGCGACAAACCGGGAAGCTGCCGAATTCTTGCGAATCCGGCTACCACTTGGCAGACGTGTTACCTCATTTGGAAGTCTCGGGCAGGAGGCCCTTGACTGTGGCGACGATCTGATCTTCCACTGCGGGCGCAAATCGAGCTGGCCGGGCATAGGAGATCATCGAGCTGTCCGTTTCGTAACCGCCTTCGTCGAGAATGCGCCTGGAAGGAATGTAACATGGCACATCGTTCGCGTAGGCAGTGACCCAAAGTCGATCGCCGCAAATCTCACGTTTCAACCGCAGGACGTAGTCAAGGACCACTTCGCCTGGCAGGAACACCATGGCCAAATCGTTACCGAACGCCCAAGTCGTCACGGGATAGCGAAGCGTCGCAGGAAGGCGGCCGTCGCGGCGAATGTGTTCGAACATCCGCTGAGCGTGATATCCATACCGCTTGGCAGTCGAACTGGCATTGGGCGCTTGGCCGGCGGCCAATCGCTTCGCGAATTCCTCCTGCGTGGGCGGGGTATCGAAGGGCAGTTCGATCCATCGGAGGCGAGCAATCGGCACCTGTTCCAGCGGCTCGAACGGGCCTGCCAACAGCCGCTTGACCTCGTCAGCAAATGCGCGACCGTGCCGTTCGGTGGCCTCGGTGCTGTTGCGAGGTTCCGGGTTGGTATCGCCGCCGCAACCGATCGAAATCATAGCAATCGCGCCTGGCTGCTCCTCCTCGATGTACTGCTGCGCGCATCCGGCCCAATCGCCGTGGATGCTGTTTCCACTCATCGTCGTGCAATGGCACGCATAGTTGGCCACGACCGCCAAGAGTTTTCCATGTGCATCCGTCACTCGCAGCATCGGCATGCTATGGTCGATCGGCCCATCGGGGTTGACGCCGAACCGTGCCCATTTGCCGTCTTTCAACACACGTCGGTTTGCGGAAAAGCCCACGCGGCCTTGCGCCCAGGCCAATTGCCCCGGAGCGCGCGCAGCGATCGCTTCGAGTGCCACCTGCACAAGCTGGTCGGTCGCCTGACGCGTGTATCGCCGGATGTGCTCTTGGTGATCCGGCGGTATTGGCTCGACATAGTGCAGCGGGAGGAACCCATCCAACCATGGGGCGTTGTGCGTGTGCGACGAACAGATCACCACACGTTCTCGCGGGATGCCGGCCTTGGCCTTCAGCCGAGCGGCCACTTCCGCTGTGACGTTCTCCGGAACGCCGCAGTTGTCCATCGTCAGCATCACCGCAGGCCCGTCGCGTTCATCCCCGCCGATCACCAGCGCCTTGGCCCAAAGCCTTTGCAGCACCTCCTCGGATTCCGTCTTTCGTCCCGCGTAGCCGGGTAGACGCACCGGATAGTCGGGCGTCACGTCGATCTTCGCCACTCCGAGCGGGATCAATCCGGTTTCTGAGTGTCCTGGCTCGACGGCAACGACGCGACCGGCGGCAAGCGCAGCGCCGGCGGCCGTCGTCCGCACGAGAAACGTCCGACGCGTCACACGTGTGCGGTCTCTATCGTGAATCATCACATAACTCCCACGTTGAATTGTGCCGTTCATCAGCCAGTCGCAGCCGAAGCCATCCTTTCACCCTACCACCTTAACGAAGCCGAGCCAAGTTGGTGGCCGTTGTCACCGTCAAAACGAGATTGTATCCGTTTGTATCGTTTCTCGCCTTCGCCTTGGAATCACCTTGCAGGACGTGTTGAAAGTGGACAGACTCAGGTGCATGACCATGGCTGCAAAATGGCAGAATCATGGTGGCAGGATCATGAATGACGAGCGATGAATTTAAATCATTCTGCCCCTCATCGTTCTGCCTTAAACAATCGGTTGCGCGCCGGAGATGTTCAATGAGTGTCGGGATTTCAAAAGGAGATTCTTCGATGAAACGAAAAATCGCATTTGTCTTGGTGATTGCGCTGCTCGCAGGGTCCGGCTTCACGGGGCTGCCATCGGAGGCTGCGGAAGAAACGGTCGATATTTGGACGGCCGCCGCGAAAGGCAACCTGGGAGCCATCAAGCAGCGACTGGCGGAAGGTAAGGATGTGAACGCCAAGGCACCGTCGATAGGATTGACACCGTTGATGGCGGCGGCGCTTACGGGGCAAAGCGATGCTGCGGGACTGTTGCTGGGCAAAGGGGCCAAGCCGGACATCAAGAACAATGAAGGTTCGACGGCGCTGCATATGGCGGCGTTTCTCGGGCATATCGAGATCGTGAAAGCTCTGGTGGCCAAAGGGGCGGATTTGAATGCCCAAAACGATCGATCGGAAACTCCGCTGGACACGGTGAAAGGTAAATGGAGCGAGGAACTGGAAGGGGTATACAAAGGGATCGGCGGATATCTGAAATTGGAGTTGGATCTCGAAAATATCAAGTCGGCCCGTCCGCAGATTGCGACGCTGTTGGCGGAAAAGGGCGGCAAGAGCGGCAAGGCAGAGGTGAAAGGCACGGGTTATCGGGGATCCTATTTCAGGAACGGCGAAATCCACGTCAACGAATACGGTACGCCCGAGGGCAAGCCGCTGACGAGCGGACATCAGGACTTCAAGCCGTCGTGGTCGAAGACTGGCAACATGCTCGTTTTCTTCCGCCGTTTGAAGAATGATCCGGTCGTGACCAACTGGAAGACCCAGATACACATTATCAATGTTGATGGCACGGGATTGCATCCGCTGACCGATGGCACGCACACGGATTTCAATCAAACCTGGACGCGTGACGGAACCAACACGCCCATTTGGAACCGAAAGCATCCGGACAGGGTCAGCTTTCAGGTGATGGCTAGCAAGGTGGGCAACAAGCCCGGCCAGGAGATCGCGCTGACCGACAAGAGTTACCACACCTGGGCCTACACCTGCCTGATCGACGGCAGAATCCTCGTGCAGTGCGCCCACCCGAAGCAGGGCTGGGGCTATTTCCTGATGACGCCCAATCCCGACGGCGAGCCTCGCTTTGAACGCATCGATTGTGAGATGGCGAAGAAGGGAATACTGGATCGCGTCAGCATCTTGCCCAGCGAGACGAAGGTCTGCTTCGAGTTCCAGACGGGATATCAATACAAAGACACGGGACGCACGCTCTACATCGCCGACTTCGATGCGGAGAAGCCCTCGATCACGAATGCGAAAGCGTTCGCCAACGAGGAGGGAGCAAATCGCTGGTTCGCCTATCCTCGCTGGACGAAGGACGAAGCCGCCATCGTCTACCACGCTAGTCCCTCGCTGTACCTCTACACATTGAAGGACGGGTCCACCATCAAGGTGTCGACCAGAGATGGTGCCGACTACCGCTACCCTCACTGCGAAGCGACGCCGAAGTAAGTTCGTAGATCCCGGGATGGCGTGTCCGTTGTAGCTGCGTTCGCCAGAACGCGGTCTGCGGGAAGTCCGCGTTCTGGCGAACGCAGCTACCGTCACATGGCAACAAGACACGTCGGGATATGTCGCTGACGCCCCGTGCTGCCGAAAACCGGACGGCTTTCTGCGAAATGACTACTGACAGATACGACACATTGTCGTATAAGTGCGATTAATCGTCGTACTTGAAGCGAAAACCGGGGGGCGACCGTGTGAAACAACCATCATTGGCCAACGCGGAATTGGCGGTCATGGATCTGCTTTGGCAGAACGATCGTATGACGGCCCGTCAAATCCGTGAGCAACTCTACCCTGACGCGACCAAAGCGCAGCACGGGACGGTCCAGAGACTGCTGCAACGTTTGGAGGACAAGGGATACGTCGAGCGCGATCGTACCTTGTCTGTCCATTTCTTCTCGGCGGCGATCACCCGGCAGACCTACGCCGGGCAGCAATTGGAATCACTCGCAGACAAGCTGACGGCAGGTTCGTTTGCACCGCTGATTACCCATCTGGTCGAGGAGAAGAAGATCTCCCGCAACGAGATCAAACGGATCCGGGCCATCCTCGACGAGTTGGAAGGTTGAGGGAGAACAGGCATGACTGATTTCCTCTTTCAGATGGGACTGAGCAATGCGTGTTTCTCAATCGCCTTGGCGATAGTAGCGATGGTCGTTGGCGCTACGGCCCGGCGTCCTCACCTCGCTGATATGCTCTGGCTACTTGTTTTCGTCAAGCTCGTGACACCGCCGATCGTGACGATTCCCGTCGGTATGCCTTCGCAGATTGCCAGCAATGGCGATTTGTCAGCAGAAATGGAACTCCCGGTCGTATCTGAATTTGATATCGAGACACAGCCTGCGACCACGCTGGCGGCTCTCCCTTCTTCCCTGTTGTCCAATATCGCAGCCAAGTTGAATACTGCAAAACCGTGGTTGGCCTCCATCTGGTTAATGGGAAGTCTTTTCATTGTCGCATGGTCAGTTCGTCGAGTCCTTCAGTTCGCCCGCCTGTTGCGGGAAAACACCGAGCCAGCGCCGCACGAACTGCAATCGGCTGCGGCCACGATCGCGAAGCAATTGGAGCCGAACACTTTGCCGGAAATACTCACAACGTCTGCTCAGCTTTCGCCCATGGTCTGGTGGGCTGGCGGCAAACGATAATCCCTCTACATTCAACGTGATTGAAGTTGAATCAGCCAGACGCGGCTCGGACGATGATCCGAGCCGCGTTTTTTGCTTCGGAGCGATCACAGCAAAAAATAGCAGGCGAATTTCCTGCCTGTCGTTGGGAAACGCGCGAAGGAATAGGAGTGTGATGGCTACACTGCTGAAACTGTATCCGTTTGTATCGTTTTTCGCTCTCGCCACACAACAGCCTTGCCCGGCAGGTTGAAAGGTAGGAAACTCAGAGATGCCCGTGTCGGGAGCCACGGCACGAAAGACAGAGTATGGCCGGTCCGCTGCATGATTGGCGACTTTATGTTTCCACTTGGGCGTCGATCGGCAGCGGCTGGCCGCCTTTGTTCTTTCGGCGACGACACGGACTCATAATCCGCCGTAGCTGCGTTCGCCAGAACGCGGTGGTTTTCGCACTCTGGCGAGTGCAGCTACGAGTCGCCAGATATGAAACGAACGACAAGTGTGTGTGTCGTTGCAGCGGACACCATGAAACTCTGACTTGGAAAGACGAGGCAGTCAATCGTTCTGCCTGCAAACAGGAGTGAATCATGCCATCGCGTGAGAATCGATTGAAGCGTCGGGAGTTTCTTCAGCAGACAGTCGCCGGCGCTACATTGGCCGGGTTCACAATCGTGCCGCGGCATGTCCTGGGCGGCGCAGATCAGACTCCGCCGAGCGAGAAGGTCAATATCGCCGGCATCGGCGTGGGCAATCGCGGAGAGCATGTCATTCAAATGATGGAGAATCACAACCTCGTCGCCTTGTGCGATGTCGATTCGAGATTCCTGGCAAGGGCTTCCAGTCGCTACGAGAAGGCGAAGACATACCGTGATTTCCGAAGGATGCTGGATAAGGAGGACAAGAACATCGACGCCGTGTCCGTGGCCACGGCGGGCCACGCGCAGGAGTGGCTGGCGGCATGCAAGACGGGCAGCCCGACGGGTTGTCACTTCGACTATTCCGGACCCCTGACCGAGACAATCCTGTTGGGAACTGTCGCTTACCGGGCCGGCCAAAAGCTCGAGTGGGACCCCGTGAACTTGAAGGTCACGAACTGTCCGGAAGCGGAACGGTTCATTGGACGCGCCTACCGTGAAGGGTGGAAATTGTAGCTACCGTCGCCAGACGGTGGACCGGCAGTTTCCCACGGTCTGGCGACCGTAGCTACGATCAAGACAACGAAGTTGCTTTTTGCGCGTTCTCTAGTTCGGCTCATCATTGGCTCTCAGCCTGCTTGCGGATTTCTGGCGACGGTTCGCTCCAGTAGTAGCGACCAAAGAAACTCCAACTGCCCCATGCGACGGTTGCCACGTTGACGGCGAGATGGTTATTCTCGAAGACATCGCGGGAAACGAGCCAGTTGTTGTCGAGGGCAACGCGAATTCTCTGCTTTGTCTCTTTGGGAAGGCGACTCGTTTGTGCGCGTCGGTCTCATCCTTCGATGCATCGGCTGCTTCATCTAGATAGCCGCGCAGTTCCGTGATGATCTCCGGCGTGTACGGCTCTGTAATCTTCAGTTGCTTCTCTGCGATCTCGTCCGTGATCTTTTCGATGCGAAGGAAATACTTCTTCACCGCTTGAGCGCCGCTGCCGAAGCCGCTGCGGCAGTAATCGTCGATCAAGGCATCGACATCGAGGTCGGGATTCCAGTGAAGTTTCGCGCAGACGTAATAGTTCAGCCCCTGAGTTGCCCAGTTGTGGCAGCACGAATCAAAATCGGTACCGATCAGCGAATTGCGGGCCATGTACTTGAAGTCCTCTGCCATTCGGTGGACGTAGACGACCGGCGTTCCCTGGCGACGACCCGCCAGTAGCACATTCGGCCGGAAGTAGATTCTCTGTACGGCTTTCGACCATTCGTCCCAGTCATCGCGATTCTGCCGACGTTTCTCTTCATTGGTGTAAGTCAATCCAACGAATCGCAATGTTCGGGTGCAGCTTTCTGAGCACCGGCGGAGCCGCATAGACGCTGTAGGCGTCAGCCGTGAGCCATGCATCTGGATGGACTTTGGTCACTCGCTTCGCGATCTCATTCCAGAAGTAGATGTAGCGATCGGTCAACGCGACGCCGCCGTTTGCGAGTTTGCGGCTGTTTGGCGGGTCAAGCGCTCTGCATTGTTCGCACCGGCAGAATGACGTTTGCCCGCCGTCGTTACGGCATAACGAGTACCGTACGGATCGGTCGGTGCGGTCTTACCCGGACCAAGCAGAACAATCGCATTGGGAAAGGTACGAATCAGTATTCCGCCGGGCCCCAGATCGGCTGACGTAGCGCCAAGAAGCTTCGTCAACCGGCCTTCGCCGAGAAGGATGAGAGTCTCCGTAGGATGGCCCTCCGAGGCCGTCGCATTTTCATCGTTGCCTTCCGACGGCCTTGGAAGGCCATCGTACATGACGCGCTGATCCTTCACCGATGTGTGCTTCATTTCCCCCTCGCCGACAACCCGGAATTCGCCACCACATATCTGCTTCAGATGATCGGCGAGAATGTCGCCCGTCTCGCGAGCGGCAGACGCAGCTCCGCTTGGCAGTACGATCACGGCGTTGGCATTGCCGTCTTTCGCGAGCATCAACGCTTCGACGGCAAGGCATGCATCAGTGAACGACGATGACAGCAGCATCAGGAACAGCCAAACGATAACTCGCAACATGCTCATATGATTGAACTCCTATTCTTGGTTCTGCTTGATCTAATTCGCGTCTTTGAGTCGTCCGGCCGCCAATACTCCCGCACTATGCGGCAGCGCGCCGATATCCGGTCGGGCGCCGTCTTTCGGGCGGAAGGGATCCTCCAACTCATCCGGCAGCGCGATGCCCGCGCCGATCGCTGGGCTGTCCTCCTGAAGACGGTAATCGCAGATCGTCTTTCCATCGCGGTCGAACTTGAGAAACCCCGGCTCGGCGACGATCGACTTGCTGGCCCATCCCGGTGAGTACTTCTCCTTGTTGGCAATCGACACCGGATTGTTGCGGATTCTCTCAAGGAACTCCTCTGGCAATGGCGTGTCTGGGGCGGCGCACCAGTGGAGGTTGCCGTCACATTGAACATCCGGCGGCACCTCCTGATTGAACGGCCGAAGCCTGCCGTATCGGTTGAGGTAAATGAAGATGTTGTTGAACACCCGCCGTTGGGTCACGCTGTTGGTTTTGCTCAGCGTCCGATGAGCAAACGCGTCGGACGCCGCGTTGCTCACGAATGTGTTTTGGTAGAAGTAAAGCGACTCGACGCCCAACGGTTTCCCTCGACCGTGCATCAGAAACACGTGATACGAGGTGATCCTGCCGTGCGGAGTATCCGGTGCGGGGCGGCCGGCGTTCACGCCGTTCCGCAGATCGGCGACGTTTCGGAAAATGTAGATGTTCCCGTTCGGTCCGCCGCGGGAGTGGCAGCCAAAGGCCATCAAGGATCGAGTGATCAGGTTCTGGTAGATGAAGATATCGTCGGTGAAATATGGGACCGGGCTGCTGAGGTAGATCGCGTCGTCCTGAATGTTGTCCACTCGGTTGTGGTGAAAGCGAATCGTGTGGCCACTGAGGTAGACGCCATCGTGGCCATCGGTGAAATCGCAGTGAGAAATCTCCCAGTCGTGATTTCTCGGATAGGCAAACACCTCGAACTCGTAGGTGCCTTCCGTGACCACCAACGCGTGCGTTGGCAGGCGAGCGATGTTCCTCCTATGTGTTCCAGGTTCCTTGTGAAAAGGATCGTAGAACCGCGGCGTGTACGTGTGTAGCGAGTTTTCGTTGCGAAATCCCCACGGCGGAATGCTGCCGTGCACGGCCGAGTTGACCATCCGAAACGGTCCGGTTGAGCGAGCTCGAATGCCGTAGGTTCCGGCGAAGATCGTGACATTGTCGAACTCGACATCGACGCCGAACTGCAAAACAACCGTGTTCAATCCGCCGCCGCGAATCACCAGATCCTGAAACCGAACGTGCATCGCCTGATCGACGAACAGCGGCACAGAGTTGAAAGGAGCAATGACCAGTGGCAGCTTGCGAGGGTCTGTTGCTCCCGCGTAGTTGGCAACTTCCGGATTGTCGATGTGCGTGTGCGCCAGCCGGGCGTGGATGCGACCGGTCTGCTTGTTGTACCAGAGGCCCGGTCCGCAGTAGATGGGGTCAATTGCCTTCGTCTCCTTGTCAACGATCCACATTTCGTTTGCAGCACGCAGATCGTCGGAATGCCAATACGTTTGCAGGCCAACGCTGGAATCCCCGAACGCCCCAACGACATCTCGAATGTTCTTGAAGATCTGTGTTGAAACGTACTCGCCGCTTGCCCCGTCCGGGAACGGTTGCCACGCCGCCGCGGGAGCGGTCTGAAATTCCGGCATCCCACCGTCGATCACGACACGTTCGCCCGGATAGGCTCGAATGGTGATCGGCATGTCCGCTGTGCCCGCTACGGCGCAATAGACGTTTTCAAAGTAGCTGCCTTCACGAAGATAAAGGGTGTCGCCAGCTTGAAGTTGCTTCAGGGCGTGATTGATCGTAGACCACGGACGTTCCTTTGAGCCGGGTCCGTTATCGTTTCCAGACTTTGGGTCGACAAAGTGCGCTGGACCTTTGGTCATCAATCGCTGTGAGGCGCGCGGCAACTCCCGCAAAGCAGGATGCGATCGTGCCTCTGGCTCAGGCTCCTCGGTGGCCAACTCCGGTTGCTGTCTGGCAATCGCCGCCTGCCGTCGTTCTTCGTAGAGATTGGGTTGATACCGGCTCGCGTAGAATCCGGTGGCCGCGCTCAGATCCAAATCGACGACGAGAACTTTTTCCTCTCCGCGCGGAACAAACTCGACAAGATTACCCTTTGGGTCGATCACACTGGAGGCCGAGTTCTGCCGCTTCATCGCTCGATTTACGCTCACGAAGTAGACCGAGTTCTCCTGGGCGCGGCACTGCATCGCCTTTTCATAAAACGACTCGCCCCACTTCGCCTCCGGCGCAGGATCACGATGGTCGGAACCGGTGACCTGTGGTTGAAAGACAATCTGCGCACCGCGAACTGCAGCCCAACGCACAGTTTCGGGATACCGCCATCCTTCGTGGCAGATTGAAACACCGAACCGCACGCCGTCTACAGTGAACATCTGGCGTTTGCCATCGGGGACGTAGTGCTTCGACTCACCGCCGGGCGTAATTTGATTCTTGGTCTGATGCCCGATGATCGTGCCGTTGCGATCAATCACAAAGGCCCGGTTTTCCAGGCCACGTTCGGTGTTCCATTCCATGCCTACGATTGCGGCAACTTTGGCGTCGCCGCAAGCGATGGCGATCTCCTGGAGCGCCGTCTTCATCGAAAGCTGGTTGACCGGAGGCAAATCGCGATCGGCTCCTCGCAGACCCGGCAAGTACACTTCCGGAAAGCAGACGATCGCCACGCCTTGCTCCCCACACTCCGTCAACGTCTTCCTGATCTTCGCAACAGCAGCGTCCGTGTCCTTTGCCAGACGAAGAGACGCAAGTGCAACACGAACACGATTCTGATTCGTCTGCTGTTCCCCGCCGAAAGCAGACCAACTTATGCCGAAGACCAACGAGATGATGATTATTGAGATTCGTCTTGCGTTCGTCATGATGCTCCTCTGATCAATGCCATTGGCCGGTCTACGATGGCTTTCGCGGCGACGGGAACTCGATGCGTTCGTAAAATGGCTGCTTCTGTCTCAAGTAGATGGGCTTCCAGCAGCACACGACTCTGTCCGGGAATACATGATATACGTGATAGGCTCCTCGCTCGCCCCAAGCCAGGTCTTCACAGTGGACGTGCGCGGTCCCGTCCACGACGAGGTAGCGGGAAGCTCGATGCCGGTGGCCGACCAGATAGGCGGTTACGTGGTGCTTCTGGAACAGCGCGAGCAGCTCGTCGCCGCCCTGCTCCGGATCAACTTCATGGCCGAATGTGCCGGGCAATGGATGATGTCCCATAACAAAAACGTGTGTCGCATCTTGTGTTCGCGCAAGTTCGTCACGTATCCAGGCCATCTGCTCCGAGTCGATCGACTGAGTGTGGGTGTCGATCGCCAGGAAGACGCATCCATTCTTCTCGAACGAGTAGAAACGCCGTCCTTGGCTGGCATACCTTTCGGTGGATTTGCTGTAAAGAGCAAGCGGGCCGTCGACATCCGTGTTGCCCGTCAGCGTAGGCGATTGAGAAGCTCTCTCCGGCCGGATGGCGTCGTGGTTGCCGGGAGTCAAGTAGAGTGGCACATCGAGCCGTGAGTAGATGGCGTTGAAGGTTTTCCATTCCAGCGGCGTGTTCTTGTTCACTAGGTCGCCCGTGATCACCAAGAACTCCGGCTTGAGGCGGTTGACCTGGGCCACCGCGGCCTCGCTCATTGCTTCGTCGTGAGGATACCGGGCCGCCGCTTTGGGAACGGTGCCGTCGTCGATCTGGGAATCGGTCGCATGGACGAAACTGAACAGCGGCCCCTCGCCCAAATCCTGGGTGTAGAGCGGATTGCCGTGCGGATCGTGCTCTGCCGAGACCAGCCTTCGCGAGCCCATTGGGTTTGGGATGGTGAGCGTTTGCCGTGGTTGGTCGAGCGAAGCGATCAAGTGGACGTCGAGTTTTTCGGAGCAGACTTCGATCAGACCTAGCGACCAGCGTTCTTGCCATGCCATCGACGGCGCTGTCCAACGGGGAAGCGAGTCGCCCGACAGGAGGTGGTCATGTCCAGGTATGATCTGCAGCGCCACGCGATTTTCGTCGGTCAAATTCCAGAACCGACGCGCCGCGTCGCCATCAGTTTCCGCTGGTCGCAATCCGATTCGCTTGGGGCCGCCAAACAGGATCGTGGCGCGCGCATCCAGATCTTGCTCAAGCTCTTCCGTCATCCACGCGACGAGTTCCCCGTCTGTTTTGTCGCTGACAGGCGTCCCTGGATTTGTCGCTATCAGTAGCCGCACACCTCGCAGATCCACCGAGTATCGGGGTTTGCCCACGTATTCAGAAAAACGCTGCAGGAAGTGCTCGTTGCCGGCGCTGAGGTCGCGCACACCCGGCGTCACGTAGACAGGAACGTCCAGTTGTTCGAGAAACTGTTTCGCTTCCGCGCAATCCGCATCGGAACCAGTCCACGTGACGCTGCCCAGCAATACAAATGCATCTGGCTGCAGCTCGCGGATTGCAGCGGCAGCCGCGGTTCGCACCGCGGCCGAGCGACTCTTGAGCCAAGATCGGCTCTTTCCCAGACCGCTGGCCGATGGCTCACGGATATCTTCGGCGGGCAAGGCCGTGATGTAGGCATTGGACATCACGGCGATGCGGCACAACGGATTCTCCTCGATGGGGGCCGCCTGCTCCGCATAGGAACTCGATGCACGATGTGTCACCGCAAACAACACGAGACAGACCGTTGCCCAGTTCTTCTTCGGCTTGTTCATTCTTCCACCTCCAGGCTCGCAACGATCCGGTGGCTCTCGGCTGCTTGTTCATCGCGAACGCTACACTGCACCAACCGGGCGCCCGCTGGCATCGCATCGTAGTATTCTCGAAGTACTTCAGACCGTCCGCAAGCGTGTTGACTCATTTCGCAGACGGTTGGATCGCGCGGAGACCGAAACCCTGCCGAACCCAATCGTTGACGGCCGACGCAGTGAATTGACTTCGCCAATTCCCTCTCGACTGCTTGCGGGCCTCCCCGATGAACGCGTCCAGCGTCGGTTCTAGCCCCAGATGCTCCATGTAGCTCTCGATCGTCCGCACCGGATCGGGCGGCTGGACCGCCTTGGCCGCCGATTCTTGTTCGCCCGTGCGGCGAATCCACTCACTGAAACTTGTGTCTTGTCCCTCAAGACGGAACCAGCGTTCGGCGGGGTACTCGGAAAAATACGTGTTGTTCGAGAACGTGCAGCCCGCCAGGTTCCCCGCGGCGCGAATGAGCGGCCTCTCCTGCCAAGGCACAAGCAGTTTGTTTCGAGTGAACGAGATGCCGTCGAGCCGATCCGCATTGTGAATGAAATACACGGCGGCTCCACAGAAGACGTTGTCCGTCACCGCCACGTTGCGGCATGCCCCCGACTCGTCGGACGCCTCGACGTTCAGCAGATGGACGTTGCGGACATCGTCGAGTTTTCGTTGGACGAGAACGTTGCCAGCGACCCTTCCCCCATCCCAGTCCATCACGTCAATTCCCCATCCGAGATGTCGCAACGTGGGGCGGCCGCGCCCAAGGTCGAGGAAGACGTTGTTGGTAACGGCCACGTTCTGGAAACGAAGAGGTCCAGGGGTGTTGCCGCCGGCGCTGATCCCGATTTCTCCTTCCACATACAAGTTGTTGTCCATTACCAGATTGCGGGCGCTCGCCGGACCGCTGTTGGCCGTCCATTTGTTTCCGATGCTCGAAGCGCGCAGAAACATGTTGTTGCGGAAGACCACATCGCGGCAGTCACAGAAATACGTGTTGTGATTGAAGATTGTCGCTCCGCCGCGGTTCTTGCGGTTGCCCGATTCCTGTACGAGCCATCCGTTGTGGTCGTAAATGTTCTCTTCCAACAGAAGTGACACACCGGCGGCATGAGTGCCCTGACAGTGACTGTTGCGGCTGTAGTTGTCCAGCACCGCGTTCCGCCGGAAGACAAGCTGTTCTGTCGCCGGAGCCGGACCCACTCGCCGATCCCGTGCAACTTGGAGCGAAGCCCCGCAGAATCGCATACAGCAGTCTTCGACGAGAAGCCGTCGACCTGTTGCCATGTGTTTGCCGCTGATGAACACCCCGATCGCACTTTTCACAGCACATTCAGGGTTGAACTCCGGGGACTTGGGATCCTTACCAACGGCATAGAACTCAAGCCCGACGATGGCGATGTCGTGGAAGCCGTCATGAATGTGAAATCGCACCCCCGACTGTTCGCCTCGCAATCGGAGCTGTGGGCGTCGAGCCCCTTCCCCATAGGCCCCGATCACCGATGGCTCCTGCGCTGAACGTCCGTTGGGAGGACTTCCAATCGCTTCATACCAGACATCGCCGCGCCTCAGCAGCACCCAGTCCGGATGACCGTCACGCGCCGCAGCGAGTCCCGAGCGGACGGTCCTGTAGGGCTTCACGGGGCCCTTGGGGCGAAACGGGTCGGAACCAACCACAGGATCGTCAGGCGAGTAGTAGCGGGCTGCGTCGTCGTCTCCCGCACTGCTGCTGACGTAGATGAGACGAGTATCGGCGGCGGGTTGCAGCATCGTCCAGCCCTCCTCATCCACCGGCAGCCAACGCGCGGGCCGCTTGTTGCTGGCTTCGGCGGCGCCGAGGGCGGACAAGCATGTGCCAATTACCAGCACCGTGAAATAGAGACGCAACGTTTCCTGGCTGTTCATTAGCTCTTTTGCCTTTCCCGTCTCGGATCAAGGAAGCCATCCAGATCGACATTACCCTCCTGAAGAGACAATGTTGCCTTCGGAAGGGATTCCTCGGAAGCCCAGACGTTGGATTACCACATTGGGGCAGGCCTGACAGCATTCGCCGCAGCGACCACAAAGAATCGCAGAACCGATTGCCAATATACTGGCAGCATCAAGCGACTGGTGCAAGAATGTTGGCCCTGGCCGACGGGCACATGCCACCGTTTGGCGGCCTGTGGTTCCGATGTTCTCTTGCTCGTTCGGCCAGCATCATGTGCTACGAGGATGAGTTACCAGAGAACGACTCAAACCGAGGCATTCTTCAGATGATTGTCTGGCTATTGGCGACGTCACTATGCCTGGGCGCTGAGGTTGTACCCGCCGCGCCCATCGGCCCGGGCGACGAATATCGGATTAACTGGGCGCGAGCCGCGCAGGGCGCCAAGGTTGTTGAAAGTGCCGAGATCCATCCAGCGACCGATGTACGAAACCTCGTCGGGGCGCGGTTGGGCGACGGCGAGGGCAAACAGAACGGGACCACGATTTTTGCCGACGGCAAGGGCCAGCGCGAGCGGTTTGTCATCGACTTAGGGCACGAGCGCCTCGTCGGTCGCGTTTTCCTCGGCAGCCACGCGCCCGAGGGCCGACGACATCCTGATTCTGTCACCATTCGCGGCTCACGGCAGAGTCACAAGGGCCCGTGGCAGGTGCTGGTGGCGGATGGCGACATGCTGCGCCAGCACACGTTTTTGTTCGACAACACGTCCGTTCGATTTCTTGACGTGGACTTTGGCGAGTGCACGGACGGGTGGGGTACGCGGGTCAGCTCTTTCGGTGCGTTTACGCGGTACCAATGTGCTGACGCGCACGAAGTCGCTCGGTGGCTGGCGGCCCTGCTTGATCGCGATGCGGATGAGCTGAAGTCTTTTTTCGCCGCCGCCGCCGCGGGCAAGTGGGACGACGCAGTATCGGCATTGCGCGATGAATACGCGAAACGTACCGAAGAGCGTCCGTCCGCGGCGAGCCCGCGGTCCATTGGGATCGCCGAGGACATGCTCGCCCACCGATTTCAGTTTGGCGAACCGGTGCATCAATTTCCGCCTGACGTTGACAACATCGACTGGGCATTCGAGCTAGACTACGAGTGGACCAACAGCCTGAACCGCTGCGGGTACTGGACGCACGCTGCGAACGTGTTCCTCGCCACGGGCGACGGGCGCATCGCCCGGGAGATCGAGGCACAACTGCTGCACTGGATCGAGAGCTGCCCATTGCCGCGGAAGCCGGCCGACGGACGATACCAGTCGTGGCAGACGTGGGACAAGCCGGCGAAGATTACGTGGCGATCGCTGGATTCGGCCATCCGTCTATGGAAACTCGGCTACCTCGCTCCCATCTTCGCCGCCGAGCGGGAGCACTTCAGCGACCGGGCGTTCGTGAACCTGCTGTACTCGATTTGGGAACACCTCGATTACCTGAGCGACGACGACTGGGACGGCGGTAACTGGCTCTCGACCGTCACGTCGAGTGTTTTGGATAACGCCGTCGCTTTCGGCGAGTTTCGGGACAGTGCCGAGTGGTTCGCCTTTGCCAAGTCGGCGTTCGAGACGAACGTCCTCCGCGACGTACGTGAGGACGGAAAAGAAATCGAGAATTCCACGGGGTACGTGCAATTCGCGTACATCAGCCTATTCAACGTATTGAAGACGCTGACCGAACGGGGCGTTCCCGTAGATCCCGAAGTGCACCGCCGACTCGATCTGTTGCAGGACTTCCTCGCGTGGTGTGCGTGTCCGGATCTCTCGATGCCCATGATCGGCGACTCGGATCGGCACCAACCCATGCTGCTGGGGAGAACGTGGCCGTTCTTCGAGCGTGAGGACATCCGCTACATCCTCACGCAGGGACGCGAAGGCACGAAGCCGTCGGTGGCGTCGCGTTACTGGGAGAACTCCGGCTGGGCGGTCATGCGAAGCGAGTGGGATGAAGAACCGTTCGAACACGCGCGCCACCTCGTGTTCAAGGCGTCACCACGGGGGCCGCACGGGCACCTGGACCAGCTTTCACTGACGCTTTATGCCTACGGGCGTCCATTGCTCATCGACCCGGGTCGACTCAATTACCGCGCCGAAGGGCGTGTCTTCCGTTCGACTCCGTGCCACAACACTGTCACCGTCGACGGCAGGGACCAACGCGACGGCGATGCGTCATTCGAACGCTGGAAGAGCACAGACACTTACGATCTGGCCGTCGGCTCACACCAACTGTACTCCGGTGTGACCCATCGGCGAACGGTCCTGTTCGTCAAGCCGCATTTCTGGGTCGTGCGCGACGATGTGTCTTCTGGCGGCGACCACCGGTTCGAACAACGTTGGCATCTTCCGGAGAACGCCGATACGAAAGAGCTCGGCGGACACGCGGTCGCAACGCATTTCACAGAGGGCGGAAACCTCCTGTTGAAACCGGTCACAAAGATCGCTGAATCCTTTGTCGAGAAGTACGAAATCGCCTACAAATGGGACGAGTGCGTGCCGGCCAAGTCTTGGTGCTATGTGCCCGATCGTGGCCGAGTAGTGACACTGCTTGTTCCATATCATGGTACTGCCGCCCCGTCCGTCGCGGTCCATAGCGAACGGATCACTGCCGACTGCACGGATTTGAGGATCCACGTTGGCGACCGGAGATGGCATCTGAAGTTATGCCCCACGCAGTGCACGGTCGATCCCGAGTAGCTGCGAGGTTACTGTGAGCGAATGCCTATTTCTACAAGCAAGCCCTCGCTGGCCTGGACGGTCACCGGCTCGGCAAGGGTGATGACCACGCGGTTCTGGCGCATCTGGTGGCGGGCGTCGAGCGATTGGCCGGCGACACTCACGCGGACCGTCGATGCCGCCGTTTGGGCCGGCAAGTCGAAGGTCAGCGTCCTGAGTCGCAGACGGCCCCATTTCGTTCTCGATGTAGGTCCGGCCACGGTCGGCAAGTTCCCGGCACTGCCCGGCATACGCGTCGTCGTGCATGTCCTCTGCCATGGCCGCCGCCGCACGTAACGCTGCCGTGTAGTGCAGTGAAAGCCACGTGATCTTCCCGTACCACTTGGCATCCAGCGTATTGTGTGGCCCGCCTGTGAGGATTCCGTCGCGGTCCGAATCGTACTGCTCGGTCAGGCAATTCATTGCCTTCTTCATGTTTGGGTAGATGCGTTTCAGAAATCCGTCGTCCGGCGACATCTGATGTGCCAGGTAAGTTCGCAGGATCGTACTTGACTGCCCATCCACAGCGACTCCGCCCCCGTGCTCGCTTCGATGCTGGATGACGCCCGTTTGGGGATCGAAAGCGATTCCCTCGCGATAGTCGACCATTTCTCGCAGACGACGCTCCAACTCCGGGAACAGCCGGCCCGGCGCCTGGACGTATCCCCAGACATGTGTGCAAGTGCCGTGACCATGATATACCCCCTCGTATCCGTAGAAGCGTCCATCCCGGAACAGGAAGCAGGTGTTGGTGGCGAGCACGGAAGTGTTGAGCATGGTGCGATCAAGGAACCACCACGGCAAGGTGGAATCGTACCACGTCTGGTGCCAAAGACGAGTTTGTTCGGCCAGCGAGTCGAATCGCTCCGCGATATTCTCCACGACCGCTCGAGTCGAATCGAACCGCTGACCATACCACCGGCCCGTCTTCGTGCGCAAGCGGTCGATGTGGTAGTTCGGGAAATGCCACGCCAGTACAAAGCGAGCCTTTGCAGTCTGGCCCGCCTTCAGGCGAAAAGTGCGACCAAGCGTCCCAACTGGTGCCGCAGTGTCGAATGGCGCGGTTGCCGTAGTTGACCGCTCCGCCGGTTGTCTTCCCGGAGCATCAGTCGACGCCGATGCCTGCACGTTTGAATCATCCTCTAGCAAAGCTAAACACATCGAGCCGAAATCCAGCAACTCGCCAAGCGGCCGAGACTCGACGTTTGGATCATCGGTGAAAACGATCTGATCGGCCAGCACATGCCCCCAGCCGCCCTCATGGCTGTCGACAATCTCGATGTGAGCCTTCTTTCCCTGGAGGGAGGAGACGTCGAATACCTTGGCGTCGAGCCGCTCGCTGTTGGCCCCCGTGATGGATTGAACAACTTTGCCGTCGAGCATCAGGTTCAGACAGGTCTGCCCCGCGTGGTTGCCTCCGCCGATCAGAAAACGAATGGCCTTGCGTTCGATGGTGAACGGCTGGCTGGTCAATTTACCGGTCCAATCGTCACTGGCCCGGGAAGATGCCTTGACATCGCCGCCGTTGCGGAACGAATCGGCCAGTCCTCGGCCCTCATATCCTTGAAGCGGCTGGTGGTGAAAATTTGGCTTGGGATTGCGTTCGAACGCGTCACCCTCAACCGTCCACTTGCTCAGATCGCCCTCAAAATCCTCGAACACAATCTCCGGCCGCCGCTCTTCCGTCACGTCCACAGCGGGCGGCTCGGTGGCGTTGAACGTGACCACGGTCAACTGCGGTTTGCGTACCACACGATTCTTCAAGAGGCCCGCTGCCGTTTGTCGGCTTCTGATGCAAACGGCATTCTCCAGCCAGCCGAACAGCTCGCCTGAAACTTCCCGATCGGTCTTGTTCGTGACGGTGTATTCCAGGACCGTTGCAGGATAGACCGAGTCTTCCAGGTCGAGTGGGATAAACGGTGAAAAGGCTTCGAGCTGCACCTGGACAGGCAAATCGCCGTCCGAATACGTCACGAAGCCGATCGGATATTGGCCGCGGAACTAGATGTTGTCGAACCCGTCGCGATCGAGCGTGCGCGTGACGTCTTTGCCATCGGCCGTCACGCGGATCGCGAAGCCCTGATTCAGTTGATGGTGGGCTCGCGCATCGGGCTCGCTGCGTTTGTAGGGATTGGCGTGGGTCGGCACGCC
This sequence comes from uncultured Pirellulaceae bacterium, assembly GCA_964623055.1. Taxonomy (GTDB): domain Bacteria; phylum Planctomycetota; class Planctomycetia; order Pirellulales; family Pirellulaceae; genus JADHUC01. Next base: position 65,271 of record CAZURK010000005.1, read on the forward strand.
CCGCACGTCACCCTTGGCTCTTGTATTGAAGATGTCCCAGCACCACAGTTTGCCGTCGCCGGCGAGGTAGAGTTGGCCGGCGCAGATTCCACCGATGGGCATGCCGATGTAGTCAAAACCGGCGCTGTTTTCCCGCGTGTACACGATCGGCTCGCCACGCTCGGCAAGCGTGCGGACCCATTGTGGGTCGAATTTCTTGACCGCTAGAGTCTTATCCGAGTTCGAGGACAACCGCTCCATGAATTGCTTATAGGCCAGATCCGATGCCACATAGGGCGGCATCTCACCGTGCTCGCTTTCGGCAGCGATGCTTTCCGTCGCAGCGAACGACCATACGACCAGAGGTAGAACGATCAAAGTAACAGGATTCGTTTTCACTTGATGTGCTCCGCGGTGTTACCACCCGTAGATCCGCACTCGTTTCATTTCACCATTTCCAACATCGCCTTCGCCATTGCTTCACCCATCAGGTAGTAGCAGGCGCCGGAACCCTTGTAGTGGTAGCGTCTATCGGACGTGTAGGCCAGATCTTCCGCGTAACGCTGGACCCAATTCTTCTGAAAATAGTCGCGCTCGCGTATCTTTGTCGGGTCGCTGTCGGGTTTTTGCGAGTTCTTCGCGGCGCCGGCGCGAAACTCCTCCCATTGTTGGTTCAGGTCCGGCTTGGTAGGCCAAAACTGGGCGGTTCCGGCCAGACGAACGTTGTCCGTGAACTCCGTCATGGCAGCGACTGTGGCCTGTTGCTGGCGGAACGTTGCGATCCAGCCTTCGGCCTCCGGTCCGTCCACCCCCAACTCGCCGATCACTACCGGTAGGTTCGGTGCATCCAAATCCTTGCGCAGATCGCGGATCATGGCGGCCAGTTGCTGGGGATAATCCGGATTACCCTGGCCCACGCCGTCGTTCCAGCCCTGAAACCAGACGAAGCCGGCCACCTCGTGCCCCAGCGATTCGTTGTACTCCGGCACGTACTCGTTCAGGTTGTCCAGCACCTTACGGGTCTCTTCGAGGATCTTGCGGTAGTACTTGCCGTACGACGCTTTCAGTTCGTCGAACGAGAGATCTGGATTTCTTTTCCGGGCCTGTTCGAAAGCCTGTTTCAACTCGTCGTCGGTCGGCATGGCGCTGGGAGGACGAAAGTCGCGTTTGACGCTCTTGCCGCCCCAGGCGGCTTTGATCAGCAGCACGTGCTCGTCGTAATGCTGGCCCATGACCCAGCCGAAGCCCAGTTCCGGGCCGACGGTAGGTGCCGGGACCTTCTTGCCGTCTTCGTTGCGAACCAGTTTGTGGCCACCGAAACCCACGCTCAGCGGACCGTAGCGCGGGATCTCGTCGCTTGGCCCCTTGCTTTGCTTGTCCAAGAACGTCACGCACACGTCGTCCCGCACGGTCCACTTGCCGTCGGTCTTCAGGTGCTTGAACCGCTCGCGAGTTTCCGTGTCGGCGATCACTGGTTCCAATGTGCTGGCCAGAGCTTTGCCCTCCATGTTGGATTGGCCGGCCAGTACGAAAACCTTGACGGGCCCTTTGCTCACCTCGTCCGCCATAGACGCGAGGTTCACGACCGGGCTGAAGCTCAACACGAAACCAACAAGCAACGACAATCTCGAAGTAGTCATATTAGACCTCGCCACACACTAGACGTTACCAATGATGAACCCGTACCTGTAATCGCCTCTGTCCAGGGTCATACTAACTCGCCTCGCTTGTGTCTGGCAACCTCCAACTCGAACGCATCTTGGATATGCGTCTCGAGTTATCCGCGCGATGTGAAATGCTTCATCATGCGTGGTATCATGCTACGGAACCTGATGTAAGCTTGAAGAATATCCAGAGTCTGCCGGAGGCCGTCAATGACGAGACTTGTCGTCGCGACGCGACTGTACTTCGTACTTTCTCTTCTGGCGGTGCTGCCGGAGTCCTCGATCGCGGCCGATCGACCTCAGTGGGGGCAACGTTACTCGCGCAACATGATTTCTCGGGAAAGAGGATTGCCCGAGTGGTTCGAGCCGGGCGAGCGAGATGCTGATACAGGGGAAACCGACTTGGCCACGACGGAGAATGTCAAGTGGGTGACACGGCTGGGAAGCCGTACCTATTGTTCGCCCGTTATCGCCAACGGAATGGTGTTCATCGGTACCAACAACGATGCTCCGCGAGACCCGCGAATCGTTGGCGACCGCGGTGTGTTGATGTGTCTTGATGAAGCGACCGGCAAATTCCTGTGGCAGTTGACCGTCCCGAAAATCGACTGGATCCGGTTCTTCGATGCCCCAAAGTCGGGAGTGACTTCGCCACCGACTGTCCACGATGGCCGCCTGTACGTAGTCACGAACCGCGGCGAAGTGATGTGCCTAGACGTTGAAGGAATGGCCGACGGAAACGACGGCCCGTACACAGCCGAAGGGCAGCACATGGCTTTGCCGGATCAGCCACCGCTGGAGCCCATGCGAAACGACGCAGACATCCTCTGGTGCTATGATATGGTCGCTGAACTGGGCATACGCATCCACGACTCGTCGAACTCCTCCGTCCTAATCCATGGCGACGTGTTGTACGTTTGCACGGCCAACGGGCTGAACGAAAAACACGACAACGTTGCCAAACCGGACGCGCCGACGCTGATTGCATTGAACAAGCACACGGGTGAATTCGTCGCCCGGGACAACTTCGGCATTGGACCAGACGTAGTTCACGGTCAGTGGAGTTCCCCGGCCATGGGGCGCGTCGGCGACACTGACACTCTGTTCTACGGGGCTGGAAACGGGCGAGTGTATGCGTGCGAGGCACTGGCCGCGGCAGGTAACGACAATAGCTCGCGACTGCTTCATCCCTTATGGTCCTTCAACGGCCAGCCCGATGCCCAACTCGGCAACCCGATCCCTTTCCAATGCGGTCGCGGAAGTACGTCGTATTCTGTTGTGGCGACACCGGTGTTCTACAAAGATCGAGTGTATGTTGCCTTCACACACGATCCTTGGATCGGCAAGGATGACGGTTGGCTGGCCTCGATCGACGCGACGAAGTCCGGTGACGTGACTCGCTCCGGCCTGATCTGGTCCTACGACGGTATCAGCGACTGCCTTTCCACAGTCTCGATTGCCGACGGCTTGCTTTACATCGCAGATTACTCCGGTCGGCTGCACTGTCTGAATGCGGAGACGGGCCGGCGATATTGGAGGGAAGAGTTGGGAGGGAGAATCTGGGGCTCGACACTCGTGGCCGACAGAAAGGTCTATGTCGGAACCGACCGGTGCGAGTTCTGGATCTTCGAGGCTGCCAAAGACGCCAAAGTGATCAGCCGCATCCGGATGCGGGATCAGATTTTCACAACGCCCGTGGCTGCCAACGGCGTGCTCTATGTCGCTACCGCCAAGCATCTCTATGCCCTCAGCAGCAATCGTGACAACGGCAACTAAGAACCAGGAGGATTACCGATGTCGACTTACCCCTTCCCGTCTGCAGCGGTTCTGTGCTGCCTGGCGAGCTGCTCCGCAGTTTCCGCGGAGGCGGCGGAAGCATCGAATGCGAAAACGACGAAGTACTTCCAGGCCACGGTAGGGTGCATCGACACGCTGATTGCCGAAGGCACGGATCGTTATGGCGCGGAGCACAGTCCTCTGTTCAGCTCGATCCTTGATCTGAAGACACACCGCTTGCCGGAAACGGCTCCGCCGTTGTTACGCGGGCAGCGCAACGCAGACCGCGCCTTTCCGGGCTGCAACGTGCAGCACGACCTGTTCACGTTGCTGGTGATGCATCACATCAGCGAATTGACCGGCCAACAGCGCTACGCCCAGGCCGCTGATGCTTATCTAGATTTCTTTCTCCGTCGATGTGCGTCGGTCGGCAACGGCCTGTTTCCGTATGGGGAACACGCCTTCTGGGATTTCAAGAAGGAAGCAGTGGGCGGACTGCCCATCCATGAAGACCTGGGATTTGTCCCTCCCGAGTTCCTGGAGAAGCTCTGGGAGATCAACCCGCGGGCAGTGGAAAGACATGTTCGCGGCCTCGAACGTCACTTTCTGGAGGGCGACGATTGGATCTGGAACCGCCATGCTTACATTCTCAATGATCAACGGCCCACAAAGCCGGTCGACTTTCCCCGGCACGGCGGGTTCTATATCTACCAGTGGGCCTTCCTGTACACCAAGGTGAAAGATCCGCAACTACTCGACTGGGCCAAGAAGACCGCTCGTCGCCGCGCCGGATGGCATCATAGCGTGGCCAGTATGGGGATCTCGATGCTTCGCGCGAACCAGATCCTTGGAAAGGACAAGATCCCCGAGTTTGAAACGATCGGACGGGAGTGCCTCATGCCGTTGATCGAGGAACCCAATGATGACTTCAAGAACGGGATCTCTCACATGTACGTCAAATTGGAAAAGATCCGGCTTGAGCACAAGCAGGTAGAAAAAGACCACTCGCGGACCACCTACGGATTCTGGGACATGCTCTACGCCGGCAGCGGTGGTTACGGTTTCGTGGGTGCCGAACGCCTGGCCGTCATGTGCCTGGGCATCCATCGTTTGATCGACAGCCCGAAACACCTGCAAGTGGCCAAGGACATCTGCGGATTCTACCTGACTCATCCACGACCATCGAAACACGGCGTCACACCGGGCAAGATCGCCGGACAGATCGCAATGGCTCTGGATCTGTATGACCTGACCGGTGAAGCCAAGTACCTCGATTACGCCCGAGAGAACGCGGATTTCGCCGTCAAGGGACTCTTTTCCAACAGCCTTATCCGCGCGGCGACCGGTGCCGAGTACTACGAAGCGGCCAACGGCGTCGGAACACTGTTACTTGAACTGCTTCGAATGCACTTGATCGACGTGGGAAGCGATTATCCCTTGCCGCGGAACTATAGCGAGACTTGAAGCACGAACGCGGGCACGATCAAAGTTGCGGCAGGGCCACGACCGTCTGATTGATTGCTGGTGCAGTTGCGGGGAATCGGGTGACCTGGCCATCGGCTGCGGCGGCTTCGATATAGTATTCAAACCCACGATCGTCGCTTGGCGGTGGTATAGAGATCGTATAGACGCCTCGCGCGACGTGCTCCAGTGGGAGTCTCTCAAATGCGTCCTGTGCTCCCAGTGGACGGTGGTAGAGGGCAGCTTCGCGCGGCGTTTCCGACGACACCACTATTACCTTCAGCCGCAGTGATTCGTCGGGGGCGGCACACGTGCGGATCGTCGGCACGATGACGCGCAAGTCGCCACGGTATTCTCTGGTAGGTATGACGTCGGGCGGCAGTGTCGTGCTGAGTGCTTGCGAGAGTACTTGTGCCGTGTCACCCAAGGCGGCCGGAAAAACGCTCTGCTCCCAGAACATGACGGTGGCCAGGCCGCCGTTGGTGCTGACCGTGGCCAACAAGTGCTCGAAAGCGTTGCGGTAGGCGACCAAGATTTCTCGATAGGCGGGTAACGCGGTTTCGGCGGCGAGTTGCCTTCGCGTGTCCCCATCTTTCTCGGCCTTGACCTTTTCCATGACAGCCTGGAACTCGCCCACCGCACAGTCCAGCTTGGCCCCAGCACGCAGGTATTGCATCGTGCCCAGCCAGTAGTCGAACCGTTCGCGGTTGCCAGCGCCCGTGATCTTGTCGCGGCATTTCGCTAGTTCATCGACAAAGGCATAGTCCGGTGAGACTTGTTGCCAGGGACGACGGTCGGGACGGAGCCCGGCCGGACAGCCGCGCGACAAAGGTCGCGGCAGCCGGCTGTCGATTTCGGCAAAGATGGCGGCAATCTGGTCGGCCGCCTCAGGGCCGAACAGGGCAAACGCCCAGTCTACGTAGAAATCTTCGCAGGGAACCTTGCGGAGTCGTTGGCTCGGTGTGGCCGACTGCGGGGGCGGGAAATCGGCGGCGTAGTCTTTGTACGCCGGCCCGCCGCAATTGATCTTGCGCACGAAGTCCTTTCCCTCGACCACAATTCCCGAAACGCACGGGAGCGATTCGACGTAAACGAACTCGATCTTCAGGCGTTTGTCAGAGACCTTCACGTCGTCGAAGCACTTGTCGAGCGCGGCAAAGCGACCAACCTCGGCATGAATATCCAGCTTTTCCAGCACCGTTTCGCTCTGGAGCTTGAGATCGCAAACGCGCTTGCCGGCCGAATGGAAATGGGGTTCACAGAATTTGAGCGTCACGCGGTATGTGCCGTTGGGAACCTTGAGTTCGTACCCTTGCATGTCGTAACGACAGCTCTGGTAAAGCACGTCGTCCTCGGTGCGCTCGACTTGCGCTCCTGCATAGTTGGCGAATTTGCCGCCTTGGGCGCCTTCGGTCATGGAATCCGCTGGAGTCGAGGGCTTTTCGGGCTTTGTGGCCTGGTCGGCCCAGGGTTGCTCCCAGCCGGCCTGGGCCAACGTGGCGATGTTGGGCGCGAGGATTCGCGTGCGCCACATCAGTCCCATCAGGCCGGTGCAACCGTAGGCACGCGCGTCGACGGCGTCCTGTCGAGTACGTCCGACCCAGAGTTGGGGAACCGCCAAACCGCCGTTGTCGCCTTCCATCCAAGGAATGGCCCACTTGTCGCGGCGATCAACTCGACCGAACGCCGGATCGACCGGGTCTTCGCCCAGGTGACGGCTGATCGCGCTGAGTGCGATCTCTTGGGGTATGACCTTGTCGAAGCCCGCTCGGTCGTCCTTGGGTCCCAACACCCAACCGCTGGTAGCCAGACGAAACGGAGCGTCGACTTTCTTGAGCGCCGCCAACGCGAGCTGGATGTCGTCCATGGTGGCTTTCATTTGCTCGCCCGTGTTGCCTTGCCAGGTCCAGCCCTCGGGCGTCCACAGCCAGTAGTAGTCCAGCGGATGAGCGGCCATGATTCGGCGGAACATGCCTTCGTAGACCTGCCCGACAACGGCCGGGTCGCCTGGATCGCTGCCCTGCGACTTCAGCCGCTCTTGCAGGGCCTTGGGCATGACCATTGACGACTCGGTGCCCAGGCAAGTCTTCACGCCCAGCAGTCGAGCGAAGGTGAAGGCATCGCGGTACATCTCTCCCGTGCGATTGAAGACATCGTTGCACGCTTCCGGAGTCTCAGGACGCGGGGCATAACCGCGCATCACTTCGGGACCCCAGCCGTCGCGATCAAAGAGCATGGCCCCGCCGAAATGGTAATCGCCGGTCGGTCCTGGGCGGAATCCTCCCCAACGCGTCCGAAACAGGGCGTTGTAGTAGCTCGACGGATAGCTGAACGTGACTCGCCCCTGTCGGTCGAAGTCTCCGTCTTTGCCCACCCAGACAGTCGGCTCGGCATAGGGATGGCCTTCGGGATAGCAGTGCATGCCGATGAAGTTCATCCGCATCTTGGTCATCTGCGCCAAGTGGGCCTTGTAGTCGTCGGCGTTCCACAGATCGAAGCCGAACGGATGCGAGCCCCATGGGTTCAGCCCGCGGAGTTCAAATAGCGGCTTGCCGATTTCGTCTAACTCCGGCAATTTCCAGGCGCCTTGCTTGTCCGGAATGACATCGCCGTGCAAGAAGAATCGCACCCCCAGATATTCGGCCAGCCGGTAGGCACCGTAAAGCGTGCCGACGCGATCACCTCCAACGACGAGAAGCACACGACGCGCGTCTCGGGAGCACGTCTTCAGCATGTATTGCTGCGATTCGAGTTCGGCAATGGCCCTTTTCAAGGCTGCGTCGCCTGCAACTGTTGCGATGATGGCTCGTTCTTTGGTAGCCACCACGATTGCATCCGTGTCGTCCACTAGCGCCTGCGCCATCGGCAGCAACGTGCCCGAACGGCAGTACGCATATCGCCGGATCTCGCGCGCCGCCAGCCGCTCCTGCCATCCGGCGTCCGAGGCACCCACGACCACGGCCGCCGGTTTGGCATCTTCGGCCGCGAACGAGTAGCAAGCCGCCAGCAACAGGTGCATCGCCATCAAGCCACCAACACTCAGACGTCCCAGAACACACATGATGATCTCCACCTCGCCAGGGTGTTTGTTACTTCCAACAGGAGGAATGGCCGTCTGGGGGTGGCTGTGGTCGAGCACAGCGAGCCCACAGTGGGTTGTGATTCCGAGGGCTCGCTGCGCTCGACCCCGGCCACCCTTGCCGTATCATTTTGTCAACTTGTCTTTTCGCGGACCCTTCCCGGGGCTTATGGGGTCCGAGGTTTCTGAAACTTTCGGATCGCCTGCTCGATGGCTTTGCCGGTTTGGTGAGGATCGCGTTTGGCGTCGTTGTACTTCCCGTCGCAGAGCGTGATCGCCGGTGCGATGTACGCGGCAACGATCAGACCCAGTGTGCCCATCTTCTCGAACAGCTTGCGGTAGTATTCGTCAATGTATTCACCAGCCACGTTGAAGTCGGCGGCCATGTAGACGATGCCTTTTTCGGCCAAGGCGTGACGCATCTTGGCCGCCGCGTCAAGGTTGTCGAGGTTCAGATTATGGATCGAGGTGAGGCCGTCGGTCTGGAGATAGTTTTCGATGTGCTGAGTGGCTGTTCCGCAGTAGTGAATCGACCCGCCGCCAAAGGCCGCGAGCACTTGGCTGTTGTAGGGCACAACGAACTCGCGGTAGAGTTCCGGGCCGAAGATCACGCAATCGTCGTCCGACATCCACACGCCACCGTAGCCGGCAGGGATCTTGATCCCCAACACGTATGCATCGTCTTCCATACTCTGTCCGGCGAGTTCCTTCTGAACGCGGACCCAATTGATCAGCGTATCCGTAACCATCTGCATGAGATTGTGGATGGCCTTCGGGTAGTCGTGCATCCAATAGCACATCTTGTCGTAGCCAATGATCTGGAGTGCGGTGGTCAGCGGACCTTGACAGTCGGTTACACCCACCGGCAGATCGGACCGTTTGCGCATCATGCGGATCGTGCTCAGCACGCGTGGCATCAAACCGTCTTTTTCCGGATTCGGCGGTCGCAGATCTTTCAATTGCCCAACATCGGAAATCGGCGGCAGATCGACAGCCGGATCCATACGGTCCTGAAACTTGACGTTCACCCCGAAACCGGAGGCCAACACGCCGGTGCCGTACCAAGGCATCAGGAAAGGGATGTAAACGTCATCGTACTCGGTCACATGCCGCTCGATCTTGGCCGTCTGGTAGTCGATCAAGCTGGTTGGATCGGCGTCGCAGTAATCGGGCGGGATGTTCACCGGCAGATCGCCGAAAAGCCAGTAGTTGGCATCATAGATCAGATACGGCACCGTTTCGTTCTCGAACTGAAACGCCGCACGGATCGTCTCCTCGGCAGCCAGGGCACGATCGCGGTAACGCGCGCAGGTCAACACGAATGGGGTCCTTTCGCGCTTGAAAGTGATCCGGCCTTCGTCATTCGCCAACAGGTCAATCGAGTCGTTTCACCCAGAGGTCGAATCCACCTGTGTACTGGCGTCTGACAGAGGGGAGTGTCGATCCGTTGACGAGGACGTAGATTTCCTGCTCGGGATCGAGGTCAATCACGGTCGGATCCTCTTTCGAGTGCGACGTGATGACGTGAACGTACTTTCTGCTCCGCTGACGAATGCAGATGCTGTAGGCTGGAAGGTTGTGGAAATCAACCAGAAGCGGAGACGGCGTCGATGGCAGCCTGAGGAGGCCTACGGCTCGGCGAATGCCCGTCTTCGACTCTTGCCCGTATCGCCAAGCCACGTTGTCTGCGGCCACAGCAATCGTCCGCGCCTTCAGATTCATGCCATTCAGCAGCAGCCGGTTGCCGTATGTCTTCGCCGCCACGCTGAGATGATTGTAGCGAAACCAACCATCAGACGCGACCAGAGGATCAGCGGCTTCGCCAGGAGCGTTAGGGCCCATAGTGGAAAGGCGCCGAGCCACTTCCCGCGATTCGGGGCAGATCCCATCATATGGATCCGTGGCGTCCGAGGCAAACTCCGTCTCTTCGTTCTCATCATCCCAGAAGCAGGTTACGGCGACCAGTCGGTTCCCAGGACCAGAGTGGCAGTTGTAGGGCCCTTCGCAGTCGACGTCCCAACTCCCGCCTCCGTAATTGTAGACGTCGACGATATCCTCGTCCTCATCGTCTTCGTACGTCGCCTGCGCCAGACCTGGGTCCCAAGTCTGGTTGTAGAGGTTCTTCAATCTTACACCTAAACACTCGTAGGGAGAATTCAGACTTCCGCTGGCCTTTTCCAGCTCTCCTATGCCGTCCGAGCACTCGTAGAGCTTGCCCCCTCCTATGTCGTCGATTGAGATTGTGCTCCGTTTCGGGTCGTCATTGGCATTTCCCATCAGTTATCCTCCTGTTTCAATCGTTCGAATCGAGCGCCACTGAACTCGGTCAGTGGCACGCCTGAAACCACAAAGCCAATCTTGGCTTGTGCACCGTCAGGCACCGCAAATCGTGCGTCCGCTTCCACAAGCGGACTTCTGTTTCTTCCCTGGTACCGAACCATAGAAAGCCTACCGTCTGTCACTTCGATTTCGAGAAGCACACCGAATTCCGCAGGCGCTTCGACTTCGATCCGCTCGCCCACACTCAATCGGTCGATGGACTTCACGTGCCCAGGGGAAGACTCGTAGATTTGGTACACGGCCCGCCGTAACGCAAAAGGGGTCGCGCCGTCTCGCTTGCGAGACTCAAACAACACACTTTCGCATCTCCACTTTCGTTCACCCGCTTCCTCGGATAGGAGGTGATAGCCCCAGAAGATTCCCGCGTCGCCCTCCCACGAATGCTGGTCGATGCACACACGCAACGAGAAGTCGGCAGCAGCGGTCTCGTCCAATCCCAAGAAGCCGCCACCGATGCAGCTTACCGTCAGACGCCCGTTCTCCAAATCGGGATTGTAGACAGCGTGTCTCGCGTTCCAAACCAGAAGCTCGGGCTGATACATCAGCAGCGGGTACGGCTCGCCTGGGACGGCCACGTCATCGAGCGCTGGTCTGGTGGTTCTAGGAAAGAACCTGTCGGCAAAAGGCACTGTCAGCAGGCCAATCGCCAGCAACGCCAAGGCCAAGAACGCACCGACGACCAGACGACGGCGGCTAGAACGCACGTGGCTCGTCCGACCCTCGCCTGTTTCCGACTGATCGGCCGAGCGACGAGTCAGCCAGCCTCGAACGTCCGCGGCAAAATCTTGAGCCGTCGAGTATCGATCGACAGGTTCCTTCGCCAAGCAGCGCTGACAGATCTTCTCCAATTCGTGTGGAATCGTCTCGTCGATCTGCCGCAACGGTTTTGGGTGGCGGTGGAGGATTTCTTCGAACAGATCGTCCCGCGTCTCTCCTCGGAACGGGCGGCGGCCGGAAAGCGATTCGAACAGGATGACCCCCAAGCTCCAAATGTCGCTTCTGCCGTCCACGAAATGCGCCTGGCCACGGACCTGTTCCGGAGACATGTAAGGAAGACTGCCGGCCAATTGGCCGGCGAGCGGCCTCTGTTCGCTCTCATGCACTGCCAAGCCGAAATCCGAGACAAAGGGCGTCCCGCTTGAATCCAAGAGGATGTTCTCCGGCTTCAAATCCCGATGGACAATGCCCTCGCGATGGGCGCACGTTACGGCATCTGCGACTTCGGCAATGACCCGACAGCACTCCTCCGCATCCAAGCGACTCTCCTGGCTTAGACGCTGCCGAAACGAGCCCCCGTCAATATACTGCATCACGATGAAGCAGGTCTCGTCCCCGTCGCAGACGTCGTAGACCTCCACAATCCGATCGTGCTTCAGTCGCACCGCCGTTCGTGCTTCCTTCAAGAACGCATCGACTTCGTCACCGGAACCGAATCGTTCCAGCCGAGCGACTTTGATCGCGACGTTTCGCTCTAGCTTCTCGTCAAATGCCAGAACGACTCGGGCAAATCCTCCCGAGCCCAACTCCCTCAAGGTACGGAAGCGGCCTGCCACGAACTTCGGCAGGTCCACCTCGATTTCGGCGACAGGCGAGTACGATTTCGTGTCCGCAAACCGGTCCTCGGTGGAGTGGTCTTCCTCGCTCGATAACGGATAACCACAACTTGTGCAAACAAACGTCGCCGTCGCCGCGTCGTCCGCCGCATACTCCATCTCGCACTTGGGACAACTGAGCATGTCCAGTACGCCTCGTTCGGCTGGCCGCGAACCACAACTGATTCCTGACAGGGATTCCCACGCTGGCCTAGTACCTCGCGTCAGTTGTTCTTGTAGGTTGGGCATTCCTGCCCGACCCCGAGCAGACGGGCAGGAATGCCCATCCTACTGACAATTCCAGATGACCTGTCGTACTAGTCTAACCAGCATACCACTTTTGAGCGGGGCTGCAAACCATTCACTCGCACTTTGCCGCTCTCTTCATTCCTTCGCCCTCTGACCAATGGTGCCTGGCACTTTCGCGCCATCTACCACCTCCACTGGTCAATGTGCTTTTTCACGTAATCCACGGCGGCCGGATGACCCGCATGTCCGGTCGGATAGCCGAGGCCGTTTTGCAGAATCGCCTTCTTCTTCGGAATCTCAACCGCCAGCAGACGCAACGTGTGTACCGCCGGATAGTTCCAGGCCGCGTCCGTGTACTCCTGATCAAAGGGACCGAAAGCGCCGTTGGCTTTGCGGCATGAACGGACATACTCGACGACCGCATCGGTACCAACGGAGACGGTTTCCCGCCGAGGGGAATCCGCCGCGAAAGCTGTTTCGATCGCAATGACTGCGGGGAGCACGAGGCACAGCCGCGAAGTGAGTGTTCGGCAAATCTTCATTTCAATTGCGTTTTGCGATACTGGCTTTCCGTGTATCGTTCTTGTCTATTTGCTGATGACGATGGCTGCAGGGTCCGCTTGGCGGGCCGGGGCGACAATCCTAAGCTCGCCCCGTTCAAACGAACTCATCTCGAGCGGCGTCTCCTTGCCGTCGAGGGTGTAGAGGGCCGCCTGGGCCAGGCCGGCAACAGCGAGCTTTGCGGTGTCCACGGTCAGCGTCAGGACGGATTTCGTCTCGCGGCGATCGACCAGGGCAACGGTGAGCGATCGGCCTTCGTCATGGCGGAAGATCTTTGCGTAGACTCCGGCCGGCAGCTTTCCGAGACCTACCTCGTCTCTGAATGACGAGCGATACCAGTGGTCTTTGGTCTTTTCGCGCATGGCGATCAGCCCGCGCAGGTGGAGCATGTCTTCATTGGTCTTGTTGTATCCATATGCGAGTACGTCGAACCGATATCCCATCAGGAAAACGCGGTTGTAAGTGTCTTTTCTGGAGCCGCGTTCCTCGACGTCCGGGTAGTAGTACTTCAGACCGCTGCCGGCGCCATTGCACGAGCCGCTGAAGATCAAATGGTGCGGGAAGGTGTAGGTGTAGACTTGTGGGCTCTGATATTCGGTGAGTCCGTCGATCAGTTCCAGGCCGAGCGCGTGACTGTTGTACTGCATGAAAGCGTCGCCGACGGACTCCGAGGTCGCGGCAAGCTTAACTGTGGGGTCCGACTCTTCGCGGATCATCTTGGCGAACTCGACCAGGCTGGGCCCGACGCCGTGAGGGCGGCCGTCGGCATGATACGGACTGAAGCACACCCGCGCTGCACCGAACATCGTCACCGGGAAGCTGTCGAAGTACCAAGCGTCCACGCCGTACTGATTGACGTACTTGTCGACGACCCAGAACTTCAGGTAGTCGCGCCAGCCCTTGGCGCACGGACAGGAGCCGGCGTAGCCGGTATAATAGTCGCCTGCCTCCATGTGGCCGTCAGGCCAGACCGACATGTAGTTGCGAAACTCGCTCCAATAGGGAATCTTCACGTCGGGGGGAATGTGCTCCTTCCATTGTTCGAGGCAATTGCCGCTGTCGGCGTCCCAGGTCCAGAAGTTCGAGTAGAACCCGATGTGTCCGCCCATCTGCCGGACCTTCTTGACGCCGTTTTCCATGTCCTTCTCACCACCACGGTCCGGGTCGGGTAGGAAGAAGCAGTAGTACGGCTTGCGTTTCTTTTCGGGCCCGACGTTCTCGAGCATCTCCGACCAGCACTGCAAATAGTCCAACCCCAACCAACGTGCCTGTTCGAGCATCTCGGGCAGGTCGGCGTAACGATAGTTAGGTCCGCCGGTGCCAAACCAGCCGTGGGAAGACTTGATCCACTCCGGAACGTCCCGCTCTTTGAGCCACGCCGCCGAATCCGCGCGGTACCGGTCGGCGGCCCAGTGCCAGTCGCCGTCGTGTGTGGCCAAAACAAACGTCTGCGATTTCCACTGCTCGCCCGGCTCCATGAAAGCCAAGGTCCGCATGCCCAACGTCATGGTCTTGTTTTGGGCGTCCGGGACGGCTTCCAGGTCAGTCTGCTGGAAAGTAGGGTCGTAGCTGGCCAGGTACAATCCGCCGGCCGTTTCCCGGTTGTCGGCGGGGGGCACATAGAGATCCATCCACGGCATCGACGCCCAGCCGGGATAGGTCAGCACGTTGGTGAACCGTCCCGGCCGGTTCGGCCGGACAAAGGGGTGCTGTGAGGGATTGGGGGTCAGTTCGCCCTGGATGTAGGTGCGTGCGAGGACATTCTCAGTGGGCTGGCCGCCTACGCACAGGTTGGAGAGGATCGGAAACGCCACTCGGTACACACGGAGTTGCTCCCGAGGTTTAACATCAGCCGTGTTGCGGACGTGGACGCGCCACTCGGAGGTACCGCTCGCGTCCGCCAGGCTGACGGTGTAGGTCAAGTCGATGCCGCCTTCGAGCCGGTAGCCGCACGTGAGCGTCGGTGCACCGTCCTTGCGACCCAAGGTGATCTCCGGTGGACGCAGCGGATCCAAGGCAAGTCGCTGCAAGTCACCCACCTGTTGTGTGCTGTACAGCATGCTCGGCTCGGCCAAACAGAAGCCGCCGCCTTCCTTCAGCAGCGGGTCGTCAATGAAGATCCGCTGATTGGCGGAGTACGCGTCGATCATGAATGCCGGCGCGGGGCGACGCTGCTCGCCCACAGTCATACAAGCAGCGCCCGTCTCCTTGTTGTGAATCTCTACCGGTCGCCCAAGGTAGTCGAACACCAACCGCACCGAGTCGTTTTCCAGCACATATCGCATGGCCAACTGCTCCGATGTGGGTGAAGCGATATCGCTTTCGGCACCGTTGGTGCAAGGCACGCATGTCAGAAGGGCGAAGAGAACTGCACACAACCACCGCCACCATAGCATCCGTCTACTACTGTTCGACATGCCGTGCTCCTCCAGTTGATTGAGTGCGAAGCAGAGCTTCGCGAGAAGCCAGCTCCCAAGCCGGAGCTTGGGAACCAGGGATCTGCTAACATTTCGCAAGGTTACGATCAAAGCACACTAATCAAAGATGATTGTGCCAAAACCTTGGTAGTCGTGGAAGCTGCGACCGACGCGAGCCCAGTCCCACTCGGTGACTTGCTTGTCGTCGTAGTCGACGCGATAGAAGTTGGCGCGCCAGTGGGTACCCGGTTTTGGCGGGACGTTCCCCAGCGGCTCGAGTAACTGGTACGGGATGAAGACTTCCGCTCGCCAACCGGCCACTTCGGTTTTCGGCGTCTGCGGCAATCCGTAGGAGGTCACTGCTTTACGAGTCTTCCGGTCCCCCTCGTAATGCCACGGTCGCCAGCCCAGGAACTTACCGTCGAGATTGGGTATGATGATCGGCAACTCGTAGCCCAGCGGAGAGATCTCGTATTCGAAGTAGATTGGATGCCGCTCATCGGTCCAGAAGAAACACTCGAAGACGTCTTCATTCCAGAGATCCAGGAAGTCTTCGGTCATTGTCGCGGTGAGAGTCTTGTCGGTCCCGTCGAACAGCACATACACGCCCTTGGGTGAATAGAGCATTTTGAATCGGGCGCCGTAATCGTGTTTTGCGTTTGCACGTTTCTTGAGAGCCACCCATTCGGATTTCTTCCACTGAGCCGCGTCCCCGCGGCCGGTCACTTCGAAATCCTTGCTTTGCGGCACATGGATGGTGGGTTTCTTGGGAAGCGTCTTCTCCGCGGCGTGCAATCCTCCACGCCATTCGAATGTGAGCAAGCAGCCGAGTAATAACAAATGCCATGGCATCAAGATCGCTTCACGCAACACGGGCCGTCTTTCACAATCGTTCATAACGCAATCCTCATAGAAGAATCGTATGACAGAATGAAACCGTTGGCGAGGGCTTAACTCTCTACTCCCACCAACCGCTCGACGAACCGTCTCGCCTTTCTTGCTTCCTGGATCAGGCTTGCCGGATTGCCAGGCGTTAAGGTCTCGATCACGAGCGGTCCGCCCAATAATCCTCCTTGTCGGAGTCGGGCCAACACTCGTGCAAAATCGACGGCGCCATCACCGGGCGTCACCTTGACGTCGTCGGTCGCCCGGCGGTAGTCCTTCACGCACATTCCCGTCACCAAACCATCGACGGTAGCCGCGTCATCGACCGGGTCGAGTGACCCGTCGGAATAAGCGAAGATATTGCCCGGGTCGTACCAGAGTGAAAAGTTGTCGTGTCCCACCCGCTCGATCGCTTTTCGACATCGAGGGCCGGTGGCGTTCAACGGCCCGTGGGGCTTCAGGGTGATGGCGACTCGTTTCTCCGCCGCATAGTCACAACACTCGGCGATGGCCTTGTAGTAGGCAGGTTCGAGTTCTTCGCGGTTGATACCGGCGGCGAGCAGGGATTCGCCCTTTGCCGCAGCGCAATTGTCGATCAGCTTCTTCAGCCCGTCGATCCCTTCCTGAAGCGATCGGTTGACCGGAATCGCACCGCCGTAGATCGAAGGGATTCTAAGTCCTCGCTGCCGGGCCTGTTGGCCTATTTCGGTGGCCTCGTCGACCGACGTCGCCACGGTGATCACGAGAGCCCACTTGGCATCGTCCTTGGGTTTGGTGCTCATCAGTCCGACATGCTTGAACCCGGCTTCGGCGATTGCGTCCAGGGCCACGCGATAGTCGTATTGGCCCCAGGGCCGTGTAAAACAACCAATTTGCCAGGCCGCGTCGGCGACACAGTTCCTTGCCATGGCTGTGGACTGGATCAGCGTCCCGGCGACCGCCGAGACCGCGGCTGTTTTGGCCGTGCCGCTTATGAACTCTCGTCGCGTCAAGTGCTTGGAATCGGCCATGTGGCAGTCTCCTGTCTCCCAGTTACTCTACATCTGAAAGATCGCCTTGGTCATGTCAACCCACTGCCTCAGCCGCGATCGATCTCCGTTGGTTGTGTACACGTCACGGTACAGGATCTCCACGTTGCAGTCTCGGGCCACGGCATAGGTCTTCTTCATGTCTTCCTCCAACGCATTCCAATCGGGGTTCGGCCCGCTGATGTTGGCCGGCACCGGCTTACGAGAGTAGACGTAGTTTCTTCCCAGCATCTCGGCGACCTTGGCGAAGTCCGACCAGCCCGACACCGAAACGGATCGAAGATTCGGGATCGCGTCCATGATCATTTCTAGTCGGTCGTCGACACGTTCGCAGCAGCCGTAATAAACGAGCCCGAATCTTTCGCTTAACTTGGCTAGATATGGGAGGACGAACTCCTTGTACATGTCCGGCGAGACGCTTTCGAACTCTTGCGATTCGGCCCAACCCCATAGGTCCTTCAAAGTGACCTTCTCGTGACCATTCGATTCCGGAAGGTCTGACACGTACCCGTAGCTGCGTGGGCCGGCCATCTGGTTGTCCGTGTTCAAGGCCAGTAGCCCTTCCTGCTCGAGATAGGCAAAGACGGCGATCCGATCGTCCAGCATGTACGACATCAGTTTGTGAATGGCCTCCGGGGCGTCGTAGACCCAATACAGCAACCCCTGATTCCCGATGAATCGATAGAGCTGCCACGTGAGGCCAAAGAAGAAATTGCCGTTGAATCCCAAGTCCCCGAATTCGCCGACGTCAAATTCGTAGATGAAGGGATCGTAGTTGCCGACTTTCACCGGGAGGATGTCACCCATGACGTCTTCCAACGTTTCCTTCCTGCGCAAGGTCTCCTCCCGATCGACGGCGATGGTCCGGTTCCGCAGCTTGTCAATATCCTCCGGCGCAGCGATGGGGAAACTGAAACTGTAGGCAATCGACGGTTCTGGGCACACCGCCGAGCGAATCTCGACAGGCACGCCGTAATCCGAAAAGGCCATTCTCCAGCCCAGTCGGTGATAAGGTTCGACAACGATGTCGTCACCCAGTTCCTCGGCGTGCCGTAAAGTGATTCGCATGCTCCTTTCGACGCTTCGGAGGAACGGGTGCTCGCAGCGGATTTCCCGATCCTCCACGAATCCCTCGATCCAATCCGTCTCGAACAAGATGACCGGGCGTTCCGCTTTGAGGTCATGCACCGCTTTCCACAGACGTTTCCGCTCCTGCATGACAGGAAGAGATGCGAATTCCATCCGCTTCGCGGCCAGTTCTCGAATCACGGTTCGGTCCTTCTGGGAGATCATGAGGAGGTTCCTTCTGCAATTCGGGACTACCACGCATTCATCGGCCATTATGATAAGCCACACGGTTGCCGTCGCGATAGCTGACGATTGAGTGTGACGGCCGGTGAGCTTCGATTTGGGGAGAATTGCAGCCGGCTGACAGACCGGATAGATTGGTGGAAACGCGGGTTTTGGGACGCGCCGGCGAACCGATCGACGTCTATGCAACGGACAGAGCTTAGCATCATTCGAGAAATAACTGTCCGATTTGAGTGTAGCCGGAGTCGCAAGACTTCGGGATTTGCCGCTTCCACCCGAAGTGTTGCCACTTCGGCTACGACAGTTGTTCCTCGACCGATCCTCACTGGCAGTCACAATGGCATCGCCGGAACCACAAACGAGTTTCCCAATGACATTACCCGAAGACTTAGGCTCGACGGTCATCACAAGCGCCGCGGCCACATTTCGGAACGACAAGAACAGGGCGGACCGAGCTGTCGCTCAATTGCCGGACGACAAGTTGCACGTCACCTTCGATTCAAACACGAACAGTGTTGCCGTCATCATGAAGCACATTGCCGGCAACTTGCTTTCACGCTGGACGGATTTCTTGACTGCGGACGGCGAAAAACCGTGGCGAAATCGCGATGGTGAGTTTGTGGATTCCTTCGAGAGTCGTGACGAGGTACTGGAGCACTGGGAAGCGGGCTGGAACTGTCTGTTCACACAGTTGGGCAAACTGGAGGCGGACGACCTATCGAAAACGGTCACCATCCGAGGCGAACCGCATTCGGTTCCGTTGGCAATTCATCGCTCGCTGGCCCACTGCGGGTATCACGTCGGACAGATCATCATGATCGCCCGCATCCTGGCAGGTGATGAATGGGATACAATCACAATCCCTCGCGGTGGATCAGCGGCGTACAACAAGGAAGTCTGGGGCAAAGGCTACTTTGGCCAGAATCACGTGCAAACTGATCACTCAAAGCAAGGGAAGGTACGATGAAGCGAAGGGCCATGTTCGCCGCAACCCTGGGATTAGCCGGCTTGCTCACGATTTGCATTTCCGGTTGCCAACGAACACAAGAGGATGACGGGAAGATTGTCATCGGATTGACGGTTCCGTCGCTCACACATCCGTTCTTCATCTATTTGCGAGATAACGTGATGGATGAGGCGAAGACGTTGGATGTAGAGATCATCACGGTAGACGCCGAGGATGTCGCTGCCAAACAGATGTCGATTGTCGAGGACTTTATCGCACGCGGAGTGGACGGCGTACTGATTTCTCCCATCGGAGCGGATTCTCTCGTACCGGCAGTGGAGGCGCTGAACGAAGCAAGTATTCCTGTCGCCACGGTGGATCGCAAGGTCAACGGGGGTCACGTGCTGGCCCACGTCGGGGCAGACAATGTGGAAGGTGGACGTGTTGCGGCACGCTACATCGCCGAACGTCTCGAGGGCAAAGGCAAGGTGATTGAACTGGAAGGCACGCCCGGAGCATCTCCCGCGATCGACCGCAAGACCGGTTTCCACGAAGTGATCGACCCATCGGACATCGAGGTCGCTGCAAGCCAGACCGCCAACTTTCAGCGAGCCGCCGGCCAGTCGGTTATGGAGAATCTGCTGCAGGTGCACAGGGATTTCCAGGCCGTTTATGCCGCAAACGACGAGATGATGCTGGGGGCGATTGAGGCGATGGAAGCGAACAACGTGGACGCGTCACGCGTAGTCACGGTCGGCTATGACGCCATCCCCGACGCCATCAGCTACGTACGCGAAGGCCGGCTGGACGCCAGTGTCGAGCAGTACCCGGGACGCCAGGCGAGAACAGCCCTGCGGTTGCTGGTGGAACATATCCGCGACGGATCACTACCGGACACAAAAGAGATCTACATCGAGCCCGTCGTCATTAGCGCCGAGACTCTGGATCAGGCGGAGGACAAGGGAGTGTCGCGTGCCGAGTAATCGCCTCCTCTACATGGAGCAGATCAGCAAAGCCTTTCCGGGTGTCCAGGCACTGCAGTCAGTCGACTTTGAACTCCTTGACGGGGAGGTTCACGCCTTGGTCGGCGAGAATGGCGCCGGCAAGTCGACGTTGATCAAGGTCCTTGCTGGTGTCCATCGCCCCGATACCGGCGGCGTCTGGCTAGAAGGTCGTCCGATCCATGCTCGATCACCGCGCGATATGATGGACGCGGGAGTGCGAGTTATCTACCAGGAACTGAATCTGGTTCCCGGTTTGTCCGTGGCAGAGAATCTCTTTCTCGGCCGCGAGCCGATCCGAGGCGGTACACGCGGAGTGGTGAACTGGCCGGAGATGTATCGGCAGTCCGAGGAGATTCTGGACCGATTTGGCCTGCGAATTGATCCTCGGGCCAAAGTCGGTCGACTGGGCGTTGCATATCAACAGATCATCGAGATTGCCAAGGCAGTTTCGTGCAATGCGAAAATCGTTGTCATGGACGAGCCGACATCCGCCCTCACGGAACGCGAAACGGAGAAGCTGTTCAAGATCATTCACGATCTCAAGAAACAGCAAGTCTCCGTCATCTACATTTCACATCGGCTTGATGAAATCCGGCGGATCGCCGATCGCGTGACCGTACTTCGCGATGGCCGACACATCATCACGGCGGAGCAGAAGGATCTGCCAACGGAGCAAATCATCCGCCACATGGTAGGCCGTAGCGTCGACGAGTATTACCCCAAGGAAGAACTGCCAAAAGGCAACGTACTACTGGAAGTGGAGGATATGTCACGACGCGGTGTATGTCACAACGTGTCGTTTCAGCTCCGCAGTGGCGAGATTCTGGGCCTGGCTGGACTGGCGGGCTCCGGGCGGACGGCGATCGCCGAACTACTGTTCGGCCGGCGCAAGTCGGACCGCGGAACCGTTCGAATCGCAGGTCAACCGATCTACGTGCGATCGCCCCGACACGCCGTTCGGCATGGTATCGGGCTCATTCCCGAGGAGCGCAAGACAGACGGGCTCGTGCTCGGGATGTCGGTTTTCGACAACGCCACGCTCTCCGTTCTGAAACGCCATTCCGTTTGCGGTATCGTCCAACGCAAACGACTCGCGGAAATGGTCGAGCAAGTAACTCAGGAAATGCAGCTTAAAGCCGCATCTGCTTCTCAACGTGTGAAGAATCTCAGTGGCGGCAATCAGCAGAAAGTCGTGTTGGCGAAATGGCTGCTCCATGATTGTCAGATCTACATCTTTGACGAACCAACGCGTGGCGTGGATGTGGGCGCTAAGAGTGAGATCTATCGCCTGATGGAAGACTTGGCGAGGCGAGGGGCTGGGATCATCATGATCTCGTCCGATATGCCCGAGGTGCTCCACATGAGCGACCGAATTCTCGTCGTTCGTGAAGGTCAGATCGCTGGGGAATTGCAGCGAGAGAAAGCGACACGGGAATCCATCCTGCGACTTGCCGTTGGCGGCGAGGGAGTCGAAGCATGAAACACTGGTTGGGCCACGCGCTTAGACAATACGGCATACTTCTCGGGTTTCTCTGCGTTATCGTCGTGCTGTCCATTCTCGAGCCGGCTTTTCTGACCACCCACAATCTGACGAATATCATGCGTCAGACATCCATCATCGGCATCATGGCCGTGGGCATGACGTTTGTCATTTTGACGGCCGGAATTGATCTGTCAGTTGGGTCTATTCTTGCACTGACCGGCGTTGTCTGCGCGAGCTTGGAGCATCGGGGATTGCCTGTTGTGGCAGTCGTGGCCGTGACACTGGTACTGGGGGCGTTCATCGGGACCGTCAACGGCGTCGTTACCACCAAGGGTAAGGTGACGCCATTCGTGGTAACCCTGGGCATGATGAGCATCGCTCGAGGATTGGCCCACATCTACACAAACGGCGAACCGATCAGCGGATTTGGGCGTCCATTTCGTTTTATAGGGTCGGGTGAGGTCTTCAATGTCCCTGTGCCGATCATCGTTTTTGCACTTACCGTACTGATCGCTGCTGCGATTCTCCGGCATACAACGCTCGGTCGTTATGCGTATGCCATCGGAGGCAACGAGGAAGCGGTGCGACTATCGGGAATCAGTGTCGATTTCTATAAGACATCAGTCTATGCAATCTGCGGTTTGACCGCGGCGTTGGGGGCCATCGTCCTCACCTCACGACTGAACGCCGGCGAGTCGATTGCCGGTATGGGGTACGAGTTGGATGTGATTGCGGCCGTCGTGATCGGCGGCACCAGCCTGATGGGAGGACGTGGCGGCGTCTGGGGAACGCTGATCGGCGCGCTGCTTATTGGCACGATCAACAATGGCATGAATCTCTTGATGATCTCGTCGTACTATCAGTTGGTCGTGAAAGGCGTGATCATCGTGGCCGCCGTCCTGCTGGACCGTTTGCGGGAAGAATAGAACCACGCGAGAGTAGATCCGTACCTTTGCCCGCCCCGCGGCCGCCTCAGATCGACGGGTCGTATTTTCGCCGCAACAAGAGTTGATTGGCGATTAGCGATTGTCGATTGATGATTGTTGAAGTCGGAGAGTGCGGAATTGGATTTGTGAATCGGACGATGATTGGGGAAGTACCAGGGCCGGATACGGTGAATTTGGGCAGCGCACCCCTACTTCGCAAATCAACAATCATCAATCGGCAATCATCAATCAGTTTCTCTCCGTGCTGGGTGCGCTATGTGCGGTCGCTCAGCAAACATGAAAAGATGTCGGGCAGCTTGTGACCCATAATCCCAGCCAAAGCCAAGCTGAACGACCTAGCTGCGGCCGAGCGCTCAGTTGCAGCCGTTCGTGTCGCCAGCACGAGGTACGACGCCCACCTGTTGGCCGGCGCGGAAGATGAAGCGTGGGACCAACCTAAACCGCCCAGTTTCGGTCACGCCGAACGTATCTGTCAGATCGCAGTCCCCCTCGATCAGCTCCGCCACCACAACATCCGCAACCGCGCCGGGTTGAAGGGTGCCAATTCGGCCCGCCATATGGAGGAATCGCGCAGGAACAGCGGTCACGCGGCCGACGGCGTCCTCCAGCTCCATTCCCAGGTGCAGGAACTTGCTGATCGTCGTGACCAGATCGAACACCGGTCCGTGCAGGTTGTAGGCATGCAGATCGCTGCTGATCGTGTGCGGCGTGACTCCCTGGTCCAGCGCGGCCCTCGCGACTTCAAACGTAAAACTGCCCTTGCCGTGGCCGACGTCCAGCAGTAATCCTTCGTCGACCTTCCTGCGTATTTCCGGCAGTACCTGCAGGTCGGAGTCCATGATGCCGCAACGGTGGCCGTGAAACGAGTGTGTCAGCACGTCGCCGGGGCGCAGCTCGTTGAGTATCCGCTGCATCGAAAGGCGCGACTGCGGTGTGTGGATCATCAACGGAAGACCGACGGCATCGCAGGCTTCGCGTGCTCGTAGCAGCGCCTGAAGTTCATCTTCTGCACTAGCGGCCAGATTGTCGGAAAGTCGAATCTTCACTCCCAAAATCTTGTCCCGATTGCTTTCGATCGTCCGGATGGCACTCTGCACGTCGCAGTAACGCAAGTCTTCCAGTTCGCCGAGACCGATGTCCGTTTCGGCTCCAGCCACCAGCCCAATGGCGGAGATGTTCAGCATCGCAAACAGCCGTGTCCGGCAGACATCAATCACATACTTCCGAAAGCCTGGAAACGTGGCCGCCCCTGCAGAACCGGCATCAAGTGCTGTCGTGACACCACGGCCAAGGCAGGTGGGATCCACATCGACGCCGTAATGCGTGACTCCCGAGAACACGTGCACATGGAGATCGACAAACCCCGGCATGACCAGTAGGTGTGAAACATCGATGACCCGTCTGGCGTCAACATCCGCACCCGGATCGCAGATCGCTGCGATGAGCGAGCCGTTGATAGCCAAGTCCCCCGGCCTGTGCAGACTCGTGGAGGGATCAAGCAGCGTTCCGTTTCTCAAGAGAAGGTCATACATCTGGCATCCCGCTAGGTGCAAATCGTTGAGGGGCGTGATTGCGCCCAATACGCCACGCGATACAAGGGTAGCAACTCTCTGATGTGCAATCTATCGTCTTCCCTTCCGTCGAGGCAATTCCTCTGTCACGAACCGGCTTTCTACCACCGGTGCAAAACAATGCACTTCGCCGCCATCGAGTGATACGATGATTCTGCCTTGATGGTCGACGGCCGTTCCGCCCTTGACGGCGGCATGTGGGAGTTGACTACGCCAGATGTCCGACCCGTCCTGGACGTTGATGGCGGCCAGGAAGGGGCTGTCGATGTTGTCCGGGCCTTTGTGACCGGCGACTATCAGAACGTTGGGAGCCAAAACAAAGCTGTTGAATCTGCACTCGGATTTGTCCTGCCAAATGATCTCGCGTTGGCGTGCGCGTGCACCCGCTCTCGGTTGACGAGTCACCTCCTTGTTCCGCGTCGTTGTTCCTGATGTCAGCGGCGCGAGCAGCCTCAGAGGCAAGTGCCAGTCGCCTTGATAAGCCGCATGGTTGACGGCATAGTCCAATGTTCTGCCGTCGGCAAACGTGTGGTGCAAACCGGCATACTGCCCATACTGTGGATAGTAAGGGCAGAAGGCTGTCCGGAAACGCGTGCCGACTTGGTCGTAGGGTTCGTTCAGACACTTGCCTGTTTCGAGATCATACCGGGCTGTTTCATGTACGTTCCCGCCGAGGAACCTCAGTTCGCCGTCGCGCACGAAAAGGTTGCCCTGCAGGCTAATCCCGCTGTTGGTCTCTTTCGACAGTTTTCCGGAAGAATCGTTACACCACTTGACCTTACCAGTGACGGCGTCCAGGGCCACCACGTAGGTGCCGTCGTAATGGGCGATCCCGGCCGCCGCATAGACGACGCCGTTCTGTACGACCACGCCACCGGCCACGGGCCACGTCGATATCAGGTTCCCGTAAACGGGGATCCATCGCTGGCCAGGTGCAACGCGGAAATTCCACAGCGGCCGTCCCGTGCCGGCCTCGAAAGCATACACCCGGCCGTCGGCCGAGCCGACGTAAACACGCCCTCGCCAAACAGCGGGCGCCGAAAAGATCGCGCCGCCCGTGTGGGCCTGCCATCGCAACGTTCCCTTCGCAGCGTCCAACGCCCGTACCGCGCCCGTGTGGTCTCCCACGTAAGCAATCCCGCCGACGACCACCGGGGCGGTCGGACGAGCGGCACACGGCATGCGATAAACCCATTGCCGGTTCACTTTCCGGGGTATGGCAACCTTGGTGACGCTGGTTCTCGCGTTGTCGCCGCCGTCGCAGGGCCAGTCGCCCGGTTTGGCTTCGAGTTGCTCGACGGCGACCGTGTCACCCCGGCCCGGCGTCAGACGAGAGTCTGGCGACGTCGGCCTGACATTGAGCTGGCCGGCCGGTCCCAGACAAACGTGCCCATACAAGGACAACCTACAACGGCACATCCAGGGTCCCCAGTAGAGCAGGCCATTGGAGATGATTACGCCGTCAATACAAGGCGGCCGCACCGGCGCGATATGCTCGACAAAGCCGGACGCGATGTCTAGCCGTGCCGTGCCCCCTCCGCTGCTGCGATAAAGGATGCTGTCCACGCTGCCAGTGGCACGGGCACAGGCCCATTGTTTCGGAAAACTGCTCAGTTCTTTGCCAGTCTCGTATTCAACTTTCAGGCTGTTGCCGGTCCAAGATGTCGCGTAAAGTGCATCTTCGCGGAGTACCAAGTGAAGATGCACGTCCTTCTGCCAGAGCATCTTTCCGTTGTTTACGGAGACAGCAGCGGTCATGGGAGGCACGCACTTGGTAAAGAGAACGACTTTGTCATTGCATTTCGCGTAGCTGGTTTCAGCAAAGAACGAGCGGGTTTTGCCACGTTGAGGCGACCCGATCGATTTCAGCAAATCGGGATCGGAAGTCTTCCACAGGACCTTTCCCGCTTTGGCGTCCAGACAGCCCAGGAACTCCTGCGGACTATAGAAATAGATACGGCCGTTCTTCATGCACACACCGCGACTGTCGATATACTCGTCTTCGCGGTGGCTCCACAGTATCTCGCCGTTGCCCTCGTTGATGGCCGCGAGAGTACGTCCGAAACCGGGGCTTGTTTTCGGGTCGTTGTAGTTCTCATGGCTTTTCTCTTGCACGGGTACAGGCCAGCCGCCCAAAGTGTCGTTTGCCGAGCGTTGGGTCTCGGCTTTGACTTCTTGGCCCCCGACCAACGCATACAGGACGCCGTCTTCCAGCGCCATCCACTTCCAGACCGGGCCGTCCGAAATGCCGGCAGGGATCACAATCTGCGACTTCACCTTGCCGGTGCGGGCGTCGATCAGCTTGCACGACTGGTCATCGGCCAGATACAGTGTCTGGGGCGTGGCGATCATCGTGCTGCGGTGGATCGTGAACCCTTCTCTCAGGGCACGCTTCCAGAGAACCGTCCCATTGTAGGCGTTGACACACTGCAAAGTGTTCAGCACAGCATTCTGGTTGGCATGTGTAGCGTGATGCCCGAATGCCCTGAAAATCCGCCCGCCGGCAGTAACGGTTACCGCGGGAAAGGTACTGAACATCGGTTCGGCGAGGAATTGAGTGATGTATGGGGCACGGGCAACCTGGTCGGTGGAAAACGGGTTGTTGTCCGCAGCGTGGTACGGATGGCTCCAATCGTCGACGCCTTCGGGAAAGGGCTTGACGATTTCCTCTTCTCCAAGGAATGCTTTGCCTTCCGGATGCAGCACGCGCAACAGTTCCTTTTGGCTCACAGCGGCTTTTGCGGAAGGGGCCACCAGTATCGCGCCGGCCAGGTTGTCCGCTAGATGAACCGAGTTGTACGAGCCTTGGTCGGCAAAGATCCGCTTGCCCAACAGCCCGGCCGACTCGGCAGCCCTCCTCACCCCAGCCACTTCGTCGGCACTGGGCGACTGGAAGTACACGAGCAACTCGCTCCTTTTCGCAAGCTCTGTCACAAAGTCCGGCCGATCTGCTTTGGGTAAACCGAGGACGACGCATATGCCCTGGCCAGTCGCTGTCCTATCCAGTGCGGCCGTCGCCTCCGCGCCGATCGCGGCCGCCTCGGGAGCGAACCGCCAGCCGAAAACCAGTACAACAAACACGCTGGCAAGCAACGAACGAGAGCCCAGCCAACGTCGTAATCCGCGTCGAACGATTTTCATTTCGCACCTCCTCCAGAACGCCGACTGGCGATCTAGTCAATCCCTCGTACCACGGAAGATGGGTCGACACGGCTGAATTGTAAGCTATTCCACGGCTCAGCACAAAAACTCGATAGGCAGAGACCGAACCGACGACAATCGAGATTCGAAGCATCCAGAAGTCGCCGCTGTTTGGCCCAAGAACCGTCCAAGGTATACTACTGACTGCCGAATCTCATCGCTGCACATCGGTCCGGCGTTGCAGCAATCCGTGCGACTCGCAAAGGGATGATCAAAGATGAACGCAAAAACAACGGGTATATCGAGGCGCCGCTTTCTGGCGATCACTGGTTCGATTGGCGGCGCTGCCTGGCTCGGCGCCTCGGGCGCGCTTGCGGCGGACCAGGACAAGCCTCCGTCGATTATCGACTGCCACCTGCATATCAATCACCGTAAGCGATCCCTGGAGGATACGATCAAGCACATGGACGCCACCGGTACCAACCAGGCGTTCATTCTTCCATTGGAGACGGGCGAAGGGGGCGTGTTGTTGAAGTCTGACACGGTTCTCGAGGCGTACCGCAAGTATCCGGACCGGATCATCCCGTTCTGCCAATGCGACGTCCGGCAACCGGACTCGCTGGACCGCATCCGCCGCTAC
Source organism: uncultured Pirellulaceae bacterium (assembly GCA_964623055.1). Lineage (GTDB taxonomy): Bacteria > Planctomycetota > Planctomycetia > Pirellulales > Pirellulaceae > JADHUC01. The sequence continues at coordinate 93,345 of CAZURK010000005.1, forward strand.
CGCGAATTGGGCTTCCGAGGCGTTGGGGAGCAGAAAGAACACGTGCCCTTTGGCGACCGCCGCATCGAGAACTTGATCGCCCTTTGCGATGAACTCGATTGGCCAATCCTAGTCCACTTCCAGGACGGCAAGAAGGGCTACAACCAAGGCATGGCCGAACATCTGGAGCGTTATCTTAAACGATACCAACGCGTGCGTATCATTGGTCACGCCCAGACGTGGTGGGCGAACATCAGCGCCGAGGTTCCACCGCCCGAAGCGACGCTTTACCCAACAGGGCCTGTGAAGCCGGGAGGGCTGCTCGACCGCTTGCTGGGCGAGTACCCCAACCTCTACGCCGACCTCTCGGCGGGCAGCGGTTACCGCGCGCTGACTCGCGACGAAGACTATACAGCGGGATTCTTCGAGCGGCACTGGAAGCAATTACTTTTCGGCACCGACTGCCCGTGCTGGGACGGCCGAGGAGGCAGCGGCCGGGACGACAAGCCGCGAGGCGTGTGTTACACCACTCGTCTGAAAGACTTCTTGCGGAAGATGATCCTGGATGAATCGGTGCTTAAGGCGATCTTTCACGACAATGCCAAACGCGTGTTAGTGAGCGATGTTTGAGCAGATGCCCAACACGATGGAAGGTGCCTCGAGGGACCGGTGCCGTACTCCAGTCCAATAACGGGAGACGCATCCATGTCGAACGACCAGATCAGCCGGCGGAGATTCGTTCGCGACGGCACGTTGGCGGCGGCCGGGATGGCCGTTGGCTTGAATGCGGCGGAAGCCGCCAAGAGAACGCGCAGTTACAGCGAAAGCATGGAGTACCGACCGCTGGGCGAGACGGGCCTCATGCTCTCGGCGATCAGTTTGGGAGGGCATTGGAGGAAAGTTCCTTATCAATACGGCACCGAGGCGTTCGCCAAGAACCGGCGCGATGTGGTCAGCGCGTGCATTGAATGCGGCATCAATTACATCGACGCCTGCGCCGAGGACGAGGTCCTCGCCTACGCCAAAGCGCTCCGCGACCGGCGGGAAAAGATGTACTTGGGCTTCTCGTTTTACGAACACGAGATGCGCTTCGCCGAATGGCGGACTGCGGAAAAACTCCTCGGGGCACTCGACGACCTGATGGCTCGGGCAAAGCTGGACTACGTTGACTTATGGAGACCCACGTGCTATTGGCAGCCCCACACCGACCATACGGTCGCTCATGAAGAGGCGATGGTCGAGGCGCTGGATAAGGCGAAGAAGGCCGGAAAAGTACGATTCGGCGGGATGTCCACGCACAAACAGGATTGGGCGATGCGGATGATTCAGACCTATCCGCAGACGATCCAGGCGATCGTGCTCCCCTACACCGCTGGGTCGAAGAAGGCCCACATGCGAGTCGAAAGGAGCAAAGGCGGCTGGCACACGGTCGCCGAGCAGGAAGGGGACAGCACGTACAGCTTGATCGATGTGGTAAAGAAGAGCCATGCCGGTTGGGTGGGCATCAAGCCGTTTGCCGGCGGTTCCCTATTCAGGGCGCACGACGCATCCGACTCGCGCGTCAAGAATGAAGACGATCAACGAGCGCGACTCACCCTTCGTTACGTCTTGTGCAACGACGCCCTGACATGCGCCATCCCGGGGCTGGCCACTAAGGATCAGGTCTACAACGCCGCCAAGGCGGTTAGCGAACGCCGCGAATTGGACGTGGCCGAAAGACGCCAGCTAGACGAAGCAGTCGAACAGATGTGGGCGAAACTGCCCGACAACTACAAGTGGCTGAAGAACGAGTGGGAATACGTGTAGACGGCAGATAATCAGGGCTGTCACGTCATCGAGAAGACGATCGGGAGCCGCCCGTTCGTGTTCTCATGCGAAAGCACGCGAGGAGGAATACATATGAAGAAGATGGGACTTGTCACGCACGCAACAGTTCTTTCTTCAGTACATGACGAATTCAATACCAAGTACAACTTTCAGGCGAATGTGCAGGCAACTGTTGCCGATGTTGATGAATTCGCTGCCGCAACTTCGATCGCCGTTCCGGATAGGCGTTGAAAGAAGTACAGACGTCTTCTCCCAGAGATTAGGTGTCGCGCTACTGCTTCCCGCTGTATTGGACCTTCATCTTCACCGCGTACAATCAGTCCTGCTGGCGCACATCTGCGGCAAGTCAGATCTCCTGTCTTTCGATGAACTCGGAGGACCATAGCATGTTATCGCGATGGCTCGTTACGGCGGCGGTGTTGCTCGGCTTGGCACCCGATGTGACCGGTTGGGCGGCGGACTCCAAGCCACTGGATCCAAACCAGGTCTACGCGAAGAAGGCCACTTGGGCCGAGACCATGCTCTTCACGCGGGTCAACTGCGCCGAGGGGCTCAAGGGTGCTCAGGAAGGTAAGCTGACATCCACTCCGCTGCCGGCAGTCTGGCGCAAGATGCAAGCCGACTGGCCCACCGAGTGCGCGTGGTTCTATCAAGACCTGCCGGGCGTCCGCTACCTCGATTGGTTTCTCCAAGGCGGCAACCCGCACTTCGAACGCTGGATCATGGGCCTGACCTTGAAGCGGATCGGCGAGGCCGACGCCGGTTTGAACGAGGAACTCAACGATATGGTCCGTAATGGGCCTCCCGCGACCGAGCCGAAGTGGCTGGAACTGTACGCTCGGGCTCGGCGCTTCGAAGACATCGTCTACACGTGTCGCCGCATTTGGCTGGGCGAGTTGCGCAGTGGGTGTGAACGGCAAGCCGCGGAGATGATCCGCTCGAAGGTGCCCTCGGCCGACGTCCGTTGGACCGATCTGAGGCGCTGGGCGGGCCAGTGCGCCGCACCCGGCAAGGCGGTACACCCTGGAAGGATCGCAGAGTTGCGATCCGCGGTCGAGCTGTTGGCCGCGGCCTTGCCCGGCCGGTTCTCCGTTGCTGACGGTTTGCCGAGACAGATTGCCGACGCGGAGCCGAGATGGAACGGGGTGCTGGCCGCAATCGCGAAGCAGGACGAAAAGGCCATTGCGGAGTTGCCGGCGATCTCCGAGGAGATCCTCGCAGCGCGGCGATCGTTGCTGCGATCGCTGGCAGGGATGAGGGAATACCTCGATCAGTGGCAAGCCGTTTTCTTGGAGACGGAATGGGAGGGACAGTTCGCTGTGCTGACCGACGAGCTGGACAACCGCGCATGGTTCGACGAAGTGGCCGAGCAGACGTTACGGCCGGATGCCCTGATCTTGCCCGGCGACCGCGACCCGACCGACGTCGTTCTTCGCCGCACGGCGGCTCTGCTGGCGGACGTAAAGCGACTGGGAGGCTCCGACCTGTCCGAAGCCGAACTCCATCTGGCTGCGCTCCAGAAGGCCGTCGCAGCCGTCGGCCCGGACCACGGCGAGGCCCGGTACGTGCTTTATGCCGATCTCTGTCGCCTGCGTCGGCAGATTGCCTTTCGCAATCCGCTCTTGGACTTCCAGGAACTGCTGTTCGTCAAGCGCCACCGCGCGATCTATCCGCACATGTGCGATCAGTACTACGGGATCGCCGCTCGGCCGGGCGGAGGTTTGTACTCGTTATCCGACCCGTTCGGACCCAGGAAAAAGGGGACAGGTCCAATTTGTGCGCAGCACCCTCCGGGCCGTTCCGGCAAATTGGACCTGTCCCCTTTTTCCGGACCGCGCGTGCGCGACGTGCTGGCCGACGGCGTAGTCCGCACCGGGCGTCTGAAGGGGCAGAAGCTCAGTGGCGGCCCGAACAAGCCGTGGAAGATCCGCTACGACGGGATGGGCCATTTGACCGGCGACGAGACGGAGGGGGGATCGTTCCTGTCGCCCGACCTCTCCAGCGACGGCAACAGCATCGTGTTCGCTTACGTGGAGTGCACGGGCGACCGCAACCACGTTCATCACACGGACCCAGGGCGCGGCCACTGGGCCGAAGGACGCTGTTACCACATTTTCAAAGTCAACGTGGACGGCTCCGATTTGGTGCAATTGACCGACGGCACATGGAACGACTTCGATCCGCGCTGGCTGCCCAGCGGCCGGATCGCCTTCATCTCCGAGCGGCGTGGTGGTTACTTGCGCTGCGGCCGCGTCTGCCCGACATACACGCTGTACGACATGACCGCCGATGGCAGCGACATCCGCTGCCTCAGCCCGCACGAGACCAACGAGTGGCATCCGAGTGTGACGCACGACGGTCGCATCGCCTGGACCCGATGGGATTACGTGGACCGCCATTTCTCCGCCGCCCACATGCCCTGGATCACCACCGTGGACGGCTGTGATCCCCGTCCCATACACGGCAATTATGCGTGGAAACGAAACCGGCCCGACATGGAGCTGAACCTGCGGGCCATTCCCAACTCGCCAAAATTCGTGGCCACCGCGGCGCCGCACCATGGCCAGGCGTTCGGCTCGCTGGTGATCATCGATCCGCGCGTGCGCGACGATGACGCCGGGTCGCCACTCAAGCGGCTGACGCCCGGTGTCGGCTTTCCCGAGACGGCGGACCGCGGCACGGAAACCTTCGGCGCCGCTTGGCCTCTGAGCGAGGACTATCATCTGTGCGTTTACGACGCGGGCACCAGGCGGGCGTCCCCGGGCGCCCCGAAGCCTTCTTACGCGAAGGCCAACGACGGCATCTACCTGGTCGATGCGTTCGGAAACCTGGAACTGGTGTACCGCGACCCGCAGATCTCCTGTCACCAGCCGATTCCGCTTATTCCGGGCCGAACGCCGCCTGTGGCGACCGAACACTGGCAGCGCCTAGCGGACGCTCGCCCGGCGGAGGCCACCGTAGCCGTGATGGACGTCTACGACAGTTTGATGCCTTGGCCCGAGGACGTGAAGATCAGCAGCCTGCGGGTGTGGCAGATCTTGCCTCTTTCCGTGGCGCCCGCCGCCCGTAACAACGGCATCCAGGTGCCGAGGACCGGTTCGGTCAACACGGGCCGAGCCGTTCTGGGTACCGTGCCGGTCGAGGCCGACGGCAGCGCGCACCTCGTGCTGCCTGCCGGCAGGGAGGTATTCTTCCAGGCCCTGGACGACAAGGGTCTAGCGGTGCAGTCCATGCGATCGGGAACCCATTTCCAGCCCGGCGAGACCCGCGTTTGCCAGGGCTGTCACGAGCCGAAACACCGCACGCCGCGCAACTTCCCGCTTGAACCGATCGCGATGCGGCGATCTCCGTCGAGATTACAGCCGGACGTGGACGGGACAAATCCTTTCAGCTACGCCCGGCTGGTCCAACCCGTTTTGAACAAACACTGCACTGACTGCCACGCGAAGAACCGCGACACGGCCTGCCCGTTGGACGCCGAGCCGGTGCGCGTGCTGGGCGAAGCCTACATGGACCTGCCCACAACCTACTACGCGTCCTACGTCAGCCTGGCTCAGGAATACGGATTCTACGAATACGGCGCCGACGATGGACGAAGTCATCGGACGACGCCCGGCGAGTTCGGCGCACGGGCGTCGAAGCTCTACGAACTGCTGACCAAGGGCCATTACGACGTGCGGCTGCCGCCCGAAGACATGCACCGACTCACGGTCTGGCTCGATTCGTGTTCCATGTTCTACGGCGTGTACGAGAAAGAGGGAGGCGAGGCCCAACTGCGCGGCGAAGTCGTCCGCCCAACATTGGAGTGAACTCGTCGACTGGTTTTCACCGCGGCAGTTTCGCCACATGCCAAATGAGAAAGTACGATGGGATGAGTGCAGCAGCCAGGTTATCGCTTCTGCTGATGCTCGTCTGTCCCCGCCCTCTGCCAGCACCCCAGGGCAACTTCGGAGGAGTCGCCGGGGAAGAAGCGGAAAAGAGTTGTGTCTATCGGCTGGGAAGGTTATGCCGTTTGGTTCAGAACGAAAGACCTCTTCGCCGGGCTTGGTGATCCGATTGTCTTGCCAGGCCGTCCGGCTGCGTCACGTCGATCACCCGCGCATCTTCATCGACGTGTAGGAAGGACTTGGCAGGGTAGATGCAATGGACATCCGGATGACGATCGCCGGGCCCCGTACCGAGGGCTCAACTGGCAGGTCACTGGTGTTCTGATAGAATGATCGGTGATGGCTTTGTAGCTTACCGCAAGGCCACATGGACGCTCCACGTCTTCTGCAGAGGAAATCGCTATGCGTCCCACGCATTCCCTCGTAACGCTCAGCGTCTGGCTGGCTCTGTCTGTCGGTGCCGCGCAAGAGGCGACCACTAATTCCAGTGGGATCCTGTCCCAGGCAGAACCGGCAGTTCTCACCGCAGGACAACTCGAAGCGGACTGGCTCGGTGAAAACGCGGTTCGAGGGATTCCCGTAGCTCGTACGGGAAGCGTCACTGCGGAGGAAGACGCGGCGGGCGGGTGCGACGGCATTATGAATGGGAAGTGGGGATTCCACACGGCCCTGGAAGACGACCCCTGGTGGCAGATCGATTTGAAGCGGTCCATGCGGCTGGATCAGATTCACATATACAACCGATGCGACCACACGGCTGGCCGGGCTTCGAGGCTCGCGATCCTGGTCTCCGGCGATGCCAACGAGTGGGAAGAAGTGTATCAGCACAACGGAACGGTGTTCTACGGTCACACGGACGCCAAGCCGCTGGTCGTCGATCTTATTGGAGCCACGGCAAGGTACGTGCGGATCCAACTACCAGGGAGAACCTGCCTCCATCTCGACGAGGTCGAGGTTTACGAGACGGGATTCTACACAGAAACGAATCGTTCCGTGGAGACCGACCTCGCCACCCAGAGCAGCACGTGCGAGCACTCGACGCGGTCGCTCCCGGCTCACAATTCGGGTTCCCCGATTCTGCCAACCACGCAGCGCGTGGAAGGTTATGCAACGTCCGTAGCCGTCCAGCGCGGCTTGTTGTTAGCGGCGGACCTCATGCAAATGGGCGTGGACGTGGGGGCAGAGATCGAGACGCTCCAGAAGGTCGCTCAACAATTGCAGCAGCCGACCGACATGCCCGAGCACAATCGCAGGCAGTTGTATTTGCAGGTTCGCCGCGCGATCCACAACATGAGCTTGTCGAATCCGGTGTTGGACTTTGACGACTTGCTGTTTGTGAAGCGTCATCCGTCGGCCTACGCTCACATGTCGGACCAGTACTATGGCTGGTGGTCGCGCCCGGGCGGTGGGTTGTACATCCTCGAGGACTTCAAGACCGATCACGCGAAACTCCGTTGCTTGACCCTTGATCTTCCGCCGGGGAACATCCTCCGGCCCGATATTTCCCACGACGCCCAAAAGGTCCTCTTCAGCTACGGGAAGTTCTATCCCGGCCTGCATGGCGAGAAGAACAAGCTGGACAAGGGCAACATCCCGGAAGACGCCTTCTATCATCTCTATGAGATGAATCTGGACGGCACAGATCTCAGGCGGCTGACCCGTGGCAAGTACGACGACTTCGATGGCCGCTATCTTCCCAACGGCGAGATCGTCTTTCTTTCCACGCGACGGGGACAATACATCCAGTGCGGCAAAGCCAGCGGGATGGCCAGCATCGACGGGGCCCTCCCCGACAGCTACGTCCGTTGCGGCGGCGGCCCGGAGCGGCCGGTGGCCGTGTATACTCTGCACGTGATGGACGCCGACGGTGGCAACCTACGGCAGATTTCCGCTTTTGAAGAATTCGAGTGGACGCCCAGCGTGCATCACGACGGCCGCATCCTCTACGCTCGTTGGGATTACGTCGATCGCAGTGGTCAGCCCTTCATGAGTCTCTGGTCGACGCTCCCGGATGGTACCAACATGCGGGCGGTGTTCGGCAACTACGATCAGAAGCCCTTTTCGACGTTCGAGCCGCGCAGCATCCCCGGCTCTCAGAAGATCGTTTTCACCGCTTCCGCGCATCACGCGGGCACCGGTGGGAGCCTCGTGCTGCTGGACGTGGCCAAGGGAGATGGGGGCGACGCACCAATCACACGATTGACTCCTGAAGTGCCTTTCCCAGAGATTGAAGGATGGCCTGAGAGCTTTTTCGCGAATCCTTGTCCACTTACGGAGGACTACTACTTGGTCGCATGGAGCAATCAGCCGCTCCGACAAATGGCGAGGAAGTTTACCGGCTTTGGGATCTACCTTTTCGACGCCTTCGGCAACCTCAATCTGATTCATCGCGACCCTGAGATCTCGTGCATGTATCCGCTGTCCATCCGCCGTCGCAATCGCCCCGCCGAGGTGGCTTCATCGGTCGACTGGGACGCGTCCCAGACGGGCCAGATGCTCGTTCTCGACGTGTATCGTGGACTCGAAGCGATCCCGCGAGGGACAATCCGCAAGCTGCGGCTGGTGGGCATCCCGGTCAAGACCCACCCGGTCATGCACAACCCGCCGATCGGCCTGACGCACGACGACCCAGGGAAGTTCGTCATGGGGACGGTTCCCGTCGAAGAGGACGGATCAGCCTACTTCCAAGTCCCGTCGGGTGTGAATTTCTTCATGCAGGCTTTGGACGGTGACGGAAAGGCCGTTCAGACGATGCGGAGCGTGACCTACGTCCAGCCGGGCCAAACGTTCACGTGCGTCGGTTGCCATGAGCCACGGAATACGAGCCCGCCGAACCGATCGTCGCTTGCGGCCGAGCGAGAGCCCTCGAAGATTTCGCTTGGGCCAAAAGGCTCGTGGCCATTAGACTACCAGGTGCTCGTGCAGCCCGTGTTGGAACGCCGCTGTGTCGAGTGTCACAAGCCTGACGGAGAGTGTGCAACGTTCGTCCTGACTGCGGACAAGTCATACGACAGTCTGGTCAATTACGGCGATCCCAGTTTGCGAGCGCACGTCGTCACGCGATTCCGCCAAGGTCGCTCGACGGTTGGCGGATGTGCCGCTGCGGCGAATCCGATCCTGAAACTGATGGAAGGGGGGCACTACGACGTTGTACTCGGGCCCGACGAGAAAGATCGCTTGATCACTTGGATGGACACCTACGCCCAACGACTTGGTTCATTCAGCAAGAAGCAGGAGGATCAACTGGTCCGGCTTCGGCAACGGATGGCAGGAATCCTGGCCAGTGAAAGCGAACTCGCCGAAAGCAATGGCGACCACTAGCACCAAACAGTATTCTGGCTAAGTCACGTTGCCTTCGAGGTCGAACGTTTCCACCTGATCTGTGGCTGTCCTGAATCCGTGGGGCTGAATCGCGCCTGGTATTCCCCACTGATTCAGGACGACCACGGATTGTCCTCGTACAACACCGTACGATCCCACGATCTGGGCAGAAGCAGGAGATGCCATTTGGTGCGGACCCCGTCGAGCTCAGACCTTCCGCTTGACTCACAATTGGGCAAATTCGCTTTTTTCGGCAGAATTTGGACTAGGAGGTTGCGCCGCAGCCAAGACGACCATCCAATGCTATAGAGAGCGAGCATCCAACAGGGCGTGCATTGGGGAAAACGATGAGCAACCGGATCCAGCGGCTGTTGAATCTGCTCGAATCGGACGGGAGACGCATTCACGTGCTGCTGACCCGACTGACTCTGTGCGAGAACACGGCCGAGGACCTCATGCAAGAGCTGTTCATTCGATTGAGCAAATCCGAGTCTTTTGACCAAGCGAACGATCAAACGGCTTACGCGATTCGAGCGGCTACGAATTTGGCTTTCGAATGGAGACGAAAACAGCGGCGGACTATCCGTTCGCAAAGCCTGACAGACGAGCCGATCGCTCGAAACACGTCACCGGCGGACATGCTCGAACGTGAGGAACAACACGCCCGCGTTTTACAGGCGTTGGACAAGATGTCGGATCTCAGTCGTCAGGTGATTGTCCTGCATCGACTGGACGGTGAATCTTACGATGCGATTGCGTCGCAATTGGGCAAAACGCCCCACCAGGTGCGTGCCATCTGCAGCAAAGCGATAAGCCAACTCCGAGATTTGCTCGGCGGTTCGCATGCAGTTTGTAAGGAGGAATCCAAATGACTGGTTCACACGAAGATATCCTGCAGCAGGTCGATCAACTCAAGAACATCACGCCGTCGGAGGATTCAACTCGACGTGCTATTTCCAGGTCTCGTAGCGCATTGGTCGATCGACAGCCCAAGACCACTCCAGTTGAAACCAAACGGAATGCCCGTCGGATCACTTGGCGGCTTGCCCTGGGCGGCTGCGCGGCAGCAATGATTGTGATGGTCGCGTGTTTCGCTGTGCTGAGCCGAGGCTCGGTAGCGTTCGCCGAAGTACAGCAACAGATCAGGCAACTGCGCACCGTGACGTATAACTTCATCAGTGGCGACAAAGATAATAGGATTACGACTCGACACGTTGTCTCGGGTACTCGAGAGCGTGCCGATTGGCCCGGCCATACGCGGATTCGTGTCCCCGACAAGAAAACGGTTTTGCTGATCAATCACAATGACCGAACGGCTGTGTTTTCGCACGACAACTCGGGCGAGGAACGCAAAGCGATCGATATTTACGGTCGACTTACTACGATCGCCGAGTCATCCGTAAAGGAGATCGGGAAACGCACCATAGATGGAAAACGAGCGGTTGGATTCGAGGTTCTCGAAACGGGACTGCCTGACGAGAAGCCGATGTTGGTCTGGGTCGATCCATCAACGCGACTTCCCATCAAGATCGTAGCAGGTGGCAATCGCGTGATGTGCGATTTCGGGTTCAACACCCATGTACCTGAGGACTTGTTTGAGCTTACGGTCCCCGATGGGTATTTCGTTGAAAACCGATACGAGGCACTCCAAGCCGCGATTACCCTTGAAGAAAGCGCACAGCAGGGGTACACATCGTTGGTCACGGATCCCAATCGTTCGCCCCAACAGACAATCGAGGCCTACCTCGCACTCGCCGCCGCCGGAAAGTCCGAACTGGTGCAGAAACTGCAACGACAGCCAACTTCGGACGACGTTCGTGAATTGGATGGATTTCGAGAACTCAAACTCAATAGAACCTACGTGACAGATACATCCGCATTCGGAGTCACATCGGCGGCGATTTCGTATCGCAGTGAGCGACGTGCGATGGTATTCACACTGAAGTCGTTTGATGGAAACTGGCTGATCGACGACATCGACCTGGAATCGGCTGACGGCGTACAGGATGAGCTCAAGCGTTTCCTGGCCGAATATCCGGATGCGAAGGAACTCGAGTAGCTGACGCTACGATCGACGTCTCGGTTCCAGACCGGTTCACGAATTTGGCCTGCCGGCACCTCTCCAACGCGCACTACAGCATCCTCAAAGCCGGGCGGCGCTGTCAAATGTCGATGTCGTAAGGTATTCTCTGGTATTCACTTGCGAAGTCGGAAGCATCTTCTTCGAATGTTTCCTCGTGCGCCGAATGGAATCTGGCCAAGAAATCCAAAAAATCGCGCGCCCCTTAATCTGCTGGACGTCGCCCGAACAGGTAAGGGTACGGCATGAACCAAGGCAGCCAGAACCAGCCGTTCGATCCTGGGGACTTTAGGAATTACTTGATGACTATCGCGCGTTTGCAGCTCGAACCTCGACTACAGGCGAAGGTGGATGCATCTGATATTGTGCAGCAGACGTTGCTGGAGGCGCACGAGCAGCGCGGGCAATTCCGCGGGACGAAACGGGCCGAATTTGCGGCGTGGCTGAAGCGGATTCTGGTTCACAATCTGTTGGATCAGGTCAAGGCGTTTCGCCGTGGGAAACGAGACATTGCCAGGGAACAGCAGCTTGAGGCATCGCTGAACCAATCGACCGTTCGGCTGGAGGCATGCATCGTTGCCGAGCAATCGTCGCCCAGTATGACTGTACAGCGGAACGAAGAAGGTTTGCGGCTGAGCGACGCATTGGCGCGCCTTCCTGACGCTCAACGCGAGGCCCTTGTGCTGCAACACTGGCACGACTGGTCAGTCTCCGAAATCGCCCAGCATATGGGCCGCAGCCGAACAGCCGTGGCGGGTCTGCTGAAACGAGGGTTGCAGAAGTTGCGTGAGGAGTTGGGAGCACAGGCGGAGTGACCTTCACTGTCTAACACTAGCCCGACGCGCCAGCGAGGGATTTACCGCAATGTGTTCCCTCGCTTGCGCTTCGGGCTAGTGGATTCGCGGACTTCGCGCCAAAGTGGCCCTGTCCAACTAATCGGGTTTTCCAGCACAGATCGTTCGTTTCCGTCAGAATCAAACAGGACATGAACACAGACCAACACAATCCACCTTCCCACGAAGAACGTGTTGATTCGGCAATCGCGGATTATCTGGACGCGATCCAGTCCGACGAAGCGTTTGACGAAAGCGATTTTCTGGATCACCACGCGGACGTCGCGGACGAGTTGCGAGCGTTTATCGACAACCGGAGGCACTTTGCAGGATTGGCCGACTCGCTGGCCCCAGTTGCCAACGCCTCCGAGGTCGCGCCGCTGCAGGTAACGCAAGCCGGCAACGACTTGGATACAGCACAAACGGCGCTCTCGTCCGGCACGACCCTCAAGTACTTCGGCGACTACCTCTTGCTGGAAGAAATTGCTCGGGGCGGAATGGGAGTGATATATAGGGCAAGACAGACGAAGCTGAATCGCGTCGTCGCAGTGAAGGTGATACTGGCCGGGCAATTGGCCTCGGAGGATGTCGTCGAGCGGTTTCACACCGAAGCAAGAGCCGCGGCAGCTCTTCAGCATCCGAACATCGTGGCCATTCACGAGGTGGGCCAGCAGGACGGCCACCATTATTTCTCCATGGACTACGTCCAAGGCAGAAGTCTGGCGGAACACATCCGAAGACAACCGCTTGTTTTGGCAAGGGCTATCGACTATTTGATAACGGTCGCTGATGCAGTTCATTTCGCACACCAAAAAGGCGTATTGCATCGCGATATCAAGCCGTCAAACATCCTGATCGACGAATCCGATCAGCCTCGCATCACGGACTTTGGCCTCGCAAAGCAGGTAACCAACGATCAGCACTTGACGACAACGGGCCAGATCCTCGGCACGCCTTGCTACATGCCGCCGGAACAAGCAATGGGAAACCAGGGTCTCCTCGGGCCCGCCAGCGACGTCTATTCGCTGGGTGCTGTCATGTACGAGTTGCTGACCGGCCGCCCGCCATTTCTTTCCGCGACGCCCGTCGATACGATTCTCCAGGTCCAGCAGCGTGAAGCGGTTTCGCCCCGGCTGTTGAATCCAGGCGTCTCGCGCGACCTGGAAACGATTTGCCTGAAGTGCCTTCAGAAGGAACCGCACAAGCGGTATCGCAGCGCGAAGGAGTTCGCCGACGACTTGCGACGGTACCAGTCCAATGAGCCGATTCGAGCGCGCCGGATCAGTTTGCCGGAGCGAACGTGGCGATGGTGTCGTCGCAACCCGGCTTTGGCAGCGCTGTGGGCGGTGATGGTTTTCGCATTCCTGGCCGTCTCCTCCCAGTGGATCCGAGCCGAGTACTTCCGCATCAAGGAGCACGTAGCTAGAGAGCAGGCCGAGCGAAACGCCAACGCTGCGCAGGTCGAACGTGGCAATGCGCTACAACATGCGCGGGCGGCACAGGAACAGGCAAACGCGGCCGAGGCGGCTCGCGCGAGGGAAGCCCACAATCTCTACATCGCAAGGATGAACCTCGCAGTGGAGGCCGCGGGCCGGGGCAATTATCGCGCCGCGTCCAGTCTTCTCACCAAGAACGGTCCAGACAGACCTGGAGCGGACCTGCGTGGATTCGACTGGTACTATCTCTGGCGAATCGTTCATCAACAAGGAGCATTGACTTGTCGGCACGGCGGCAGGGTGTACAGCATGGACGTCACTCCGGACGGCCGATACCTCATCACTGGAGGTAGTGACGCGACCGCGAGAGCTTGGGATCTGACGGATGGACAACTCAAGGCCGTCTTCCGGGATCACGAGAAAGGTGTTTTTCACGTCGCCATCACGCCTGACGGCAAGCGGCTCATCACAGGGAGCTACGACAACACAGTTCGAGTCTGGGACTTCGAGAATGCCCTGGACCAGGGCTCCAACCTGGTTACTGAAGAGTCGCTTGCGACGCTCGATACACATGCGATTCAACTGCAAGCACTAGCAGTCTCTCCAAACGGCAAACTAATCGCGACGGCGGACAAAGAGCATTCGATTCGTGTTTGCGACGTAGAATCTGGCGAGACCGTGTCGAGTTTTGAAGGACATACGGACGTAGTGTTCTCGCTTGCCTTTTCTCCGGATGGTGACACGCTGGCATCGTCCAGCCTGGATCGGACGATTCGGCTTTGGGATGTGAAATCGCAAACGGTCGTTCACAAGATCCACAAAACCAAGAACCAGCGGGCATACTCCCTTGCCTTCTCTCCCGATGGAGGCATGCTCGCGGCTGGCACCAGCGACGATGGCGGCGCCGTGGAGCTTTGGGATGCGGACACCGGCGAGCATGTGGCCAGGTTCTTGGGCCACGACGGAATTGTCCAATCCGTAGAATTTTCTCGCGACGGAACGCAACTACTCAGCGGAAGCCGCGATCAGACGATTCGCCTCTGGGACGTGGCGACAGGTACACCGTTACGCGTCTTTCGAGGCCATTCCGGTTATGTGGGATCCGTACGATTCCTGGACAATAGGCCGGCGGCTGTTTCGGGGTCGTATGACGGAACCGCAAAGTTGTGGACGCTCGACAAAGAAGAGGACAACGACGACACCACTATCGCCGAAATCGGACAAGGTGTCTTGTCCGTGGCGTGGTCACCGGACGGTAAGACCGTCGCTCTGGGAACATGGGGATCTGGGCTACGGCTCATCGACGCCAATACTGGCGAAATCGAGCGAGACCTCAAAGGGCACACATCAGCGATACTCTGTTCGGCTTTTTCACCTACGGGCAAGTTGCTGGCCAGTGCCAGTCGCGACCGCACGGTTCGTTTGTGGGACACCACGGATTGGAGCACACTTGCGACACTCGAAGGCCATGATACAGAAGTGCGTTGCCTGGGATTCTCTCCCGATGGCCTTTCACTCGCGTCCGGTGACTCAAACGGTGTCGTCATGTTATGGAACTTGAAGACGCGCGAGTTGACACAAGCCTATGAACACTTGGATGACCGAGGCCAGCCTTTTGCGGTGTTCGATGTCGCATTTTCGGCTGACGGGAAGACATTGGGTTCGGCCGGCCGCTTCGTGCAACTGCTCGATCTCACGACCGGCGAGTCGCGACGACTTGGGCGGTACGCCGGAGGCGCGATCGCCTTTTCTTCCAACGACGGCCTGGTCGCAGTGGCAGGTCGCGACGATGCCGGGCACCTCTGGCTACCGGATGGGGAACATCACCTTGCGTTGCGGGGCCACGCGAACGGAGTGGAGGCTATCGCCTTTGCCGGTGACGGGTTGACAATCGCGACGGCAAGCCACGATCGCACTGTCAGACTCTGGGATATCACGACCGGCCAGCAGCGAGCGATCCTGGCTGGCCATACGGATTCAGTATTGTGTCTCGCGTTCTCGCCCGATGGCGGAACGCTGGTCTCTGGTAGTCAAGACGGCACGGTGCGTTTCTGGCGGGCGGCCAACAACGAGGAAGTCGTTGCCTGGTTTACTCCCGATTCTCCGCGCGTCGATCCCTCGCATACGGAAAGCGATTTTGTCGAACGCGCCCTCAAGGAAATCCGACATCTTAACGGTCGCGTCATCACAGATGATCAGAACCCCGACAACCCAGTAATCGGTGTGTATTTGACGGGGCACGAGGTGACCGACGCGACGATCCAGTTGCTAAGTCCATTGCGGGATCTCCGCAGCTTGTCGCTGTTCAATACAAACGTGACCGGCGAGGGCTTGAAGCACCTCTGCGAGTGCGAGCGTTTCGAGGAGCTTGTGCTGATAGGGACCGCAGTGACAGATGAAGGCCTTGCCCAGGTCGGGCAACTTTCGAAGCTTCGATCCTTGCGAGTCGGCGCGGGTATCCAGCTTCACGAACGCAGTGGGGTTGGCTCACCCACGGTCGTTACCTTCGACCCAATCACGGACAGCGGACTCACGCACTTTGTGGACCTACACAATCTGCAGCATCTAACGTTCGATAACACACAGATTACCGATGATGGATTAAAGATCCTTGAGGATTTGCAGAATCTTCAGACGTTGCAGTTCTTTCGCACCGATGGTGTGACTGATGTAAGGTTGAACGTGCTGGGCGAGTCCTTGCCGAACTGCGAAATCGGCAAATACGATACATCCAACGGGCACGGAGACTAGTACCTCACGTCAGTTGTCTTTGTAGGTTGGGCATTCCTGCCCGACCCCAAGCAGACGGGCAGGAATGCCCATCCTACTGACAATTTCAGATGTCATGAGGTATCAGGGGCGTCTACGAAAGGTCCGCCAGCGAGTTCGGTTGCGGTCGCTTTCCATCTGCGACTTCGGTTATTATTTGACCGAGGTATTCATTGATATTGTCGCTACGGTCGATCTTGATTGCGGCCACGATCGACTTTCTCGCCTCTGCGAGTCGACCTGCCAGCAGATAGGCGAGCGCGAGGTTTCCAATGAGGCCTGCGTTGTCGGGTTCAAGCGTGGTGGCCTGTTCGGCAACGCTGACTGCCTCGTCGAACTTGCCCAGTTCCAGACACACTCCGGCCAGTTCCCGGGGAACAGCCTCGACGCCCTTTTCCAGATCGAACGCACGCCGAAGTGATTGATACGCAAGTTCATAGTTGCCAAGCGCCAACTGACCTTTGCCGTGATACCAAAGTGCGTTCCACCAACCGGGCGCTTCGGCAATCACCCTTTCCAGCATCTCAACGGCGCCGGCAACCGCTTCGGCCTCTTTGCCGCTGACCGGTTCTTCGCCCGCCGTCACGAAATGTTTGCTGATCGCTTGCGAGGCCGTCTTGAACAGGGCTTGGACGGGTGTGGAAGTACGGCCAATATAGACTTCCTCGCCGGTTTCTTTGTTCAGAAAGACTTCGATGTTATCTTCCAGTCGCAGGAATTCGAGGTTGTCCAACGAACGGGGATCATGAAAAGACAACCCAGAGCCAACCTTGGGGTCCCAACCTTCGCGTGCGACGATCGATTCCGGACGAGTTCCCGCCTTCCAAGCGATCACTGCTTTTTCCCATTTCGCCGTGACCAACCATTCGCAGTAGGGATCGACAGAGCGGTCAAACTCGTTCACCAACACCACATCCGAGTCCGGTCCTTGCGAGACGTTCAAATCCAGCTTCTCAAGCGACTGGATGAACGCCCGGGCGTCCGCTTCCGCCATGAAACAGCAACGCCAGATATCGTCATCACCCAACGCAGTAGCATTAGGTATCTCGATGGCGTCATCCTCCAAGAGATGTATGATTCGAGCCTTTTGAGCGACGACGCTGTAACCTTCGATGGGAACTGCCATATTGCGCGGACTCAAACTTGTGGATGTGTCATCGGTCTCCCAACTGTTTCCGCAGCCTTCTCAAGACTCGGCTCTTTGCCTGCCGCACTGCAGCCGGGGTGATTCCGTTTTCGTTGGCAATCAAGTCGGTCGGGTGTCCCAGAACGGTCGCCCGCCAGAATAGATCCCATGTGCCGGCCGTGAACTCGGCGCGGATTTGCTCCAACGCTCGGCGGAGCAACGCGGATGCTTCGTCCGGTTCGGTTGGCTCGTGGACCGGAACAGGATCGACAACGGCTTGAAGCCGGGCCAGCGCGCTGGATCCACCAGGCGCAACATCGCCGCCATTTCTCTTTCGATAGTATTCGACGATGCGGCTTCGCGCTACCGTCCACAACCAGCCTCGAAACGTCGCGTTGGGAATGTCCGGATCAAAACGATCGACTCGCCGAAACACGGCAAGGAAGACCTCCTGGGCCACGTCCGGGATGGCGTCCGGCGGCACGCTCGCGTTGCGGCACCATCGGTCAACGAGCGGACCGTACAGCCGGACCAAGTCGCCCCATGCCGATGCGGATCCGTCCTTCAATCGCTCGGCAAGACTCATGCCGCTTGAGCCGTTCGATCCATTCCCTGGGAAAGACGTGTCACGCGCCACTCGTTGTTACCTTATAGAGGAACATTGGACGGGATTCCTACTTCTTTATACCACAAACATCGGACGTGAGCACATTTACTCGTTTAACGGCAAGCCGAAGGCGACTGGGGCCGTATTCGCCGACGCCTTCGGCTTGCCGTTAAACGAGCCATTCTCGTCCCGGAACGGCGTGACCACGCCAGGGAGCATGCGATGATGACCTCATGCTATTCGCGAGAGCAACTCGACGGGTATTTGGGTGGGCGGCTGGGTGATGATTTGAGCGAGCAGATCGAATCGCATGTGGTCGATTGCCCGACTTGCGAAGATACGTTGGCCGAGTTGGACGGCGCCAGCGACACCTTGATCCGAACGCTTCGTCTGAAGTCGGGCGCTGAAGAGGATTCGCCGGCCTGGATTGAGCATATGGCGGAGAGGCAATTTGCGGACGACGATTCCGGGACCTCCGCCGACGCGAATGACGAGCCGCCCTCACGACTGGGCGACTACGAGCTTCAACGTGTAATCGGACGCGGCGGGATGAGCATCGTTTTTGCAGCGCGACACATGCATCTTGGGCGCGATGTGGCGCTGAAAGTACTTCTACCAACCCATCAGCAACACGGCATGTCTCGCGATCGATTTGCGCGAGAAATGCGCGCGGTTGGTGCGCTCGATCACCCGGCTATCGTTCGGGCGACGGATGCAGGACAATTTCGTAATACTTCGTACTTGGTGATGGAGAAGATCGATGGCGTCGACTTGACTCGCGTTTCTCGGCGATTGGGGCCCCTGTCGGTCGCGGATGCGTGCCAGATAGCGGCCGAGGCGGCTCAAGGGCTTGCCTACGCCCATCAGAAGGGAGTCGTCCACCGCGACATCAAACCGAGCAACTTGATCATCGACGATCAGGGCAACGTCAAGATTCTCGACTTCGGGCTGGCGCGGATCCAATCGGCCGTCGGCGATGTCAGTTTGCACACAACGGTCGGTCAATTGCTGGGAACGCTCGATTACATGGCGCCGGAACAGGCGGATGGCAGAAACGTTGGTGCGCGAGCCGACATTTACGCACTCGGTGCGACGCTGTTCAAGCTGCTTGCGGGCACGCCTCCGCACGGCAGGTCTGCGGATATTCCGATCCTTGAACACCTGCGCCGCCTAGCTGCGGATGAGATACCGCGGCTGAGCGACTTTCGCGACGACGTGCCGGAACCGCTCGTCGAACTCGTTTCGTCAATGCTCAACAAGAATCAGGACGCCCGCGTTACGAGCGCCCAGGCGGTTGCGGAGCGGCTGGAGGAGTTCACCGACGGCGCTGACCTTCAGGCGTTGAGGGATCACGCATACTCGCCAACCGACGATGAGGACGACCAGCAATCGGCCGCGAGCATTCGAGCGAGCCTAGGTCAGATATGGCCTGAAGAACTGGACGGCGAGCGTGCCGGGCGTCCCAAGAAAGCAATGCCGGGTGACGCCCCGAAGCCACGGAGGCGAGCCAATTGGTCGCGTGTTGCCATCGCGTTGCTCGGTCTTGCTGCTACGGTTTGCCTGGGCGTCGTGGTCATCTTGCAGACCGACCGCGGTGAAATCCGCATCGAGTCCGAAGTCGACAACATCCACGTAGGTGTTGTCAAGGACGGTCAGGTTGTGGACTCTCTGGTCGTTGAGCAAGGGCCGAATACGATCAAGGTCCGATCCGGGAAATATGAAATTCGTATCGACTCGCCGTCCGACGGAATAGAAGTGACGCCACAGCAAGTGATCGTGAAGCGATCCGATACGGTGATCGCAACAATCCAGAGAACTCCCACGGCAACAGAGACCGTCGAACGTGCCGCCCAGGCGAGCAGAGAACTGGAGACTCTGAACCTGCAGATCAAACTGGCTGAGACAAACAGCCAACTTGCGACGGCCCGAGAGGAATTCGGTCCCGACCATCCCGAAGTCCGGAGCCTTGTGAAACAGGTCGCACGCTTGCAGACGCTCACCCGCCCAATTCCCAACGAGCCGGTTTACGAGGGCCGAACACTCTCGGATTGGCTGGCCCAAATGAGATTCGAGCAACAGGCGGAGGCAAAGCAGTACGCGGCGAAGAGCGTTGTCGAGCTGTCTGGGACGCGTCCGGCCAACGAAGGTGCGAAGCTGGCACTTGAAGCCGGCGGACTGCTGTGCTGGATGTACTTTGAAGAACTGGGGGATGTGCCAATCTGGATCGACAGTTCGCTGTACGAGATTCTGGCGGACCAGTCACGGCCGCTACGCAAGCTATATCGTCATGCCCTGGATATTCCCATTCAGCGCATGGTGGCGGTAGACCGATCCGAAGCGGATAGGATCGTGGCTGATATGCTCGCTGGTGAGGACTCCAGCAAACGTGACTATGCGATGCTCCTGTTTGCCGAGATGCACAAACGGCTCGCCGACGGGGAGGACGGATGGCCGGCGACGTTTCGGGCTATGAACGAGTTGATCCGCGACGGTGATCGTCCGACTCGGATACGCACGCGGACCGTCCTGGCCGCGTACGTGAAAGACGCGGGAGAAGCAGCCAAGTATCTGACCGAGGCGGATGCAAGCGAGGCGTCCGACATAAACCTGCTCTGCTGGTTTCTCGTTGCACAAAAGCGGACGTTGACGGTCCCTCTTGACCTCCAGATCCAATGGCTCGGTGACCTGTTCGTCAAGATTCCGGACGGCGACACTAGTTATCTGCAGGCAGTATTCTGGGCGCCCACCATGGGACCGCTGTTGGGCGTCAACTGGGACGAGGTCACCGATCTGCAACGCAGTGTGGTCTCTAAAGCTCTTGGACGTCTAATCACCGAACTCGATGAAGGATCAAAGCAGCTCGAAGGCAAACCACAGCTTGAATCGGCGGTCAGTGCGAAATCATCTACTCTTTGCTACGTCATTAATTATGTCTCGCTCGACGAATCGACTCGCAAGGCCGCGCTCGCAGCCCTTAATCTTCGGTTGGAGCATTTGCTTGATTTGCGTGATCGGTCCGAGGAATCCATCGCCGAGAGCGTCATGGATTCACCCAGTCAGGTCGCCGTTGCGATCACACTGCTGAGTGGAACCACTCCCGCCGCGGTGAGGCGATCACCAACCGGGAGTGGGCATCATGTCACGGCACTGGAAATGCTATCCGACTTTCGTCTTGTTGCTAAATCCAGCCCCCAGGAATGGAATCGACGATTCGGCTACTTGTTCACGTGGTATCCCTACCAAGTCCTGAGAAAATTGGCGGAGATTGGGGCCCAGAGTCCTGCGCATTCAAGCTACTTTAGTGCCATATCAGGGGGGCGGCAATCTGAGCGAATGCGGATTCATCCCGTTTTGGCCATCGATTACGTCGCCCACGCGCCAGAAACCGATTCGGACGCGATGAGACTCGCGGAAGCGATCATCAAGCGTCATGCCAAGCCAGGAGACCTCGCTCTCTACGTCAAGCGTCACGGGAAATTTGCGGAGCGTATCACGGCTTGGGCGGAGGAATCGCAAGCTTATGGGATGATCGAAGCGGCTGTTGAAATCCTTCGAACATCATGGACCGAGGGGCAATACGTCGACGTGATGTACGACTGGTTGACAGGCGATGACCCAGACCACATGGATTATGTTGTCTATCAATTGCTGACAAGCGATCTAGAGTCGCATGCTGGCGAATGGAGTCGTGATATTGCCCGGGCGATCGCAGAGGTCGCTGCGAAGCGTGGGCACTTCACAGGGCTGGAAGTCCAATACTTGAAGACGTTGGCAGATGACGCTGAGCCGGCCATTGACGAACTCGCCAGATTCGTCAAGACCAACCTTCAGTCGCCGCTTCCGCTCGCTGACGATGCCTCGGAAGCTTTGCGGGTGCTCGGTCGATTTCCCGACAAGATCCGAACGATGCGACCAACTATCGAAGCCGCGCTCGGCAAGCAGGCCGACAATGAAGATGCTGTCCAACTTCTGAATGAGGTACTCAAAGCCATCGAGTAATCATGAGAGATGAGGTCAAGGCGTCGATTCGTCGGACGATCAACGACGCGGAGCCCACAAACATGCATGCGGTGTGTCTCAAGGAAAGGCATGACGCCGACACTGGCGTTCGTCAGGGCGTGTTGCGTGTGCGTCGCTCTCGCCGGGCTCGATGAGAGGCTCGCAATTCCTTATAGCTCGATGCTGCAAGAAGATCGACGAATGGGAGTTTGCCTAGGCCTTCGACATCGACCAACCGGTTGGGGTCTTCGGCCAGGATTCGACGAAGTTCCTTGTAGTTGTGCGCGTCGGTCAGTTCCAGGCCAATCAACTGGGAGACGCTCAGCGAGTGTTCCTCGAAATGCTCTACAAGCTTGCGCAGGCGGTCGGGTGGGTCGTAGTGCCCGTTGCTCCACCTAGCAAGGATTCGCAACGACACCTCTCTCTTCTGCCCCACTCGGTAGCTCCCGCCGCCGACTCCGACACTATTGTCGTAATTGACCAATCCCACGTGCACGTCCTGGCCGTCGGGAAGACCAGAGAAGACTACGTAGGGTTCCGACATGTGCGTAATGGCAATCAGCTTGGCAAAGAACTTCTCACCCCAGGCCTCCGGCCCGAGGACGGGATCACCGAATGGGCGTTGACGACTGACCAGCAAGAACGCGTTGGCTTCCTTGGGGTCGTTGACGATCCTCAGAACGCCGTTGCCCAGCTTTCGCACTGTGACACGAACCGGCGTCTCACTCGTTAACGCGATCCCTTCCGCGATTCCGTCAATCCGAACGTTGGGGCTCGTGTCCCCGAATGGTTCCCGACGGGGCTCAGGATCCAGCCAGGGAATGCCTTCCGTACCCAGCCAAGATTGTGCAACGAGACGATAGTGTCCCAACGGCACTCCCTTGAACTCGAACCCCCCACGTTCGTCCGTCACCGCGTGCCAGACTTCGCGGATCCAGTTCTTTTGCGGTGAGTCCGGATCGAGCGGCTTCTTCGTTGTTGCCAGGACTGGATAACCGGTCTTCGCATCACAGAGGAACACAACGGCGCCAGCAACGGAAACCGCCTCGCCTTCCTGATCCGAAAGCCGGCCGACGATTTCGCCCGTTGGTCGACTGTTGTGGTCGCGATTTGCGGTGACAACCTCAGGCGGGGTCGTCAAATGCTGCACACCAGCCTGCGGAGGTTTCGCCACGGGCAGTTCGTCGAGCTGCACATGTTGTCGCAGGAACTCGGCCCAATCGCCACGTAGGATCCGTTCGCATTCGGTCACGTTGCCCTTACGTAGTTCCAGGTCGGCTGAGACGAGCTTCTTCATCAATTCGTCGCCTTCGGTCTCGTCAAACCACAGGTCGAATACCTGGATGTCGTCGATCCAGACTTCCCCTTCTCCAACCACATCCACCGCCACGCGCAGGTCGGACAAGCCGCTGGTGGGAACATTTTCAATGCGCAACAGACAGGGTGCCCATTTGGTGGCCAGTGGTACCAGAGGCGGAGTCTCGCCTTCGTCGTTTCGTCCGACCGCGGCGTAACGGTAGTACGTTTTGTCATTCAGACGTCCTTCGATACCCAATCGCAGCGGTGGCTGGTCGGCGCGATTTTCGATACGCAGCCAAAACCAAACAGATAATCGGCCGGTTTTGGGAGCAGAGAACGGATTGCTGCGCACCCATGCGACGGGACCACTGCTGCGGATGCGCAACGAGTGGCCACGACGCCCGTTGTCGTCGGGATTCGACGTATGGTCCTGGTTTGGGTCAAGGTCTACCGAAATACCGTTGCCGTCGGCGAAGGTCCATCCTGGCAGCGACGCGCCCTGCCGAGGCGCCTCGAAGTCCGCATTGGCCAAGACGTCCAAGGATTTGGGATCACGCAACGAGTTTGCACGCATACGGAGGTCGTTGATTGCTTCTCGCAGTTCCGCAACAGTTCCTGGTTTCTTCGCCTTGACGGGGTCATCCGAAATGGGACTGTCCGGCTGCTCCGCCTTTGCACCTTCCTCCTTCTCCTCGAACAAATCCGGGCGGAGTCTGACGACCCCCAGTTCGTTCATCCCCGCTTCGATTTTCAGCGTGAATCGGCCCTTCGGCCAGTGTTCGGTTTTCAGGCAGCCTGTGCGTTCGTGCCAGACCCAGAACTCCCATTCGCCGAGCGGAAGGTTCTCTATACGAAACGTGCCGTCATCCGCGGACACCGCGAAATACGGGTGCCTGCAGGGAAACAGCCACGACTGCATCCAGAAGAAAAAGTTGGATCTGACAGACCCTGGCATCACGCCCGGACGTTCGATCGCAGCCTCGACGGT
Organism: uncultured Pirellulaceae bacterium; assembly: GCA_964623055.1. Taxonomy (GTDB): domain Bacteria; phylum Planctomycetota; class Planctomycetia; order Pirellulales; family Pirellulaceae; genus JADHUC01. The sequence goes on from CAZURK010000005.1 coordinate 117,496, forward strand.
CTGTTGAGCCGGCACCAGACGATTGAAGCCCATGTACGATTGCCACGGGAAATCCACGGCATGGGCTTCCTCGTTCTTCAGCACAAGCGTACGGGGAGCTTGAAACACGAGCAGCCGCGGCTCGAATCGCCCGCCCCTGGCGCGGAGCACGAGTTTCTCGCCAGTTTCGGTCCGCGGCGGAACCGGGACGTCCTTATTCCGGATCCAAACCACTATGTTCCTAATGCCACGGTCTTTGCCGACGATCAGCGATTGATCCGTAAGGCCAAGGCGACTGTAATGAACCAATTGCGAATCAGTCCGCACCGTCCGATTGTCCAGCGTGCGGCGTTCTGTCCCGATGGAGATCTTCTCCGGCTCTGGCGGCTCGCCATCGTAGAGGAACCGACCCGTGAGCGTTCCCAGCTTCTGCGACGGTTGCGGGTCCTTTGCTTCCTCGGAATCAGCCGTCCCCTGCTTCGCCGCACTTTCGCCCTCGTCTTTCTCCTCGAACAAATCCGCATGGAGTTTGACGTCGCCCAGGTCATTCGTCCCCGCTTCGATCTTCAGCGTGAATCGGCCCTTCGGCCAGTGGTCGGTCTTCAGATACGCCGTGCGTTCGTGCCAGACCCAGAATTCCCATTCGCCGAGCGGGACGTTCTCAATGCGAAACGTGCCGTCATCTGCGGACGCCGCGAAATACGGGTGCTTGCACGGAAACAGCCACGACTTCATCCAGGGGTGGTAGTTGGATTTGACAGACCCCGGCAACACGCTCGGGCGTTCGATCGCATGTTCGACGCGCTGCTGAGCCCGCACCAGACGATTGAAAGGTACGCTCCCGAGCGGAGCCCAATGGAAATTCACGACATTGGTTTCCTCGTTGTTCAGCACAAGCGTATGAGGAGCTTGAAACACGAGCAGCCTCGGCTCGAATCGGCCGCCCGAGGCGCGGAGCACGGGTTTCTCGCCAGGTTCGGTCCGCGGCGGGACAGGGACATCCTTACTTCGGATCCAAACCGCTATGTTCTTGATGCCATTGTCTTTGCCCACGATCAGCGATTGATCCGTCAGACCCAGGCGACTGTAACGAACCAATCGCGGTGAAGGGCCCAGCAACCGACCATCTCGCGTACGGCGCTCTGTGGAAATGGAGATCTTCTCCGGCTCTGGCGGCTCGCCATCGTAGAGGAATCGACCCGTGAGCGTTCCCAGCTTCTGCGAAGGTTGCGGCTTCTTTGCATCCGCACGCTTCCGGAAGGTCGCTTCAACAGTCACCTCTCCAACTCGTTCTTCATTGCCCCTGACCGCAAACTGAATCAGGCCCGTGTTCGCCGGGACCTTGATCGTCTTGGAAACGGTCTGCAGGGTGTCCGTCGCCGGGCGGTCGAATCCAATGATGCCCAGTGATGTAGCTTGCCGACCAACATGTCTCGTATAACAGTCGAGAAAACCACCCTTGCCTTGGAATTCGGCGGTGACCTTCAATTCACTGAAGTCGTGAGTCGGCGTGGCAGCCACATTCTGATCGTGGAATTGCAGGATGCTACCTTTCTCTCGCGCGCTGGAAAGATCAAAGGTGATACTCGGTTTTTTTTCGTCGAGCACATTGAACCAGAACAATAGCGGCAGCGGCCCGCGTTTCTCGCGGATCATTTGCCACAATTCGGCAGCGCGCAGAGTTGGGCCTCCACTGGGTTGGTCCCATTCCGCTGAGAAATGGGCCAACATGAGCCGCGTCTGAATGGCGATCGCGCCGTCCAGATCGTTCAGATCGCGCAGAACGGCAGCCAGTTCACGGAGAAAGCCAATGAGGACCCATGCGGCGGGATCGGAGCCGAGGCTCTTCGCCTCCTCGTCATTCGACACGGGCCAGTACTTGCTGATGAGCTTTTCGACAGGCTCCTCGTAGACTTCGCTGCCCTTCAGTCCTGCCTGCAATACCCGTCTTGCGCTTTCGAGATCATCTATTTTGCGATAGGCTTGACCGGCTTGAAAAAGTAATTGACGCCGATCCGTTCGGTATTGTTTCTGTTTGCGAACAATCCAGTCTTTCCAGCCTGCCGCGGTCCCGTGTCCGGCTGACCATACCCCGTCCAACTGGGTTTGGATTCCAATCAGATTCCCCCCGTCCACCGACGGCTGACGTTCACGATTTGGATCCGGCGGAACCGGGCGGGTAAAGGACTCGACTGGCTGCTGCGTGATTCTCTCGAGCCGGTTCGCCAGCCGTTCACGGGCTTCGCACGCTCGTTGGATCTTCCCGGCATCATCGAACTTCTGAATGATCTTCCGGCACTCGTATATGGGAATGGTGTCGATGGTCTCGATGAGTTGGGCGTCGGAATCGGGCGCGGGTTCCTCGTTCGACTGCGCAACGGTTTCGTTCTCATTCGGCGGCGCATCAGCGCGGCTATCGTTCTGGTTCGATTGAACCTTGTGACTGGGAACTGTGACGATCCACGCTTCCCAGTTTTCGTCGGGATTGACGCCGACACCCGCGATCACTCGACCATCGCTGGAGACTCCGTTTGCTTCTGTGAGTCGCCAACCTTCGAGTTGCTCGGCGAGCTTCGGTGACGATTCCATCAGCAGTTCGCGCAGGTTCTGCATTCCACGCTCGGCATCCCAGATAAACGCTTCGTCAACTCGGTCTGTGCGACTAGTGCCCACGATGGCCGAACCGTCAGCGGAAACTGCTCTCGCCGAACTGTAGTGGTCTCCGCCCGGTAGTTCGCCTAAACTGATCATGCCATCTTCCGTCCAACGAAACGCTTCATGTCCCTTGTCGGTCTCACCAACGCCGACGATGACACTACCATCCGTCGATGCTGCGTAGGCTCGGCTGTCGAACATCCCGCCGGGATGGTCGCCGATCGAATGTGGTCCATCACCGTCGATCCAGCGAACGGCTTCATGTCCACGATCGGAACGTGCTCCCCCGACGATCACACGACCGTCCGCAGAGATCCCGTACGCGCAGCTCCCGAATTCACCACCTGGCAGGTCGCCCAAGCCGCGCATTCCTGTGGTTCTCGTCCAGACAAAGGCTTGAAATCCGTCCTTCGAACTGCTGCCGCCAACGACCTTGCTTCCGCTGTCCGAAATTGCCAGGGCTCTGCTCGATCCGTAACTCGCGTCAGTGTCACGTGGCACAAACATAAATGGCTGATGCAATTCCTCTTCCGTCAGGCGTCGCGCTCCACCCGGCAAGTGGCCGAGCGAAACAATGCCGTCGCGCGCCGTCCAAAGAAACGCAGTGCGGAACTCGTTGGGACGAGAGCTATGGTTGCAGAATCCAGCGATCGCCGTCCCATCCCCCGATACACATTGTGCGAAGTGATGGACACCGCCATCGAGCTTCGGAATCGCATTCAAACCGCTCTGGTATGTCCAGCGAAATCCCGTGCGCTCGTTACGCGTGTTGCCAATAACGACCTGTCCGTCTCCCGACAGCCCATAGCCCCAACTGTACTTGGCGATGTCCGGCAAGAATCCAAGTGGCTGAAACGAGGGTTTGTTAACAGCCTGTCTTGTGGCACGCTTTGATTTCGATTCGACGGGATGTACGTTCTCTTGCCGTGCAGGCGCGTCCTGAGCCTCGCGCCCTCTCCGATCATCCGGCCGCGAGTCGCCGGGTTCTGTTGCCTCGATGGCTTCGTCGCCCGATTCTGACAGGTCGGAAACCTGGCCCGCGTTCTCTGCCCAACTCTGCAGAACGGCGGGCGTGAGCGCAAACGACGCCAGCAGCAGCATGAGAAAGACCAGACCACCACGGGTCAGACGCAGTGCCGGCATGTCGCTGTTGCCGAGAATTCGCAGGACACGCCGTTTCAGCTGGGATGACCTACCGCCCGATGCAGCCAACAACGCGGCAGAGTCGGCTGTCGCAAGATTGCGTTCGCCGTTGCAAAGCTCGGCCATGCGAACCAGTGCGTCGGCGTAGTTGACTCGCTGCCAACCTGCGGCGATTACCGTGTCGTCGCAGGCGCGTTCGCGTTCGACGCTCACTCGGCGACTGACGAACCACACGGCCGGATGGAAGAACAGTAACGCTTCAATCAAACGCTGTAGCAGATTCACCGCGAGGTCAAAACGCCGAATGTGGGCCAGCTCATGGGCCAACAGCGCTTCGAGCTGTTGCGGCGCGAGCCCCAGTGCCAGCGACGCCGGCAGCAGGATCACGGGCTTTATGATCCCGATAACCGTGAGCACGGTAACGCGGCTGCAGAGTGCGACGGCCGGTGCAGTTTTCAACCCAACACGTCTGGCTTGACGTTTGATCATCGCCAGCAAGGCATCGTCGTCTACGAGGGTTGACTCTCGCCTCAAACGATGCCCACTCCACAACGAACGCGTCAGGCGAAATAACATCACCGCCAGACCGGCGAAGTACAGCCTGGTCAGCCAGTGTGAGATGCCGGCAATTGTGGACGCCAGATCGTGTGTGCGATCTCCGGCAATCCCAGCTACGTCGGCCGACTGATCGTTTTCGGACAACGATCCGAGCCCCTCGGACGTGAATTCTGCACGATCCATAACGGCGGTCGGCAGATCAGGCTCCGGTCGAACGATTGGCGGATCAGCCGCAAGTCCAACGACTATATCTGTGTCCGCTAAATCAGATGACGGGGCTTCGGGCTCAATTGCCGAAGCCGTCGCGATTTCGTTCTGGGACGCCGAAACAACCGCAAACGTCACTGACACGCAAGCGACCATCAACAAAAGCGCCCCCACGTGTAACCAGTAACGAACTGTCGCCGACGATCGCTGTGACGGCCAACCGATTGCGTAGACGATGGCGGCAATAACGCAACCTTGCCAGAGAAAGTGAAGCAGCGTCAACGACATGGGGACGGTGAAGCCACGATCCGGCCCGTCAAATGGCTGCAGCCAATCGAGCACGTTCATGATGTTACTCCGCAAAAAAGTAGTGCGGGGTGCTGCTATGCCGTGGAGGTGCGGTCACCGTCTGAAATCCCGTAGCCATTCGACGAGCCGAATCCTGGTAGCGGAATTCGCAAAAATTCCGAAGTTTGGCCTTTGTGTCGGAAGTCTTGCGACTTCCGCTACGAATTTCAAGACACGGTCTCACAACGGCAAAACTAACTATGTTTGTTCTTTCATCTTGCGGTTGATGAGCCGCCGCAGTTCCTTCAACTCCTCTTCATCGACTTCCGCACAGTTGAACAAGCTCAACATCACCGCCGTAGGTGAACCATCGAACGCGCGACGAACTACATCGCCCAGCATGCCCTCACAGACTTGCTCGCGACTCACGCGCGGCGCGAAGAGGAACGACTTCCCCTGCTTCTTTCGCGTCACGTATTTCTTCTCGAACATGGTGTTCAAGGCCGTAATCGCGGACGTATGCGCAATATCGCGTCCCGTGTCCGCCAACGCCTGACGTACTTCCCTTACAAGCAGCGGCGACCGCTCCCACAGGATCTTCAGGATCTGCAATTCCATTTCCGTCGGATGTTCCGATGCTGGACGTGCCATCGCTGTGCCTTGCCAAGAACTCAGATACTCACCAAGACCTCACGTCATCCAATTCTGTCAGTACGATGGGCCTCCGAGCCCGTCGCGATACGGTCGGCCTCGGAGGGCCAACCTACAAGAGCTAGAGACGCGAGGCACTAGAAACCTTCGTGATAACCCGAAGATAACGCCGCCGAGAGCTTCTGTCAAGCTTGTTCTTCGGCAAAACCCGAAGATTTCCGGCCACGAGACGCTGCTGGCCCAAAAGCCACTGCTCGCATCATTCCAAGCTAGTTGCTTTCTCAAGCATGTCATCCAACGCACCGTGGCCGGCTACGTGGCCGGTCTTGTCGATCAGTATTGTGTAGGGGATGCCGCGGATGCGGTACCATGATCGGAGGGAGACGCCTTCTTTGGCGTCGGGTTTGACGTCGATCGTGACAGGGTACTTGATGCCTTCGTCTGCGATCGCTTTCTTGACGGCATCGACATCGGCTTTGGCGTCGTGGATTCCGATGACGAGCGGATCGGAAGTTGAGGATTTGTTCAGGGTCACAAGAGTCCGGATGTCGTTATGGCAGGGGCCGCACCAAGTGGCCCAGAAGTTCAGCAGGATGACCTTTCCACGCAGGTTGCTGACTTCAAGTGGGGCGCTGTTGAACCACGTTACCTGAGGCAGTTCGGGAGCTTTCTGACCAACGCGTTTTTCGATCTGGGCAACCATTTCTTGGTAGGGAGCCAACCTCTCGCCCCGTTTCCGCCTCGCTTCCTCGGCAAGAGCCCGGATTTCCTCCTCCGTGAGATCCTTACGGAATTCGTACTCGGCGGGCGGGTCGAATCGCCAATCGTACACCTTGCCTCCCTCAGGGATTTCGATGGTCAGCGACTGGTCGGATAGAACTTCATTGACTTGCAGCTCGGTAACTTCAGCCTCGTATCGGCGGACTTTGTAGGCGGTGTACTTGCCTGTCCTTTTGACGACGTCCCAATCAGGGTGGGTGGAGATTAATATGTAACGACGGGGCATCCAGCCGCCGGGAATGACCTCGACGTAGTCGGTGGGATATATCTCCCTACGGACGTGCGTGTGAACAAAACGCTCTTCACCCAAACGCTTGTTCGCGGCATGACGCAGGTCAGGAGTGAGCGTGTCGAGCCAAGGTCGCCAGTCGCGCGTGGTGGCCAGTTCGATGTCGGCTACTTTTCGCATGGCCGCCAGATACAGCGACCTGTCTAGGTCGTTGGGGATGCTAAAGCGTGTTCTGCGTCGCACGTGGTGATCAGCCGTGTCGATGTACAATCGCATCTTTCCTGCGCGAGATTCGACCACATGACACTCGCGCCCGTCGACAAGCGATTTGCCCACGAAGCTGAAATCTACAGGACGCAAAAATCGCATGTGCCGTTCCTTCTCGTAGTCCCCGGGGTACCACCAAGCGCCACAGTCATTTGCGACAAGCCCGCTGTAGACCCAGAGATTGCTTCGGCGCGTAGACAGGGTATATTTCTGCGACTTGTCGTAGATGCCATAGTTCTCACGGTCGCGCCACGGGACTTTCTCGTGCACGGTCATGATCCGCCCGTCCCACGCGGTGACCATCCACTGGGACTCGGCATAGTCTTGGATACCTCGAACGCGTGTCTTGTCCCAGGCGATCTCCTGTTTCGTGTGACTCGTTTCCTTCCAGCCCTCTGGAGCACGGAGTTGCTCGAACTCCGCCGCAGAGGGTCGATGGGTCGATTTGCGATCGGTCGGCTCGCTGTGCACCGTTCTCGTGCGGATGAAACAAGAATCGACTTGGCGGATCCAGGCTTCCGCCTCGTAGACCTCGCGGACCAGATCGGCAGCGATCGGCTGCTTCTGTGATGTTCCCGCTCCGCAAGTGGTTCTGTTTTGGCCGGTCGTTACGACGACCAGCACCATCGCAATCTGCCCCAGAGCCATCCCCGAACAGCCGGGTCGAACGCCACTGACCGCCACGTGATTCATAGTTCATCCCCCTCGAAGAGAAATGGGTTCTAGACGAAAGCAGGCCGAAGACGTCTCACGGCGCGACGGAGACCCGTTTGGCCAGGCGCGCGGCGGCCGCCTTGGCCTCTTGCGTCATCCGCGTCCCGGGAGGCCCCGCCGCGAGCTTTTCGAGCAACCGGCGTGCCTCCAGGTTCCCGATGAACTCCAGCGCTTCTACCGCCCGTATCTGGCGGACCGTATCCGGCGAGAGAGGGGCATCGTCCAGCAGAGCCAGCAACGCGACCAGCCGCGCCCTTGCCTCCGCCGGCGGGTTGCCCGCGAGCGCCTTCTGGAGTGCGGGCGCGGCGAGGTCGCCCAGCGCCCGCAACTCTTTCGCCGCCTGTTGACGGGCCTGGAATTGGTTGTTATCCAGGTCCGCGATGAGTCGCTTGATCCGTTTGGCATCCACGGACTTCGTCTGCTGCTGAAGTTGTTGTCCCAAGAACGCGACCCCGTTGTCGGGCGACGAGACCAGCCGTCCCAGGGCAGCGTAAGCCGTCGCCGCGTCGCCTTGAAGTCCTCGCCAATCCGCATTGAGTTCTGTTGCGGAACGCTTTCTCAATTCGCCCCGCCGCCCGGTGATTCGGCTCACGTCCCAGATGTGTACTTCCTTGTCCAACCCACCCGAGACAATCGTCCGCCCGTCCCAGGAGAAGGCCACAGCCAAAACCCAGCGGGGGTGGCCTTCGAGGCGGCCGACCTCCTTGCCCGAGAGCAAGTCCCACAGCCGGACCGTGCCGTCGTCGCTTGCCGAGGCCAGGGTCCGGCCATCGGGAGAAAACGCGACCTCGTTTAGTCCCTTGGTGTGGCCGGTCAGCTCGGAGCGACGTTCTCCCGTCGCGGTTTCCCGCAGGGCGATGGTTCCGCGACCAATCGCGGCGAGTGTCCGACCGTCCGGAGAAAACGAGACGGTGCGGGGCGAGGCTGGCAACCCCATAAATTCCGAGCGACGCTCCTTCCCGGTCGCCACATCCCAAACACGGAGAACTTCAGGAGGCATTGCGCCGATATAGTTGTCGTCTCTCGGTATTGGGGCTAGGGATCCAATAGAGAGAAGAGTTTTTCCGTCGGGCGAGAATATCAGCCAGCGAATGGCGTCCTGCGGGCCGAGCATTTCGCGGACCGTCTTTCCAGTGGCGAAGTCATGGAGGCGGATGACGCCCCCACCTCCAAACCGCCCACTGCAAGCGATCATCTTGCCGTCAGGCGAGAGGGCAGCACAGCCTTCCTGGAAAACCCGCACTTCTTCCCCAGTGCGCCGGTTCCAAACGATTACGATTCTCCATACGCCATACAACGACGCTGCAACGATGAACTCGTTGTCGCGCGAGAACACGATCTGGGTAAGATGCGCGGGTCTGCCGTCACGTGGAGATGTCACGTCCCAGCGGCGCACTTCTTCGCCCGTCTTCGCGTCCCACAGTCGGCCCGTGCCGTCCCAGGAGGCCGTGCCGATCCACCGACCGTCAGAGGAGTACGCGACCGAAGTCACGCGATCCCGGTGCCCCAGCAGCGAGCGGATCGGCCGACCCGAGGACGATCGTTCCTCGCCCGATTCGACCGCGGCGGAGACTCGCACCGCGTCTTCAGGTTTGTTCTTGGTGGAATCCGAGCTATCGGCGCCCGTGGTCTTCTTTGGCACTTGCGTGATTGCCAGCGCAGCGAACAGAAACAACAGCAAGATTTGACTGGCACGAGTCATCATATTCCTCCCCTTGACCGGCTTTCTGCTCGTCGCCCCAGACTGGGCTCCATTCGTCGATGAACTCTGCGGCTGTGAAGAAGTGTAGTCTGCTCGCTCCGCGACAGTGCGCGTTTTGCGCGACCTAGTCTATGCTCGATGCTGGCGGTAGCGGTTCGTCTGCTCGTTCTGTCTCCACGGTACTTCCGCTCAACTTGGAGCGTCGATCGCCTTCCGTTGCGGAAGCTCTGTTGCCATCTTCGGCCCCGGCCACTCCGGTAATCTCGAATGTTCGTTCTTTGATCTGCAGCGGTTCCGTAAAGTCACCCTCGACGGAGATGCCTTCTCTGGATCTCGCCTGTCCCAGTCTTACCCGACCCGCAACCGACAAAACGTCGCCCGGTCTGGCGGGGATCCATGTCGTCGCCAGCGTGTGATCGACCTTTGACAGCTCTCCGAATCCGAGCGGCTCGCCGATGGTTTCCGCAACCTGACCCGGCTCCAGACGATACCTCACGGAGGTACTAATCCAAAACGCAATCGGAATGTGGCGGGCCTTGACTTTATCACCGCGTTGATTGCGAGCCTCCCAATCGGTCCATCCCCAGGGTTCGACACTGAACGTGACCGGCTCATTGCCCGAGTTGTGAAACACCATTCTCCCGCCAACGGTCTCACCAGCTCGGGCCGAACGCTCCGGCTCAAAGACCCAGGCGACACGAAGTCCGTTTTCTGCAGCCTGACCGAACGGCAGTCCTTCAAGCTCGCCCGCGGTCGGCGTTCTTCCCGGTTTCGCTTTGTTGGCTGGCACGCCGCCCAGTTCGTCGTGGTATGCGAGATTGACAATCGGGAAGCTGTATTCCGCGAGATCAAGAACGTGAGCGAGCAATTCTTCCTGAGTCCACGTTTGCTTCGCGTCGATCGCCGCCTGCCAGGCTTCCAGACCGGGCTCATCTGACTTCGGGTCCAGGACGCGTCTTCGCAGGGTGTCAAACACCGATGCCGGATAGGTGCCGTCCGCGTTGCGGCGATGCCGGACTTGATTCACGTAGATCTCTGCCCACTGCCTCGGGGTGCTCGCGTTCTCGACCTTTTCCTTGCTCATGTCGAACGGCTGATCTTTGAGGAACAGATATTTCTTACCCGTCGTAAGGTTGCCGACGTAGTCGCCGTCCAGCGGTGCAAGCTGCCTGCCCTTGCCGTCCTCCATCCGAGGAGTTCGCCAGGATTCGAAACTGAGTTGCAGGCGATACTCGCCCGTTGGTGCGACTATCGTGCTGTGAGTTACGTCTTCAAGCCCGTCCGCCTGTTCCTGAGTTTTGGCGATACCAAAGTTGCCGGCGCCCAGGACAATCGTCTGTTGCGGCTGGAGCGTGGTGCGAATCATCGTTGGGAAGCCACCACGTGTCACCGTTGGGCCCAGTTTGATGGGATTGCCAGCAGCGTCTTCGACGGTCAGCGAAGCGACAGACAGCCACATTGAACTGGCTAGCGTGATCGGTTTGTCGCTGACGTTTTGAATGTGCAGGAGAATATCCAGCTTTTGCCCGTGACCGTACCATGGCAGGAAGGGCGACAGCGACATTGCGGCCTGCAACCCGTTGTCGGGCTCGCCCCAGTAAAGCATCGTCGGCGTGATAACAGGACGCGCGATCTGAAACTTCGTTGCCACGGACGCCACGTCGCCGGACCACGCGTTGAGCGTTTCGCTGGTGGGCTTGCGTTCCCGGAGGCGGTCAGCGACGCGTTTGTCGAGGCCGTGGTAATGCACGACCGCTGTGTACTTGCGGTACTTCAATCGCTGATACATCACACTGCTCCACTTTGCGGGACGAATCAGAAATCGGTGCAAACCGCCGGGAGCGATCTCTGAGATCAGACTGTTCACAGTCATGTCCGGAGCAACAAACTCAACGTCTGGGTATTCGACCTTCCTTCCGTCGGCGTCGAAGTATTCGATGGAAAACAGAAACTGACTGAACCAATTGGAGTTCGGCTTGCCACTGTATTTGCCGAAAGTGCTGCCGTACCGAGTGTCCAGAATGCGGATGGGCTTGTCCGAGACGTTTTCTATTTCGATAGCGAAGGCGACCTCTTCCTGCGTCTTGAACTTTCGCTGCTCGGCGTCCATGTCCACATCTTCTTCGCTCATATCGGCATGAACCGGAACGACTCGCATCCGCAACCCATTGACGGGCTCGCCCCATTCCGCTTCAACAGAACTCGTATCGTCGATCGCCGCGACTCCGCTGTTGCCCATGAAACTCATGGCCAAAACGGTTCCAACCAGGCAGACAAGCAGACAGAACGCGGTGCCTGCAGAAAGACCTGTGCGTTCGCTGGGTTGACCCGCAATACGGCAGACTCGCGCGAGCAGCGATCCATCGGACGCTCCTAACGCGAGCACGGAACTTCGGCCTCGCAGTTCTTCGATAGCGATCAGTGCCCGACCGTATTCGCCTCGGTTTTCCATTACCCTGACCACTAGGTCGTCACAGCAGTGCTCTCGCTCGACACGAATCCGATGCGACAACCACCACACGGCGGGATGATAGAAGAACAGCGTCTCGATCAGGATTTGCAGCAGATTCACGAGGAAATCATGACGCCGAATGTGAGCCAACTCGTGTGCCAGAATCGCATCCAGTTGTGTCGCCGGAATGTTGGTCAACAGACTCACCGGCAACAGGATCACGGGCCGCAGGTAGCCAACCACCAACGGTGCCCGCGCGAGGCTGGACTCCAGGATTCGCACGCTTCGGTCGAGACCCAGTCGCTCCGATACGCGAGTCAGTGAAGCCAGCACTTCTTTCGACGCCGGCGCGACACCAACTCGCTTCAGCCGTCTCAAGGTAAGCCAGCCCATAAGCGGGCGAAGCGAACACAATACGACACCCAGCCCCCAGAAACCCACCGCCCAGGCCAGCCATGGCCGCAGGATCGCAGTCGCTCGCTCGGTCCATGTCGATCGGGGCGGAATGTCCTCCGGAGTGTTGAGGGCAAGTGCCGGTACCGCTTTGACAGCCTCGCTCACTTCGGCCGTTTCCTCCGTACTATGCACAATCGACGTGTCAATCGGTTGGTCAACGACCGGTGGCGCATCGGCAATCGAGCTCTCCTGGTGGACCTCAGGGCGTACCGCAGCGGTCGTGGGTCCGCTTGACTGCAACATCCACGTTACGATCGGAAACACCATGGACAACACTAGCAGACCAATCAGAACGCCACAGCGGGCCTCGGCAGAACTTCGCCGCATCACACGCATGACGACCGCTGCCAACAACGCAACCAGACTGAATTGCCACAGCGAGTGGACGAATACCCAACCGAGGTGCTCAATCACGGTTTCGGAAACAGGCACGCCGAATACAGCAACCGCGTTCATCACTTACCCTCCATTTCGTCGAGTAACCGTCGCGCTTCGTCGATTTCCTGCTGTGAGGCCTTCCCGCTGGAAAGTGCCTGCAACACCAGGCTCATTGCCGAACCTTCGTAAACCTTGTCAATCAGTTCAGCGAGAAACTTCTTGGCAGCTCGCTCGCGTGTGATCGCAGCTCGCCAGATATGCGGCTTTGCATCTTCTTTCCGTTTGACCAGCCCTTTATTCAGCATCACCGACAGCATTTTCACGGTGGTCGAGTAGTTCGTCCCCTTCGCCGCTGCCAGTCTTTCATGCACGGCGCGTACAGGACTAGGCCCGAGTTCCCAGAGAATCCGCAAAATCTCCAACTCGACAGCCGTTGGTTGAGCCGAACCAAGTTCACGCATTTCCAAGCCTCCACACGGGCACCTGCAAAATCGCCTGGCGTAAAGCGAAAGCTTTCGCTAGCCACAATTATAGCGAAGCCTTTCGCTAGTGCAAGCGAAAAATTGAGAATTCGATCGCGAGAGAAACGTCATTTAGATCTTTGCCACAGCCTCGCGCACGGAGGCGAGGCACGACGCCCGCACTTTGGATTTCTACGAACGGCTGACTTCGGTGTGCGCCACCGAATGCTCCGTGCGCATTGTCGTTTCCTACGACCGTCGTGAACCGACGCCGGTTAGCACACTACTTCTGGTGACAGTTGGGGGCGACCGACGCGAGACGGCAGGTTTTGGCTCTCAGAACGTGTTTTGAAATTGCCGTGCGTTCATGTCTTGCCAGTACGATGGGCCTCCGAGCCCGTCGAAAACCAGCATCTTACCCACGATCGACGGCTTCGGAGAGCCATCGTACGAATTTCAAAACACGTTCACAGCTCAGGATACCGGCTTGATGAAAAGCACTTCGGCGCGGTTCATCCATCTTTCGCGCAGGCAGAGGCGGAACCAGCCTTCGCTGTTCCGTGGGTTGACGCGCACGCCGGAGCGGTCGCCGAACTGCTTCAGGTCGTACTGTGCCCAGGTCTTGCCGAGGTCGGGGGAGAAGATGAAGCCGGTGTCGCAGGGGTTGGCGCCGCCGTATTCCGGGACCACGATCACTCCGTCGTCGACGGTCATCGCAGCCAGTTCGTACTTGGCATCGAAAATCCGCGTGTGCTTTGTTTTGTCGGCCAGATCGGCCGGGTCGCAGCGGAAAATGCCGCGGTCGTAGGGCTCGTCGGGTGCCTTCGGGCCGTTGGCATCGGCGACCCAGTAGACCTGACCATCGACGAAATTGATGCCGCCGGATTTGTAGCGTGAGTTGGCGTCCGACGACACTTGCACCTGCCAGTCCCACGAGTCCGCCGCGGCGTCGTAAGTGCCGCGCAGCCAGTGGCATTCCAGGCCGTGGCCCTTACGGCGGTCGAGGTCACCGGTACAGGCGTAAAAGGCCTTTTCGGCCGGGTTGTAGGCCACGGAGTGGACGTGGCGACAGAGGACCGGGTTGTCGGGATCGCCGAGGAAGGTTGCGGGGTCAGCGCCTCGTTGCTGGAAGTGGGGATTCCGCCCGAACGCGTAGGCGATCTTCACGGTCTCGCCCTGGTCGGTCGAGTAGTAAATGTTCGACGGCGCCGCGCCGTGTCGTACATTGCAGTAGTTGCCCCAGATCAGCATCTCCCCGCCATCGATGTCGAAGGCGTGAATCCCATCGAGGGAATAGAAATACGAGCCGGGTCTCTGGGGATCAGTCGGGGTGTGCGGCAGATAGGCGTTGCCGTCGCGATCTTTGACAATGAGTTCTCGGTAAGTCTTGAGGTTGTCGGTGCTCACGTAGATTTTCGTCAGCGTGGCGAAGACGATATTCCCGTTCGCGAGGATGCTGCTGAACATGATGTTCTCGGCATCGGCGAAGTCGGCGCTGCGCGCCCACGTCTTGGCGTTGTCTTCGGAGAGCAAGACCTTTCGGTCGCCGATTGCGAAGGCTTTGTTGTCGCGCTGGGAATCGATGTACGGACCGTCGGCCGGTGCGAGCCGGTACAAGAAGTGATCGGTTCTACCCACGCCATCCGTCGCGGCGAATCCGCTGGTGCGGGGGAGCAGAATGCTGCCGGCAGCGGTGGCTGCCGCGGTGGCAAGGAATTGGCGGCGGGTTGCGAGTGTGTCGTTTTTCATTTCAATTCCACAGTTTGCAGATCCAGTAAGCACCGTTCGAGAAGTACCAGTCGTAGCGAAACTCGCCAAGAGTTTCGGCGGCCAGGCGAAACCGAAAGTCTCGGCGACTTTCGCTACCACCAAAACCGGAAAATTTCTTCCGAACGGTGCTGAGCGAACAGGGACAGCGAACTCTACATCTCGATTTCGTAACCCTTGCGGCTTTCACGTGCGAGGAACGAGTTTGCCTGGTCGTCGCCGACGATCTCTCGCTTGGTCGGGTCCCATTTGACCGCTCGATCCAAACGCATCGCGATGTTCGAGAGGTGGCATATTTCGAGCATGCGGTTATGCGACCAGA
>CAZURK010000006.1:0-13996 GCA_964623055.1 uncultured Pirellulaceae bacterium
CGATCCGGCGGCACATGTCATCGCGATATCAAGAACGAAAAGACGCTCTATGAAACGAAGGACAAAGCGACAATTAAGGAAATGGTAGACGGCATTGCGATCGACGAGGCGGAAAGCGGTTTTCACTGCATGTGCTGCGGCGAGCCGAGCCTTGAATTCTATCAAGGCGAAAAGTTGATGATCACTTCGGGGTTTCACCACGGACAAAGCCTCCGTTGGGTAGATGGATGGCCGGGGGACGGAGCAATGACGGCGGACAGCGCTCGGTTTCTGGTGAAGTGGCTGGCCGATCACAAGGTAGAAGGCCCAAAGAAACAAATCGAACAACAGAAGGAACAGCAGCGGGCAACTGAACGAAGAATGTCGCGTGCAGCAAAGGGGCTATCGCCCACGGTTCAGGCTGCCTTTCGTGGGGCGCGCCAATCGTCCAGCGGCAAGAGCGATTTCGTCAAGGCGCTGCGCAAGGAGTGCCCGGAACCCATGGACCAGGTGGGCGTACTGCTCGCACTGCTGGGGGCCAGTAACGACAGTTGGACGTCGCTCCGATGGATCGAACAACTGGCCGACGGGCTTTTAGACACTTATGACAAGGACACGCTATCGCGAGCGACGGAAACGGCACTGCGAGGCACGGATCGACGGCGACGCCGCGGGGCCGCACGATACTGGAAGTCGTGGCACTCGCCGCTCGAAGATTGGGAACCCGAAAAGGCTGTCGAGTTGCGCCGCCTTGTGCTCACCGTGCAACAAGAAGCGCGTTACTACCCGACACGCCAGGCTGGACTGAAGAACTTGGAGAAGTGGCGTGAAGAACTCTCGGCCGAAGAATTCGCGGAAAGGCTCGAGGCGGGTCTTCACGATCCCCATCCCGGTGTCCGACGCAAGGCAATGATCGTGGCGGGGCGCAGCGGACACAAGCCATCCGTAACACACTTGATGAACGTGCTCGAAGGGCAAGCTGTCGACGTGGAACCGTTGCCGAAGGTGCCACCCGAGGAAAGCGAAGATGTGCCCGTAGGGTTTGACGATGTCTGCGGAAAAAGGCCTGAAGATGAAGTCGCCGCGCTGGCGTTGGGCTACTTGGAGCACAAAGAGAGCCAAGGCGTCATTGCCGCCAAAGCCAAGGCGTCGCCGATGTTCGACGTGGCACTTGCGTTACTCGGCGCAACCGACCGGCTGAAGCCGGAACATTTCCGGCTGGACGAAGACAATACGGAGTTGCAGTTGGCTGCCGTCGAGGCCGTGATTCGCTGCCGCGGTCGGGTTGGCTTGAAGTGGGCGATCGAGTACAAGCAGTCGAGGTTCTGGTGGGAGAAAGAAGCCGTGGCAAAGCAGCTCAGCGCGATGCTGCGCGCCGCAAAGGCTCCAGGGAGCGACATGCTTGAGGACTGCGACGATCTGAAGGTGGTTGCCAAGTGGTTCGAAGGTTTTGGCAGTCAATATCTGACGCGGCTCGACCAGTAGCCCCGAATAGCGCTCGATCGTGCAGACGTGCGTTTGGAAACAACTCTCGTATCTGGTGTACCCCGCCCATCGTCTGTGATAGATTACCACCATGACTCCAGGACTTTCCGAAGGCCGGAATCGGACGAGATTCGCCGAGGAATGCAGCTTTCGTGCTGCACGGGATTGCCCACACTTGACCCGCGGGTTGCTCTCAGGAGAATCGGCGGGGTCTGACCAAGTGGACAATGTTCCGTAGAACGGAACGGGGCCTTCGCTATTTTCAGTGCTATACTGCCGCCGCGGGGAATGTCGCGATGGACTTCATTCAGCCGGTAATTCAGAACTTGCTCTGGTTCCTGATCGCAGTGCTGGTGCTGCTGGTGGTTACCTGGACCATCCTTGATGCCTTTCGGCAGTACCTGTTTTGCCCAGCAACGCTGGTCGAGACGGCATTCAAGCGGAATGAGCCGCAGTCCGATGATTCCGCTCCACCGAATTTCCTCTCTCTTGCCCTTAGACTTTGGGGTTGGCCGTATCGTTGGTTAGCGAATAAACGAAGGCCTCGAAACCGATGGATCGAGTCGAAGCTCGCCAAAGCAAATGAAGTGTTCCGCGGGAGCAAGTTTTTTCAGGAGGGCGAGGTCTACGTGCCTGTGCCCATCGTCATTGGCGCTCATCGTGGTCAACGGGCTGAGCAAGAGATGTCGGACCTCGAGCAAATCCGCAAACGGGTCACTGGCGAAGGAAAGACACGGCTTGTGATCTGGAACGAGGGAGGTCTTGGCAAGTCTTCGCTTGCGGCGCAGATTGCTCTCTGGGCAATGGCACCAGATCCGGGAGAACGCCTCGTGCCCGATCGCCCCATTCTGCCAGTCGTCCTAGACAAGAGCATTAGCGGCGACCTGCTTGAGGAAATCGTCGGCAAATTGGAGGGCTTGGTTGAAACGGACGGAATAGCCCACGACTTTGTGAAGACCTTGCTTCGGACGAATTCGATCTTGCTTGTCATCGAGGACTTCTCGGAATGGCCCGCGGAGCGCAGGGAACTCATCAAACCGGATGACCGCACGTTCGCTGCCAACCTTCTTGTCGTCACGTCAAGATCTGACGAAGATCTGGCCAGTACCCAGAATCGTACTACGATTAAGCCTCAACCCATCGATGTCGGCTCCTTGAAAGGCTTTCTTGCCGACTACTTTGGAGCGACTGGCCAAGGTGGTTTGCTGCAGCGAACGAAAGTGCGAAAGGCCGTCGACGAATTCATCGAGGTGCTGCGAAATCGCGATGTGCCACCGCAGATTGTCAAGGTGTTCGCCGACCAACTTGCCGGTGCCAACCGTATCGGCGATGACGGTGAATTGCCTACATCCTTCACCAAACTGATGGAGGAGTATCTGGAACGCATCAACAGGAACCGCCTGAAGGGTATCGAGCCTGAGCATTCGCTTGTCTACCAGGACTGCAAGATCATTGCCTGGAGATGCCTGAGGGATTCGCTTCAGTTGTCGAAAGTGCCCTTGATCGATGTCTTGGCTGAAATGACCAGCATCAGATCGTCGATTAGCCCAGAGGATCGGTTCGACTATCTGGAAGAGGAACTCAAGCTGGTTGAGAGGCGCGATCTGAACAACAACGTGATGCTCCGTAATCCGATGGTGGCGGAGTTTCTCGCAGCTCTGTTCCTGATCAAGTCGCGCGAACAAAGCGACGAAGCTTGGAGCGTCTTCTTGAAGCAGGCACGTGATGATCGTCCGGAGGCGGCGCCATTCATAAGAGCGGTCTTGCGTTGTTGTCGCGAGGCCGGTGACCCGGATCCGGAAGTATTTGCTGACCTGGAAGGATTGGGCGCGTCGGCAGCACAAGAACTGCCGAGGTTTGCGGGCCGTTATCGAGTCGTATCCGGCTGGCAGCAGCCCCTTACGGAATTGCCAAACGGACTGAAGTACAGGGTGTGCGAACTTCGGCACAGGAACATCTCGGCCAAGCGTGCCCGGGGAAAGTACTATGATTTGGCGGGCATGCCTGCCAAAACACGCGAACAGATAGTGCATCGCGTGAGGCGGCATTCAACCGTGCTTTCCGAATTGGAGAACGCGCCCAATGTCCACCAGTTCGTGGATTACTTAGAGGAGCCAGTTGGTGCCCTGTGGGTGATTGAAGAATGGATCGACGGGCAGCCACTCAGCAAAGTGGTGCCGGGTGAGCCGGGACTCGACCTGTCGGAGAGCGTCCGCATCATGCGAGAGGTTTCGCTGGGTCTGCAGGCGTTGCACGAGCAGGACTTCTATATGAGGAGCCTCGATCCCGAGTCCGTCTTCGTCGAATCGGACGGCACCGTCCTGCTGACCAATTTCGAGTTGACGAAAGCCGTGGGAAGCAGCATCAGCGTCTCGACGGATGTCTCCTTCGATGGCCTTTCCTACACCGCGCCCCAGCTTCGTGGCGGAGAACGTGACGGCCATGTCACGGGTGATGTGTACAGTTGGGGAGCGGTATTCACATTCGTGGTCACCGGGAAGCACTGGGACGACACGCGAGCGCATTTCATTCTGTCAGCGGTTTCGAAAAGCGAGCTTCCCCCTGAGCTGATAGAATGCATCAAAGCCTGTGTGTCGCCAAGCGAGAAAGACCGGCCGCAGTCGATGGAACATGTACTGGACTGCTTTTGAAAGGCAATGATGTCGGGGAGACGAAAGCGAAACCATGGAAAGAAAGGGCCGCAGTCCGGCGTCTCCGACCGACCCGGGGAACTGCGGCTCGGTCGGGAGCGGTACTATATTGAAGAGTCCATGGCCCCGGACGGGACGGTGCTCAAAGCAAAGACTTCCCGCGGCAAACGATGCGTCATTCGCTTTCGGCAACGCAGGCCATTCAACGAACTCGAGACGATGGAGCGGGCGCAGGAGTGTGATCGTTTCTTGCCCGAGGTGATCCAGCATGGCAAGAGTGCCCAGGGGCACTATCTGGTGACAACATGGGCCGGAGGCGATCGTGTCCTACAAGATCTGCTGCCGGAGATGGGTTCGAAAATGTTCCTTCCAGCAGAACGATCCTATCAATGGATGCGCAGCCTGGCAGAGTGTTTGCTGAAGCTGCATCACACCTGCGCGCGGATCGTACACGGTGATCTCAAGCCAGCGAATTTGGCGCTGACCGAAGACGAACGTCGACTGGTGCTTATCGACTTCGGGTTTTCCTGGTCCATCGCCAAGACCAGCCGGCGACCGGACGGGCAATTGGGATCCAAATACTATGCGTCGCCGGAGCAATGGAATCAGGACCAGCAGGTGGGGCCCTTTTCGGATCAGTTTTCGGCAAGTGTCGTTTTATATAGAACGCTGACAAACCAGTTGCCGTACGAGGGGTTGGGTGGCGAGGCATTGTCGCTGGGGCGAAGCTATGGCAAGCCGATCGAGTACGACCCGCCGAGTCGATTCAATCGCGAAGTCTGGCCCGCATTGGATGATGTCATTGGGCGTGGGCTGGCCCTCGATATCAAGGACCGATACGGCACGACCCGACAATGGCTGAGCGCGATACGTGCCGCAGCCAAGGCCCCAGCATTCAGTCTTGTCGACAAGGTCAGGCGCTGGTTTGGTCAAGCCCGTCGAAGTGTGGTGCGTCCGCGCCGAGGAAAGAGTGATAATTCCCGTACCTGAGAGAGGCATATGCCCCCGAAGCACACCAGTCGAATGACTCCACGCGGAGATGATCCATGGATATCCGTCAGCGATCTCGGCGAGTTCGCTTTCTGTCCCCGTGCCGGGCTGCTGTCGCACGAAGCGGCCTATGAAGACAGCGGCACCGAACGGGACCGACGTTCTGGTCCGCGAACCTTCTTTGATGTTGAGTACTTGAGGCGCGAACTGAAGGACTTGGCGGCGAGGCGTAGGCAGCTTTGGATCGCGGTCGCGATCACGGCAGCCGGTGTCACGGCAGCCGGTGTTGTGGTGACGCTGTCGTTCGTCTTCCTGCCCCTATTGGTGATTGCCGGCGTCGCCCTGGCGGTCGAAGTGAAGGTCCTGACGGACAACTTCACAAGGGCGGCAGAGTTGAAGGAACAGCTTCGACTCGCCGAATCGGCCATCGCGAGTGTCCCCGATCTCAACCACCGGGATCGCAGGCCCGTCGATTGGTGGAGTCTGCTGCAGGGAGGCTGCGAATCGGTCCGGGCTCAAGATCAGTATCGTGACACGAAGTGGAAGATCTCGGGGAAACCATGGCGAATCCTCGTGTATCGCGGAGTCCACAAGTTTCCCGTCTTTCGCATGAAACTGCGGCGGAAGAAGGAGTTTGATGACACTGGCTGGTACGAGTGGGTCGTTGACAAACGCATTTTTCACCAGCACATCATTCGCACCGTCGCTTACGCACATCTGCTGGAGGTCTGCGAAAACGCCACGAGCCCTTATGGGATCGTGATGTACGGGGCAACCTACGATGGCATGACCATTCCCGTTTCACCGGGCCAGAAGAAGAAGTTCCACGACACACTTCTGGACTATCGTGCTACGATCCGCGATGCCCGCCAGGGGAAACTGCCGGGAGGACCACATTCCACCGGTATTTGCAGAGGTTGTCCGTGGGGCAAGCCTGAAGGATTCTGGATCTTCAAACGAAGCGCATGTGGTCGACGATTCCACTGGCGCCCACCGTATGTGGAACAGCGGCGTTAGTGGGCCGATTGCCATGCCGCACGGCAACGGGTGCGGCGTGTTTGGCCAAGTCACTTGACACAAACCATACGTGGAGACGACAAGAATGGACTACGAATTTGACCTGCAGGAAATGCTCGGCTTCCAGCGTGAAGCCGCGCAACATATTGGCGTCCCGTCCGTGCGTCGGCATATCTTCCTGTGCTGCGATCAGACCCAGCCTAAATGCTGCGACAAGATCCGGTCCTTGGAGGCGTGGGACTACTTGAAACGCAGGCTGGACGAATTGGGCCTGACCGGGCCGGGCGGCGTGTATCGCACCAAGGCCAACTGTCTGCGGATCTGTCTGGGCGGCCCGGTCGCCGTCGTCTATCCCGAAGGCACGTGGTACGGCCATTGCGACCCGCCCGTGCTCGAGCGAATCATCCAGGAACACCTCATCGGCGGACAAGTCGTCCGCGACTACCTGGTCACCGAACAACCTCTCGGCGGGGCGAAGGAGACGGACACCGCCGAAGCGTGACTGCAGTCGGGGTCGATTGTACCAAGAGAAAAGGCTCTCCACGGAATTCCGGGAGCGCGAAGCAGGCGTAGCGTCGGTTCCCACCGGCCGATCAGGCGACGATCAAGCGCTGGCCGCTAGGAACCGGCGCTACTCGACTTACCTTCACTCGAAAACGAGTACACGGTCACGTGCGTTTGCGTTGGGAGCGGGCAGTCATATTTACCTGTTGAAGGAGGGATTCTGATTGCATGGGGACCGCATATCAGGGATATTCAGTGAGTATGGATCACGTTGGCAAGCCCGAGTACCATCAACCACCAGACTTGCCGACATGATGGCGGCTGAAGAACTTTGGGTGTTCTCGATTTTGGCGTATGCAAGAGAATCCGTATCAAGCGCCTTCGACCCCCGAAACCGACGAGCCTCCGGTAGGTTGGCACGCGGATTCTTCGCCGTGGGGACGGCTGGGCATCATCTGGGATCTTTGCCTCCTCTTTGGCTTCGTGTGGTTCATCGGCTCCGCTTTGATGTATGCCGCGCTAGTGACAATCTCAGCCGCTCTAGAAAATGAGTTTCCGACATCCTATACCCACGTCCCGCAACCCTATTACGATATAGCTGGTTACGCTTCGTTCATCTCCTGTTCGGTTCTTGCTTTGATCGTTGCAGTTGTACTGGTGGTCAAACGCAGGGCGGAATTCCGCCGTAATTGGCCGGACTGGCGCACAAGTTTCAAATACGTAATCTGGTCCACGGTTATCATGGCACCAGCCTGGGCTATCTACATCTGGATTGCCGAGTCGTACCGATTTAGACTCCCGGTTGACGGGAATTGGGTAGCTATTTCTGCTGGCGCGCTTTTTGGGATCATTCACGGATACGTGTGCAGGCGAGGTTGGCGTTATCATTGTCCGCCAAGTGCACCCGAATCCGCAGCAAAGACACGCAACAAAGGCTAGTGGCAAGGTGGCGGCGCGAGTTGTTTCAGATACAGACTTCGGTTAGGAAGGAAGGGATATGTGTTTTCAAGTGGCGCGTTTTATTACCGTGTTTCTTCTTGTCGCCTCAACGACAGGAATGGCAACTGCTGCTGATCGGGGCGCGGCGCTGTCGCAAGAGCTTCCGCTTCTCGAAATACAGGACTTCGAGTATGTGGGGGCCTTTCGATTGCCGTCGCGGAAGTACGGTGAATCGGATCTCAATTTTTCCCAGGGGCCGATCGCCTTCAATCCCGATAGGCAGTCGCTGTTCATTGTCGGACACGCCCATCAGCAAGCAATCGCGGAATTCACGATCCCCGAATTGGTCGAAAGTACAGTCCTGGCCGAGTTGAACATGGCCGGCGATCCCATTCAGCCTTTCGCCGCGATCCTGAATCGCGCCTCGGGCGGGAATCCCGAGGGCAACAATCGCATCGGCGGCATGTTGTACGTTTCGGGTCCCGATGGCCCTAAACTCTTGGTCAACGCCTATGAGTACTACGATGCCCCCGGCGACAATACGGTGTCGATGCTCGTCGCCCGCGATGCAAATGATCTGGCGAAGTCCGATGTCGACGGGTACTTCGAGGTGCGGGGCGGCCCCGGACACACAGCAGGTTGGATGTCACCCGTTCCTGAACCGTGGCGGTCGGTGCTTGGGGGTGACTTCGTGACAGGCAGTTCCAGCGGTATCCCGATCATATCCCGCACTTCTGTCGGACCCTCGGCCTTTGTCTTCAATCCGTTGGACATCGTCGGCAAGAAGCCAGTGTCCACACCCATCTCTACCGCCAAGCTGCTTGACTTCAGCCTCGCCCATCGGCTGCACGATGATCTATCGAACGAGTCGCGCGAAAATGACTTGTGGAATCATCTCTCGCGAGCCGTCTACGGACTCATCGTTCCGGGAACGCGCACCTATGCAACCTTCGGCCATTCCGGGGGCAACGAGAGCGGCGTTGGCTACAAGATCGTCCAGGACAACGGCCGCAGAACCGGCGGCTACAGTTCGTTCGCGGTCAAAGACAATTACCACTACTTCTGGCTATGGGATGTCAACGACCTCGTTCGAGTCCGGGCGGGCGAGATACAGCCCCACGATGCGCGGCCCTATGAATACGGGATCTTTCGAACACCCTTCGCAGACTCGTCGCACAGGTTGGGCGGCGGAGCGTTTGACGCGTCTACAGGCCGGATCTACCTGACGGCGCAGAAGGCGGACGGTAAGCAGGGAAGATACGCAAACCCACCTGTCGTGATGGCCTACAAAGCATCCTGCAATTAGGAGCAACGTGACGATGAAATTGGTGCGATCTGGATTGTCCGTCGGCTTGGTCGTTCTCACCTGCGCGGCCTGGAGCCAGGAGGTCGGCTTCGATAAGAAGGTACTGTGTGACGAGGCGTACTACTGTGACGGGGTGGCGACAGGCGATTTTAACAGCGATGGTGCGGTCGACATCGTTGCGGGTCCCTTCTGGTATGAGGGCCCAAACTTCGAGCAGCGCCACGAAATCTACCCGCCCACCCCGTTTGATCCGGCGAAAGGCCAGTCCGACAGCCTGTTTTCGGACGTGTACGACTTCAACGGCGACGGTTGGGATGATGTGCTTGTCCGCGGCCGAGTTCACCTGCATCCGGCGCGGTGGTACGAAAACCCAGAAGGTGAAAAGCGGCACTGGAAACGGCATGTCGCCTTTCCGAAGATCCAGGGCGAGAATCCTCCCTTCGCCGATGTCACTGGCGACGGTCGTCCGGAGATCGTAACTCACTGGGAGCGTTTCTGGGGGTACGTCGCGCCGGATTGGAGCCAGCCGCATGAGCCGTGGACGTTCCATCCCTTGGGTGCCGAAGGCGACTGGCCTCAGTTTCATCACGGACAGGGCGTTGGCGACGTCACGGGGGATGGGCTGGCGGATATCGTGATCAACCAGGGTTGGCTCGCGCGGGATAAGTCGCAGGCAGTCGACGGCGAATCTGGTTGGCGTTACCAATCGCACCGTTTCGCGAAAGAGCGAGGCGGGGCCCAGATGCTGGTCTACGATGTGGACGGGGATGGCGATGGCGACGTAGTTACGTCGCTGGACGCTCACGGCTGGGGGCTCGCCTGGTTCGAAAACGCGCGAGATGATAAGACTGGGGCGCGCTCATTCATACAGCACACGTTCATGGGTTCGCGGGAGGAGGAGTCGAAATACGGCGTCGCCTTTTCTCAACCACACGCCCTGGTGACCGGTGACATCGACGGGGACGGCCTGACGGACGTCGTCGTTGGCAAACGGCGCTGGGCCCACGGACCGAAAGGCGATATCGAGCCGAATGCCCCGGCCGTTGTGTATTGGTTCCGTTTGGAGCGAACGGATGACGGCGTCCGCTTCCGACCTCATCTGATCGACGACAACAGCGGCGTTGGGCTACAGATCGCAGCTACGGACGTAAACGCCGACGGGCGACTGGATGTCCTTACCGCGTCGAAACTCGGCACCTTCCTGTTTCTCGCCAAGCCGCGTCGCTAGCGCCAAACGGTTCTTGCCAAGGTTGGCGTTCGGATTGAGATCATACGGTTCGCTGGACAGGGCCCCGTCATCCGCAGTCACTCGGCCTCGACCACGTCGTATACTCGTACGTAGTCCACCAGAAACCGATCCGGCAGCTTCGCGTCCGAGATGTCGCCGCCCCACTTGCCGATCTCGTCACTCAGCTTGATGTACAGCGGCACCTGGCAGACACCGCCGGCGTCCGTTCGCCAAGTCTCTTTTCCATCGACGTAGAATACGTATTCGTCCGGCTTCCACCAAAGGGAAAATGTGTGGAATCCACCCATCACGCCGGGGGCCTCGGCAACCTTGCCTTTCGACTTGTGGTGCTCCCCGTAGCCGTCCCAGTGAAGGGCATGCTGCACCCGGCCGTCAAGCCACGGCTTCTCCATGATGTCGATCTCGGTTCCATCGCGCCCGTCGTCCCCGATACTGCCGACGCCAGCGCCGTACATCCAGAAGGCCGACCAGTGGCCCGGTTGCTCCTGCAACCGGATGCGGGCCACGTAATACCCGTGGGCGTGCTCGAATTTGCCCCTGGTGCGAACGCAGCCATCCAGATATTTGTCACCGTCCTTCAGCGTGCTGATCACCAGATTGCCCTTGCCATCTAGGGTTATAGCTCTTCTGGACCACCATCCATCTCGTCGGCTTCCTTCGGGCACGTCCCATTTCGTCTCGTCCAATTTCTTGCCGTCGAACTCGTCGTGCCATACCAGCTTCCAGGTCTTGCCTTCCGGTGCTTGCGGCAACCGATCCTTGATTTCGTCCGCATCGCCCTTGGCGGCAAAGAACAGACAAGCGATCGTGAGTGTTGCGAGCAGTCGTATCATTGCGGTTCTCCTGTTCGAGCCTTTCGTGAGCATCCCGTGTTTCCCGTGAGGCGGACATTACGCGTTCCCCGCCATCGGGGAGCGGAGCGTGACAAAATGCTCGCCATGATGCAGACTATATACGAGAATCCGAGCCTTTGACCATCGGCTGGGTCGTTTTCTTTGGAGAAAGAAGCCGACAAACTTGGAGGGCCAATTCATGACTTTCCGGACTCGCCTCAACGCATTCGCTTGCGTCCTTGGCATACTGGTGTTGACTGATTATGGAGACCAGCAATCAAGGGCCGCCCAGCCCGGCGAGGCACAGAAGTCCTCCGAACGAGACAAGCAACTACGCCGCTTGGTCGTCGGCACCTGGCAGGACGACTACCAGGGAAAGCGCACGATGACGCTGAAACAAGACGGGACGGGTACGATGATTGTTGACTTGAAAGGGGTGAAGGCCGCTTTGTTTGCCTCGCGTCTCACATTCAACATGAAATGGTCGGTAGAGAAAGGGCGGCTCAAGAAGCGCACAATTGGTGGAACACCGAGCGGTCGAGTACAGATGATTCTGAAGATGATGGGTGACCGTGTCGACGAGCCGATCCTGGAGTTGACCAAAAAGCGACTCCTCTTGCTGGACAAGGACGGAGAGACGAAATACGACTGGCGACGAGTGCGCTGAAGGATCGTAGGGAGAAGTGTTACTGTGATGGTTCGCGCACCGTGGGCAGTGATTGATGGGGTAGCTGGACTCGCAAGAGTTCAGCCAATGTCCAAGTTGGACCTAATCCGTCTGAACTCTTGCGAGTCCAGCTACCGTGATCCTAAACATTGGCAGAGCACTGGCCGATTGTTGGCTCAGTACCAAGTGAACGCAGCCCCTTGCCATGCCGCCACGATGTCCAACGTGTCGAAGGTTTGTGCGTCGAAGCGATCAAACCCCGTCTCGTGCACCCTGATCTCGTCGTCCAGCCGAAACTCCAATGCCTCGGCTTCGCGGATCAAATCGGCAGACGGTTCTGCAAAGACCTCGGCCTGCCGATCGAACGACCATTGAAATGCCTTGAGGGCCGCTTGCTCCGGCGTCTCGGCATCCATCACCAATCGCACTTTGCCTGATTCAAGGTAGTACTTCGGCATCTCTCGCGTCCTTGTTCTCTAGTGGGTTGTTTGGGTGTCTCCAGGATTATCATCGCTAGCCGTTTGACACGTTTGGTCACGCCGCTATTGGTTTCCGAGGGAAGTTGACGATGAATCTGGTGATGAAGCATCTTGGGGCCGAGTGAACGCGGCGGTACATACAGGCTGCAATACGCTACCCATTAGGACTGTTCTAATTGCCTCGTGCTTTCTTGGGGACACAGGGCTACCAATAGTTGCTTCTGCTACTGGCGTCTGCTAAATTGTCGCGTGGAGAGGTGTAGCTTGCCGAGTGAGAGTCCTTCAAATTATGAGGAGGAGCACGTATGTATTTGCCAACACAAGCCGAGCCCATCGAGCGCACCATCGCTACTGAGAAACAGGCCGATACCGATGGCATCGAACCGCAATTTGATTGCTACTGCATGGGGGGCCCACCTACGACTTGGCACTGCGACATAGGGAGAAGCCTCTGGGACACCCAGGTGCAGTGCACCGCGTGACAATCCGAGGACAAATCCACGTGAAGCCAAGTGCCCGTAGTCTTGGATCTACAAGAGGAGCAATGCAATGATCCTGCCAAATCAGACCGCACCGATAGCTCGCACAGGCAACGGCCTTTTGGGTCTCGGGCAAACGCTCGGCGTCGCGCCGACTGGCGCTCGCGCGGCAAAGTTCTGGGCGAGATGCCCCGCCGCAGGAGGCGACATGTTGATTTCGAAGAAGAAGCCAACCAACCCCAATGCGCACATACTCAAGACAAAATTCAAGTGCACGGCGCAGACCAACTGGAAAAAGGTGGCGACCCCAATCGAAGGTCATCCCAAGGTCAAGGACCCGATAAAACTGAGAGAATTTGACCTGCACGAGTAGCGCATGGAGCGCCCGTTGTTGCGTTTGGCCAAGCCAGAAAACGAAGAACGACTGCGGCTTGTCACCAGTTGAATCTGTTGGCATTCAATTTGGGGCGGAAAGCAAGCCTTGTCAGTTCTGTGGCCTATCTCCGACACCGATAGCAGTGCTTTCTGGAGCCTGCAGCGTGGCCAAACTCATATAGTCGCCTTCCGCTAGTTCTGCTAGAGTCCCGCCGCTCTCGGCTTTCGCCGTGTGTCGTCAGCTTCTTTTCTCTACTCAGAGCACGTCGAGCGATGCACATTTCCGGCGGTAAATACCTGTCCTTTCTGGGATTGTGTCTGGCAGCCTGCTGCGTCTTCGGCTGCGCGGGCAGTCCGATCCACACGATGTTGTACAGCAGCCAGTGGGCGGCGGACGAGAAGGACGGGCCGACGTTTCATACGCGGCTCGGGGAGCTAAGCTCGCTGCGCGACGGCGCTGCGCGGTTGAATGAAACGGAACAGGCTCGTGTTGCACAGCAGTTGAATCAGGCCCTGGCCGAGGATCCAAGCCCGTTGTACCGCATCGAAGTGGTACGAGTCCTGGGGACGCTTTCCACGCCGTTTGCCACCGAAGGACTCCGGCGGGCGATCCAAGACGACGATGCTAGCGTTCGCATTGCGGCCTGTGAGGCCTGGGCGAACCGGGGAGACCAGGAGGCGCTTCAAATGCTCGGTCACGTCGTCGGCAGCGACACCGATTTGGACGTGCGCATGGCCGCCACACGAGCGCTGGCCAATTTCGAAGATCCCGCGGCGGTCCGTGCCCTGGGGCTGGCCTTGGACGATCCCGATCCGGCGCTGCAGCATCGCGCAGTCCAGTCGCTCAGGGAAGTCACGGGCGAGGATTTCGGCAACAACGTGCCCGACTGGCGCAACTTCGTGCGCGGCGAACCGGTTCGACGGCGCGATCCGCCGACCATCGCCGAGACGCTGCGCAATCTCTTCTAGCTCCCGCAAATCTTCGGTTCTGGCAATGCTCGGCGCACGTCACCCACAATGCTCGGCGCAGGTCTCGCGACCTC
>CAZURK010000006.1:14096-127889 GCA_964623055.1 uncultured Pirellulaceae bacterium
CTGGCAATGCTCGGCGCACGTCACCCACAATGCTCGGCGCAGGTCTCGCGACCTCACCGAAACCGTTGACCGAAGGTCTCCTGGAATTCGTGAGATCTTTGGTCGGCATAGTGTGCGGGGTCGGAGACCCGCGCACAGCCAGTTGGCCAGATACGGCATGTTAGAAACGTACCCCACCTGCTAGCGCGGCTAGCACGGGCCGGTACGATTATCGAGGCTCCAGCATTCGACCCGGCTCACCCGCTGTTTGCGCACCATCGCCCCGCCTTCTTGTCCGCAGAAACGCCTTCCACCTGATCAACTCGGCTCTCCAGAAGTCCGATAATTGTGAAATGGTTGTTATTACCGCGCGCAACCTCCCCGAAAACACGTTCCTGTTTTCCTCAGCACCCCACTTAAGTCGAGTTAGACGATGCCAAAGAAGACTGCTATTTGCGCGCTACTCGTATGCGCCGTCGCCTCGGGAACAACGTTTTCACAGGAACCGATCGACGAGCCCGAAGACGCGCGGGCCCCTACGGAATCGGGCGTTGTAGACACGGAAGCGGCCGAGGCCGAAACTTCATCCGAGGCCGAAACGAAGGAGCCTGTCCTCGAAAAACCGCAAATCGAGTTGTCGCCCGAGTTGGCCGATTTGCGTGATCGAGTGAGACGTTGCATGGCGTACTACTTCCACCGACCTGAAACCACCTTGCAGCGAAGTCCTTGGGGCGTAATGCATTCGGTCGTTGGCTTCGGGGTCGACACGCCGCTTCGGACGCGCACCAAGGAAGTCAATGCCATCTCCTGGTTGTGCGGAAACGCGCCCTGCAACGGTTTGCGGCTGTTGTACGTCGAAGGCGACCAGCTTGGCCTGCGCATGGGACCGGGATACCAAGGGCACAAGGGGCAGTTTCTCTGCATCCTGGCGCAGTCGCGAGTAAAGATTGACTATCCGATCTGGATCGGCGAACACCGGATGACTGTCGCCGACCTGGTCGAGCACGAACAGATGACGTGCGAAAGCGGAACGGAGTTGACTTTCAAGCTGATCGGCCTCTCACACTACCTGGAACCCGAGGCTACTTGGCGCAATCAGCACGACGAACCTTGGAGCATCGAACGGTTGATCAAAGAGGAACTGGCCCAGCCCGTTTTGGACGCGTGCTGCGGTGGCACACATCGCATGACCGGGTTCAGCTATGCGGTGAAGAAGCGGGCAAAGAGAGGCAAGCCGATGACAGGCCAGTGGTACCGCGCAAAGAAGTATGTCGACGACTACCACGTGTACACAGTCAAGCTGCAGAACCCCGACGGTAGCTTTAGCACAAACTGGTTCCGCGGCCGCGCCGATTCGGGTGACATCGACCGCAAGTTGAATACCACCGGCCATACGCTGGAATGGCTGGTGTATTCGCTGCCCAAAGACCAGTTGACTGATCCGCGCGTGATCAAAGCCGTCACTTTCCTGTCGGACTTGATGTGGGAGCACCGCGGACGCGAATGGGAAATCGGCCCCAAAGGGCATGCGGTGCACGCGTTGGCTCTGTACGACGAGTACGTCTTCGGCGGCAAGCCGGGAAAACGCAGTGACCAGTTGGCCGAATACGACTCGCAGCAACAGTCAAGCGAACAGAGCGACCAATGGGCTTCGTCGCCAAGCACTGTTGTGTCGCCAACGCGCCTGCAGTCAACGCCACACTCGACGGCTCCCTGATCTGGCTCCGCGGCCACAACCGTGCTTGCACGTTCATTTTGTTCACCTTATGCAGGTTCGAGAGTTTTTTCCATCTTGATGCAGGCCAGAGTGAAGCCGCTGGGATGTTGGAATTCGGCCGGTCCGATTTCGACGTAACCTGCCGAGGAATAGAACGCCGTTGCATTCAGTGTTGCAGACAGCCAAAGGGACGATAGACCGATCGCACCAGCGCGCTGCTCCAGAGTAGCAAGCAACAGAGAACCGACGCCGTTGCGCACTTGGGCAGGCGAAACGAAGACGGCGGCGATCTCTCCAGTCGATGGATCGAGGAATGCGTGGCCGATGATTTTCGATTCGTGTTCCGCTACAAAGAACTCTGTGTCGCGGATGACCTCTCCGAAAGACGTCGGCATCGTTGTGGATGCCCAAATGGCGATCTCCTCGGCGTCGTAGTGTGTGCAGCACAGCTCGCGAATCGCGCGGGTTCGCACCTGCCAGATCGAGTCGGCATCTTCCGGGAACGCGCGGCGAATAACGATCGACTGAGGTGTCACTGCTGCTGGAATAGGTTAATGGTCTTTCAAACGCCATAACGTCGGCGAGTCTCGTCACCTGATGGTACGCGGACTTGCCGAACCGTTTACGCCTCTCAGTATTTGTCGGCCACAATCTCGAATTCTACTTCGTTGGATATTAGCTTGCCCGTCCATAGCCCACCAACATGGAACGGTTCATACCACCACACGACTTTGTACGTTCCGGGTCTGTCGAGACGGAAGGTCCCGAGGCCAGTCAGGTCAGGACGAACCGCACCAACAAACTCACCGTGACGCGACACCACCGTGTTTGATCGGCTGACGGGGGTAACCCCCATGATACGAAGGGCCCTCTATACGCCACGTTGTTTCCGTCCGGGTCGGTGACCTCGAACCATGAACCGTTGTTCGGATCCACCGGTGTGTACGGCCGCAAGACTTCGGTCCGAAGCTTACCGGTCCCCGTCTGTCTGTCGGCCGTAGGTGTCGCGATCTTTCGCGACGCTTCTGTTATTGTCGATCAAGCTTCCTTTCACAAGGAGAAAAACAACGTCGGCCAACTCGCGTGTGCCGTCCGGGTGCCCTACGGACCGATGATTTCGGCTTCCGCGCGCAGGAGAATCCCGTCTACGCCCAAGTTGTGATTAAGGCCGTTGCACGGACAGAAGAGTGTAGCCAAACTCTTCTCAGCCGCTTCATCACCCCACTCCGGCCCATGTGACTGAAAGACAGAAGACGCGCATGTCTTGCCGAAGGGTCGTCTGTTGACCGGCGACCAGATCCGTCTAGAATTCTGCTACTCGTCTCAAACAGACAACGAATAAGCTTATCCAGCGCGTCTGCCACTGAGCCGTCTCGCATAAGCGACCAGTTCAATTTCTCCTTCTCACGATCGGGTGTCGCCTTTGGACAAGAAGCTATCCAACCTGAGAACTCCAGGGGATATTCTGGAGTATGCGCTAGAGCAGGAAAAGGAAGCATATCGCTTCTACAGCGAACTGCTGGGCGAGTCGAGGGCTGAGATTCTCAGGGATCTGATAGCGCAGTTGAAAGATGAGGAACTCAGGCACGTGCATCTGATAGAACGAAAGATCGCGGAACTGAATCTTGGGCGGCTCACGTAATCCACGCGGAATCCTGTATCATGATTCTCCTCTTCTTCCCATTCCTTCAAGTCTGCGAGGGTGAAATGCTATGTCCACTAACATTCTTGTCGTGGATGATGCGCTAGTTGAACGGTTGCTTGTGGAGGGGCTGCTTCGCAAGAATCCGAATTATCGCGTTGAGTCAGCGGAGAATGGCAAGGAGGCACTGACCAAGATTGAACGCGGCTCACCTGATCTGGTCGTGACCGACCTCATCATGCCCGAGATGGACGGCCTGGAGTTGGTTCGAACCGTACGGCGGCGACATCCGGAAATACCGGTGATTCTCATGACGGCCTTCGGCGATGAATCGACGGCCGTCGAGGCACTCGAAGCTGGAGCCGCCAGCTATGTGCCCAAGACGGAGAAGGCGGAGCGATTGATGGCGACGGTCGTTCGCGTCATGGAACAGGCGGCGGCAGACCGCAGCCGTCAACGACTGGCGCAGTGCGTGTTGGAGTATCACAGTCGTTTCGCGTTACAGAACGATCGGCGATTGATCCGCGCACTGGTGGGACAGATTCAACAGGTGATGGCCGGCATGGAATTCACAGATACCGTGGACCGTATTCGCGTGTGTGAGGCGCTTGAGGAAGCGCTACTCAATGCAATGTACCACGGCAATCTGGAAGTCAGCCGAGAAGAACTCAGTGCCGTCGTGAATGAACTGGATGAGCAACTGCTCGACAGGCTTATCCATGAACGCTGCCGCGAGCCGCACATTCGAGATCGCAAAATCCTTGTCGTTGTGGACGTGACGACACGCGAAGCTCGCTTCGTCATTCGCGATGAAGGGCGAGGCTTTAACGCGATGTTCGCCATGGCCGAAGAGCAGTCAGATCGCATCAAACGGCCACGTCATCGCGGCATGACGCTAATTCGTTCGCTAATGGATGACGTGAGGTACAACAAAGCCGGCAACGAACTGGTCCTGCGAAAGTGGCAGCAGAGTTGTCCCACCATTGGAGGAATGGGAAGAAAAGGAGAACGCTCCCAGTCACTTTCGTGATCAGTTTTGCTTCGACAAGTCGGCCCGAAGGCGAGCCGCGCTACGGTGAATGCCCGCGTCGGTCAAACCTTCTTGCAGGTTGCCGCTGACCATGATCGAGTGGCCCCAGAAAAGATTGCCGTCGTCGAACCAGAACTCGAATTCCCCGTCATACGAAATGGAGATCGACGTCAGTTCCATCGTTGCGATGAACTGTGCGGCGGTCAATTCGGATTCGCCTTCATCAAGCCATGTGTCGTTCTTGAGTTCCAGCAGTTCCTTGACGACGTATTCGTCGATCCGCTTCTTCCAGCCGGCCTGGTCCGACCAGAGTGATTCCGCGGTCTTTAGTGCGTCGTCAGGGACCCGGTCTTTTTCCTCAGGGAACGTAACGCGGATTGTCACTCCGTTCCATTGCGTTTCACCTTCAAACCAGCTCATGCTGCGATCCAAGACAAGATCGCCAAATCGTTCGGTAGGGATAACAACGGGCTTCTGCAATTCGTTCGCGATCTTCTGCAATTCCTCACCTGGCGAATCTACCGGAAGCGCCTTGTCGAAGACGGCGCGCGTCCCCTCGGATGACAGCAAAACACTGATTCGCTGAATCGAGTGCTTTGGAAAGTCGTCCCAATAATCGCCGTCGGGCGGTACCGGGCGGAGAATAGTGAGATCGCGTATCACGATAGGCTCCCCAAGGCGACGCCACGCAGCGAACGAGAAGCAATGCACTTTGTATCCATCATTTTCGCCGGACCATCCACCTTGACTTGACGGCGATACGACGCCCTGAATCACAACGCATTGGCTTTCGTAGCTAGAATCTGCGGTGTCGATGTCAGCCAACGACTCGATGCCGGCCGGAGTGAATGAATCTGACATGGTATCTCCGGTGGCCTCTAGGAAAACCTCTGTCGTGGTCTCCGTGATGTGTTGATCGCCACATCCAGTGACGGCGATTGGAACCAGCAGACACAGCGAAATAGGAGAATAGCGCATGTCGTCGTAGAACCCAGTACTTGCAGCGAGCACGCCCACGCTAGACAATCCGTGGACTTACACAATGGAGTGAGGTGGCTTTGTACGACTAGTTTACCTCCAAACCGAGTTGCGGCAAACGTCCTTTTCGGCGATCGTTGGACAGACAAGACGAACGCGGGCCTGTTCGTCGATCTCGAACAACAGCGGCCAAGGCGTACGCTGCGGCCAGACAGTTCGGAGCCGCCATGCTTCAAGCCCGCCACGCCGGTTATCCGGCGTTCATGTCGAACGGTTAATACAAGATGAAACCGATACACGGGTCCATTACTTGGAGAACACTGGTTATGAGAAGCATAGTCCCCGCCCTCGTCATCTGTTTCACGAGTCTGGCAGCCGAAAACGGTTCCGCCGCAGACAAACCGGATGCCGGTCCGACCTCGCCGGCGGTCGCCGCCACTGAGCAACCGGTGGACGCTGGTCCACAAGCCGAACCGGCCATTACGGGCATGTCGGCGATGCAAAAAGCGGCGAAGAACAACAAATACCTCTTCGCGCTCTTCCGCAAGGAGAACAACGCCAAAGCCACGGCCATGCGTCAAGTGCTGGACGCGGTCATAGAAAAGGTCGGGGATCGGGCGGATGCAGTCGAGGTGGACGTGTCGTCCGCCGCCGAGAAAGACATCGTGGGCCACTTTGATGTCGCCTACGCTCCACTGCCCCTGTTGTTGGCCGTCGCCCCTAATGGTGCGGTGACGGGAGGCTTTCCAGGACGAGTGGAATCGAAGGATCTATTGAACGCGTTCGCTTCGCCAGCAACCGAGCAATGCTTGAAGGCCATGCAGGATCGCAAGCTGGTTCTCTTGTGTGTCCAGAACGGCAAGACGGAATCCGCGAAGGAAGCCATGCAAGGCGTGCGTGAGTTCAAGGGCGACGAACGTTTCGCGGAAGGGACAGAAGTCGTCGTCGTTGATCCCACGAACAAAGCGGAATCGCAGCTCATGTCCGACTTGGAGATCGACCCGAAATCCAAAGATGCCGTAACCCTCTTTCTTGCCCCACCGGGCAGATGCATCGGTCGGTTCCATGGCCCGACGAATCTAGACGACTTGGTGGGGACTCTGGTATCAGCCATGTCCGGCTGCGGTTCGTGCGGCCCAGGTGGGTGTGGCTCCTGCGGCCCAAGCGGTTGCGGCCACTGAGAAGTGTAGGCCGGCAACAAGGAGCGTCAGCGACGCAGTTCCGGCACCCGGCTCTTGTGATACTGGGCTACTCAATAACCTCCCATGGTAAAGGAACTATGATGCACTTCCGTAGCACTCGGTGTCGGTCTTTGGCGGGGCTCGTTTTAGCGACTTGGATGGGTCTCGTTGTAGGAGAACTGGTGGCTCCACGGGACCTGGATGCAGCCGAACGGCAACGCTCGGGCAACGCTGGTGAAAGCGGAATCGAATTCCGAGAGTACGACGGTTTTGATGGCGAACTGGCTCTGAAATGGGAACCAATTCGGCATGATCCTACTCACGTGTCGTTGACCAAGCACCCAGGCAAACTCACCATTACCACGCAACGTGGTACCATCCACGGCAACGAGAAGGTAGATGACCTCAGCGAAGGCACGCAAGCGAAGAATCTCTACATGATCTCCAATCCGGCGAAACAAGGCGGCGATTTCGTCATGACCACACGGATCGAATCGTTCGCCCCGACCACCAACTGGCAACAGGCCGGGCTGATGATTTACGACGATGATGATAACTACGTGAAGTGCGACTTGGAGTGGAATCGGCAAGCGCCATCGCAGGTGGTGCCCGTATTCCTTCAAGAGACGGATCAGCAATCCGATTACTTCTCGGTGATGCCGAAGGAAGAAAGCGAGAGTTACTGGCTCCGCGTGATGAAGCGAGGCAAGCTCTACCAGTTTGTCTACAGTACCGACGGGGACAGCTATACCGTCGTCGGCGAAAAGGTCTGGGGCAACGGCGCGCCGAAACGCGTCGGGATCTATGCCAAGAACGGCGGCAATCCTCTCGCGGCCGATATCGACGCCCAGTTCGACTTCTTCGAGATTCGTTCCTTGACCAGGGACGAGAGGAATGACCCACGCCACCTGGACCGACAGAGACTCCAAGGCGTCTGGAAAGTCACCTCGTTCCAAAGCAGCGGCGAATCGGTTGATGATGCCCCACTATCTCAGTTTGCTTTCGACCACGGCCAACTCACCATAAAGGAAAAGACCCGGACCCTAGTGACCGAATACACGCTGGACGTCGCGAAGAAATCGAAACAACTGGTCATCTCGGCCCTCGGCGCCCAGCAGGGGCGGCCGGTCCGCGCGGTCTACTCGCTCACGGGAGACACTCTGAAGATCTGCCTCGACCCGCGTCCCGGCGCGGCTCCTCCAGCGGACTTGGAGACCAAGCAAGGCGACGGCCGTATGTTGATCACCCTTCATCGTGCCAAGAAGAACGATTGATGACTTCGCCGATCACGAACGGCCTGCCATGCGGAGCATCGTTCCTTACAGAATGTGCAGCACCATGAGTATGAAGATGGCGAAACCGACGGCCCGCCTTAACCGCATCTTACCCTCTCTGCGAGATGTCGTGATGATCTGCAATTCGTTGTCGATTCGGCACGTTGGTGTTTGTCTTCTTTTCGTAGTTCCATTCGCAGGCTGCGGGTCGGACGACGTAGGAGAACAAAGCGGGGCTGGCGGGAAACAATCAAATGCCCCAACGGCGGGAGGCGGAACCGCTGATGCCGGCGGGGGCGGGGGCGACTCTGCGGCGGGAGGCTTCGATACACCAGATGCCGCGTTAGACGCCTATGGCAGGGCGCTGGTTGACGGCGACATGCCCGCCTTTCGAAAGATTGCCGCTAAGGATTCACGCGCCGTCGCCGGCATGGAGGCGATCATCCAAATGCAGAAAGACAAGTCGCCTGAAGAAGCAGCCAAGATCAACCTTCAGGCGCTTGCTCCGCATCAAGGCTTCGGCGATGCGGTCTCCAAGCGGTTTGCCGCCGAGATTGATGGTGACAACGCCGTCATCGTGCAATTGTTTGAGCGGGAGATCGCCTTCGAGAAGAAGATTCACTTTCGCAAGTTCAAGTTTTCGAAGTCGGATGGTAGATGGTCGCTGGTCGGTTCGGGCGCTGGCGAAGTGTCGGAGTTGCCTGACAGGTACGCATGGGACGGGCAAGCAGGGGCTAAGACCGTGGTATCGTCTGGTCCGATGCCGATGTCGCTCATTCCCCAGGATGCGTTTGCGGCCGTCGTCGTTCATCCAAAGCGAGCCGCGTCTTCCGAAATCGGGCAGGCGCTGCTGAAGCTTGACGTCGTTCAGGCAGGACTGGAGAAATCGAACGTCAAGCCGAACGATGTCGAACGGATCATCTACGCCATGGGCATTCCGACCGAGGAATCGGAAAACGATTGCACAATTGTGCAGTTTGGCGGGCCAATGTCACAAGCAACGCTGTTGCAGGAAGAGTTCGGCGATCTGCCTTACGAGAAAGTGCAATTCCAAGGCGCGACTTACTATCGTTATGCTGACGAGTCTTCCGCCGACGAAGCCGCCGTTGCTCCCGTCGATATGGACATCGAGAAACCGGAGGCTGCTCCGTTTGGAAAAACAATGGTTCTGGCCAAGTATCCCGATGATAGGCAACCGGATGCCAACGGCCACCCGGACAGCAGCGACAGCGGGAATTGGGTCTATTTTTCTTCGGACAAACAGAATCCCTCGCTCCCAGACGCGAGGCTCGCAAGACTCGCGTGGAATCCAAAGGAATCCCGATATGAAGGCAACGAGCTTCGTGTGAATCGCATGTGGCCGGCCGTTGGCAGATCGCTCGCTCCCGCACAAAAGAGTCCACGATATCCCGTCTTGCGCTGGGAGAGCCGGACGTCGGCCGCACTCACGATCCGCGGCACCTTCAAGGCCATCCCCGGCGCGAAGAGTGGAGACGGCGTGCGCGTGCTTGTTTTCGTGGACGGCCGGCAGGAGTTCTCGATGGATGTGAAGCGCGGCGATACGACCGGCGTTCAATTTGTTGTTTCTGCGGCGGTAGAGCCTGGTTGGCCAGTCGACTTCGTCGTTGATCCGAAGGCCAACGTCGGTTACGACTCGACTCTCTTGGAAGCTACGATTGAGCGCAGTGGTGGGAAAGTGGCAGCCAAACCGGTTTTGGTTGATACTCGTCCCAAACCCGCTGCCGGCGATGGAGAAGCCGCGACGCTGTCGGGCACGGCGATCTATTTTCCAGACGACAAAACGATTGTCAGCACTGACGAGCAGCGAATGCGCAGCTTGATCTCCGGCCCACCAGCACAGACTCCTCTCACAGAGAAGCTGTCGCAACTCGACCTCGACCACGATCTGGTCGGCGTCGTTGTACTTGACGGCTATCAAGATCAAGCTGCCGGGCTGCTGGACATGGCGGCCAAGGAAACAGGCTCGGGCGAATTGGCAGGTCTTGCCGCGATGCCCAGGCACACGAAATCGGCGGTGGCCACATTCGATCTGGCCGGCGACAGCTTGCTGCGGCTGACGCTCGAAGCAGCCGATGCAGAATCGGCAACCCAGTTGCACGACGGGGCAAAGAACCTCGTCGCTCTCTTGCGAGGTCTGCGCGACGCCCTGCCGCAACAGATGCCGGACGCTACGGCCAGTCCATTGTTGCCCCTGTTCGACGACTTCATTGGAGGTGTCACGGTGCGACAGGACGCATTGAACGTCGTGGTCGACGCGAAAAGGCCCAGCGGACTGGCCGATTTTGTCAGAAGCGATGGGGCACGCGTTGTCAGCAGCATGGGGCCACGAGCTGTTCCACCACGTCCCGGTATCAACTCAACACGCGAGATCGAGTTATTCAACGGCGAGGATTTGGCCGGCTGGACCTATGTTCCCCTGAAGTTTACCAAGAGCCGCACCAATAAGTCGTGGTCTGTGGACAAAGAACGGCAGGTGTTGTACACCACCGGCGGAGATTGGAGTGACCTTGCGACAGTAGAGTCCTTTCGGGATTTCGATTTGAAGTTGCAGTGGCGCTGGCGTCCAGATAGTCAAGTGTCGCCAAATGGTAGTGGCGTTGTTGTGCGCACCGAGCGTCTGGACGCAGGGGAACCCAATGCTGATGGTCTTGAAATCGACTTGAGGCCTGGCAAGGACAGCGAGAAAGCAATAGGCACAGGCACCTTCATCGCGTACAACGTCTCGTTCCGCAACCATCGGGGAACGGCGGACGGCGTTGCGGACCGGATACTTGGCTGGCTGCGCGAACCTAAGCACGTCGACCAGGACCAGTGGAATGACCTCCGCATTTCTTGCCTCGAAGATCGAGTGACGGTGACTCTCAACGGCGTTGTCGTCAATGAAGGTCAGGGACTTTCCGCTCGCGAAGGCAAGATCACGTTGCGCAGTCAGAATTCGGGAATTGAGTTTCGCAATATCAGGCTGACGGAGGTGCAGCCGCGCCTCGACGTTACCACAACACACGAGTTCGATCCGCCGGAAGGCACGCCGGAATCCGCAACTCACGGCCCGCCGCCCAAAAGTCACGTCGACTTTCGCGATCTCGTCATCAATACTCACGACTGCCGCGTCCGCTTTCCAGGCAATCCGAGGCCGGAGCAACAGTCCATCGACACGTCGGCAGGCAAGATCGAAATCAGCACGTTCACGGCCGAGCACAAGGGCTGTGCGTACGCCTTTTCAATCTTGGATTACCCACCGTCCATTGTCAGCAAAGCTGGAGCACAGACGCTTCTAAACGAATACCGTGGCGGCATCGTCGATGAGCCGAACGGGACCCTGCTTGACTCCAAAATGAGCAACTACCAGGGCTCACCATCGAACGACTTTCAGTATGTGGACCCGGACTATGGGGCCGGGGAGATCGCGCACTGCCGAACCGTACTGAAAGGCAACCGCATGTTCCATCTGAAGGTCGTTGGAAAAGCTCCGACGGCGGATATTCATGCTTACTTTCAGTCTCTGGTCACGGATGGCAAAGCTGGTGGCGGGCCACCGGCCGGTACGGGAACCACGGGCCAACCGTCGGCGGCAGCGACGATCATCGAGCCCACCGAAGACAACTGGGAGGTCGGCGCGGGCAACCTTGAACCTGTGGGCGGCGAGTTGGTTGTCGACGCGGACGGCGGGCGGTACTGGGTGATCTGCCGCGAGCCGTTACCGGCGAACTTCCGATTGCAGATCGAGGGGCGCATCGAGTTTCTGCAGGGCGGGCAAGTGCTTCAGAATACGCAGAAGGACATTCTCCGGTCCATGTGCGTTCGTTTTTGCACGACCGATCAGAAGGCGGACATTCTGGACGCGAAAGGTTACCACATTCGCCACAGCCACACGATGTTGCTGTTATCTAAAGAAGGCAAGGTTATCGCCCGCGGCGATGTTGGCAACGGGCCGCGGCAGGTGTCAGCCATTCCCACCGCCAACGGTTTGAAAGTGACCATCCCCGATCGTGAACCGTGGCCGTTCACGATGGCCGTCACCAAGAAGGACGACGCGATCTCGGTCGAAGTTAACGGCGCCAAGGTCGTCGACCACGCCGATCGGTTCTACTTGTCCAGCTCAGACAAACTGGCCATCGGCGGGTACACCTCTCGGCTGTACTTGGGCCGAGTCAGCGTGACGGATTTGGGACCGGCCAAGCCAGCGCCGGGCACTCCGGGAGGCGCGATGGAGATAGTTGATCGGAACAGCGAACCCGGTCGATTTCAACCGCTACTGCTGCGGCATCCTGTCGATCGCATGGTTCTGTCGGAGGACGCAAGGTACCTTGCAGCCACCCATCGCGAGGCGGATTCGATTTCTGTCATCGACGTGCAATCGCTGGACTTGGTCAAGACGATTGACACGCCGGCACCCAGGGCCATTCTGTGGCGCGGCGATCACCTGTTCGCGGCAAACGAGGGGCTGGGCACAAT
The DNA here is from genome assembly GCA_964623055.1 of uncultured Pirellulaceae bacterium. Classification (GTDB taxonomy): domain Bacteria; phylum Planctomycetota; class Planctomycetia; order Pirellulales; family Pirellulaceae; genus JADHUC01. Next base: position 26,374 of record CAZURK010000006.1, read on the forward strand.
CTCGATGTTCTCGGAAAGCGGCCAGTGGAAAAAGGTGAAGTCGATCACATTGGGTGACCCGAATCCCGAGTACATGTCGGCGCCAGGTGGCCGTAACTATCGCGGAGTGATTGCCGTTCGCTGCCGCGGCAACGGCCGCGACGCGTTGCCCGTGATGATCGTGCAGAGTCGTGCGGGTTCACCGAATCGGTACATCGCGGGCGTCTACAATTTCGCTGCCGTGTCCCAGGGCCGAGCGACTCAGTCGATGGGCGAACACGTTGATTCGTTTCCACTGCTCTATCAAGTGGGGGCGACACCGTACTGGTTCGGCGGCCGCAAAGTATTCGCGGGGATGCCGATGAAGGCGATGATCGAGGCCGAACAACTGCTCGTCGCAGATCGAGTTATCGACGTCTGTTACACGTTCAGGGCCGGTCAGATGCGCTGTATTGGTCTAGGTCGCACGCTGGAAGATCTCGGTTCGCGTCCCATCGACCTACCGGATCGCGTCATGGACGTAACTGACATTGGCGACTTGCATGTGGCTGCCACCATCGGCAGTGATCTGCACTTCTTCCTGCTAGACTCCCAACGGACCATTCACACCGTCCGCCTGCCCGCATTCGAAGTTCCCTCTTTCTTCACCAAGACCGACCGCGCCGATACTGTAGCGAAGGCCTTTGAGCCGGCACGTGAAGAGACCGAACCCGATGAACCTGCTGCAGGAAAACCGATCAAACGAACCTGGACAGACGCCAGCGGACGTTTTCAGATCGAAGCCGATCGCGATTTCATCGGCCGTCACGTCGCTACTGACAATTAGTCACCGGGATTTCCTTCGCAATTGAGGCCGACGCTGCAATCATTTGCTCGAAACCGTCAAAGAGGGCTCGGGCAGCGTGTTGCGGTCTCGATTCCATAAGTAGTAGTGAGGGAGTTCGGGGAGTGTCTTGACACGTGGCCTTACCAGAGTGTCCAATCACTTAGCATCCTGCCCCCACGGATGACAATCCCAATAAGTGCGCTGGCATATCCCAAGAATTGCGGAGGACACGGTATGAGAATTCGTCTGTGCCTCGTCTCGCTCTTGACGCTTGCTATTGGGGCGTGCTCCGATTCGTCCACTCCAGAGGGCCCGCCAGCAGGCAAGCCTGCCGCGGAATCGGACAAGGCCGAACCGGTGACGACTGGTGACGCTAAGGCCAGTGACGACGAGGCATCGGCGGAAACCGATACGCCATCTCAACCGCCGGTGGACGAAGCCGCCGGGTGGTCCGTCTTTACGTCTGAAGAAGGCGGGTTTGCCGTCGAATTCCCGGGCGAACCAATCCGCGAAGTCGAACAGGACGAGTTCGGCGTCGATACGCACAGCTACACGGCAGTGGTCGACGAGGCCGAAGCGGCGTACACGGTCATGTACACCGATTTCACAGACGAAGACCTGGCCGATGGCCCGAAAGCCGTGCTGGACGGTATCACCGAGAGCCTGGGGGAAGACCTCAAGAGCAGCAAAGAGATCACGCTTGACGACCATCCGGGTATGCAGTACGTGATGCAGTTCGACGAGGATGGCGTCCTGATGGAAGTGGTGCAGCGCGTCTTTCTGGTCAACAAACGAATGTATCAGACGATCGTCGGTGTGCCCGCTGCCAACCCGGAACAGGCCAAAACGGATCGCTTTCTGGACTCGTTCAAGTTGACCGCGGTCCCTACCGCCACGGCCAAGCCTCCTGCGCCGACCACGGATACCACGCCGCCCGACGAAGCACCGGCCGAGCCCAGCGAAAACGTCCGAACGTGGACCGATGCCACGGGGCAGTTCCGCGTCGAGGCCGAGCTGATCGAAATCAAGGACGGCATGGTCACCCTGAAGCGAACGGACGGCAACGTGGCAACGGTTCCCGTCGCGAAACTCAGCCAAGCCGATCAAGACTACCTGAGGCAGATGGCGGGTTCCGACCTTCCTGAGCCAACGGCACCGACCAAGTGGGAGAACTACGTATCGAAAGAGGCAGGTTTTTCAGCCGATTTTCCGGGCAAGCCCGAGCACGTTGAGGAAGGCGACGAGGACATCGGCATCACACACACATACTCGGCAATGCAACCGGGCACGGACATCAACTATATGGTGATGTACGACGACTTGGACGAGGATTCCGTGGCGGCTGGCCCAAAGGCCATTTTCGAGGGCGTGACCGAGAGTCTCGCCGAGATGATGACCAGCAAGAAGGACGTTACAGTCAGTGGTCATCCCGGTATGGAATACCTGCTGGAATTCGAAGAAGATGGCACGCCGCTGGTGATCAGAAATCGAGTGTACGTCATCGGTATAGCGATTTCACACTGGGCCTTGAGTGGAGATTCCGACCTGGCGGCGCGGTGGGCCTCAACGGCAGCGGCATTGTGGTGCGCGGGGGTGGTCTCAATACACTAAAGCTCGATCCAATCGGGATAGAAATCGACTTGCGAGGCAACAAGGACGTCACGAAGGGCATCGGAACGGGCTGTCTGATCGCATACAGTACGCCGGCACGAAATCACCGGGGCGCGACCAATGGCGAAAAAAACCGTCAACTCGGATGGATTCGCGAACCCCAGCTCAAGAGCGGCGGAGAGTGGAACCAATGCGTGATCACTTGCGAAGGCGAGCATTTGACTGTCGAATTAAACGGCGTAGTGGTGAACCAGGCGTCCGGCATCCAGGTTCCCAAAGGGCGAATCTACCTACGCAATCAGAAGACCGCGGTCGAGTTCCGGATCCCTTGACTTGGCCCAGCACTACGGCAAACGGCCTTGAGATGTGGTTCTGTCATGGAGGAGGAAAGACGCCCCAGATCATGACGGGAAGCCGAAGCCGTAACGGCGATCCGTACGGACGGTTTCGCATTGTCCAGGTCGGCGACGAAACCCTGATTGGCAGATGTCCACGCTATGCGGAAGCAACAGGCGAAATTTTCTTCTGCGCGACTCCATCGCCCGATAGCAACAACTGGAATCTCTATGTCGTTAAGGGGCTCGTCGCAGGAAGGTGCGAATAGACGAATATGTCACAGGACTTCGATCCATATCACAAGTGGTTGGGAATTGCCCCGAGGGATCAGCCGCCACATCATTATCGCCTGTTGGGTATCGACGCGTTCGAGGATGACCGCGATGTGATCGACGCTGCGGCGAATCGTGTCATGTCTTATCTGAAGGAGTTAGCCTCGGGCGACGAAGTCGCGCATTCTCAGCGGTTGTTGAACGAGGTCGCAGGGGCCCGCGTGTGTCTGTTGAATCGCAATCGGAAAGCGGCATACGACAAGGAATTGAGGGCGAAACTGTCCGCCAGCAAACCAGCTAAACGGAAGAAGCCAGCGGCCCGTTCTGCCGCGCGAACGTCTTCACCCGGCCCGTTGCCCGTGTCCAAACCCAAACCGCCGACAGTACAACCTATGCCGGTCGGTATCCGCGTCGAGCCAGAACCAGTCGCAGTGCGTGTCGACAAGACATCAAATGTCCAGGAAGACGAGGGAACGCCGCCCTAGCTGTTCCCGGTAATCGCGGCGTGCGTCCTCGTACTTGCGATGGCCATTCTTGTCGCCGTGGTGATATTTCTGAATCGAGGCGAAGCTACGCCGACAGATCCCGAGCCGGGGCCCACGATCGTTACGTCAGACGACGGCGATGTCTCGCGTGATAGCGACGCCAGTAGCGAGGGGCCGAGCGATGTCGGGCCAAGCGTGCCGCCTGCAAGGGTGCCGCTTTCGAACGGTGTCGATTTGACCGGATGGCAAGGATGGGTTGGCAGTCCCCGGGAACGCGTCAATATGTCGTCAGCGGATTTGGCCAAGGCTCAGAGAGAGGCCGACGAGAAGATGCACCGGCACTGGAAGGTCGTGGACGGCGTGCTGGTATTCGACGGGAACGGCGAGAAAGACGGTATTCTCTGCACAGCCGAAGACCACGGGGATTTCGAATTGTTCGTCGACTGGAGAATCGAAAGCGGTGGCGATAGCGGCATCTACTTGCGCGGCACACCGCAGGTTCAGATATGGGATGTGGCCAGCCATCCGGTTGGATCCGGTGGCCTGTTCAATAACAAGAATCATCCGTCCACGCCTTTGATAGCCGCCGACAACCCGGTGGGACAATGGAACACGTTCCGGATTAAGATGATTGGCGAAAGGGTCAGCGTCTGGCTCAACGACCGCTTGGTAGTGGACAACGAAGTGATGGAGAACTTCTGGGACCGAGACAAGCCGATTGACGACACGGGACTCATCGGACTGCAACAGCACGGCTCGAAGCTGTACTTCAGGAACATCTACATCCGCGAAATTCCTCGTCAGGAAACGGTCACATCGAAAGGCCGGGGGAAAGCCGCTCGGAAATCGCGCCAGATCACGCAGAAGCCGATCCTCGCCAGATCAACGCCGGCGGAAATCGCCGGACGCGCTGGGCCGCCCCGGCGTGTAGCACTTACTGAGTTGAACACGCAGCATGCAGACGCCTATCCATGGATATCGCCGGACGGCCTGACTCTGTACTGGACCCGCGAGGGCACCGAACTGGACGTCCCGTCGATTTGGACGGCCACGCGGCGCGACTCCGGGTCAAAGTTCGAGAACGGGCGCAAGGTGACAGAAGGCCGCCACGCCTCGCTGACCGGAGATCAGCTTGAGATCGTGCTATTGGCCGGACAGTATCCGCAGAAGCTACACTATGCTCGACGACAATCGCTCGATCAGCCGTTTCCCCCGCCCAGGCCAATGGCCGAGTTCGACTCCGAACCGAGCCCGAAGAGTCCGTTCATCTCGCCGGACGGACGCGCCATGCTGTTCCAGCGGCAGGGCGCGCGCCGGGGAACGACGGAATTCGCGTTGTCGATTCGCCGCTCTCCGACAGGGCGGTGGACTACGCCGCACGCGATTCCCATGCAGGTCGATCGGCATCGTTTTCCGAACCCTCTCACTTGGCCGAGCACAGCGTCAAACGGTCTTGACGTGTGGTTCTGTCACGGAGGACTCAAGACTCCCCAGATCATGACGGGAAGCCGCAGCCGTAACGGCGGTCCGTATGGAAACTTCCGCATCGTCCGGATTGGCGCTGAACCTTCGATCGGCAGATGCCCACGGTATGCGGAAGCAACACGCGAACTCTTCTTCTGCGCGACCTCATCGCCCGAGAGCGACGACTGGGACCTGTACGTCCTCAAGGACTTCGTGAAAGATTGAGCATCTACGCAGAACGAGCCACAACGTCGATATTATTGACGACTCGCGCCACGCCAGCGACGCCTCTCGCTGCTTCCTGCGCGGCCTGCTTTTCGTAGTAGCTTTTCGACTTGCCACGCAAGAGCAGGACACCGCCGTGGTAATCGCACGATACATCGAAAACCGGGTTGTGCAGTCTTCTTTGCAGGCGGCTATGCACTTCCTGCACAACGGCATGTGATTTCTCGTGACAATAAGATCCAAAGGACATGATCTCGCCTCCATGTGATTTGCGCGATATGGTCGGACAAAATGGCAGAACGGGCCGTCGCCGAAGTAATCTCCTTCTGCCAGCATGAGGCCGGCTGATGTGAACGTTAGATCGTGAAGAGGCAACTATCATGCCAGTCGCAATGGGGCCAGCCGCAACGATGACGGACTCCGTTGATAAATAGTGACTTATGGATTCTCGCTATAGCGGCAAATTATTAGGCTAACTCTTGTCCCCACCTCGCATGCCCAATCTTTGGGCAAAGTCTGACCACAGCGCAGCAGGAACTGTGTGGTAGCGGTACGATTCATCCCACGAGCGCAGGACTCCTGAGATTGGTTATGTGTCCAGTCATTGGTGCTGCAGCCGAGGGCAGAGCAGAGCCGCTAATAGCCCGCTATAATCGTGGGCATCGGCATCCATCGAAGCGTCGTTACAAGTCAGTGACACAGCGATTGTGCGCGAACTGTTATTCTGAACACGGGTGTTCGGCGTGAGGCGCTGACCGAGACGGGCAGCGGAGCTTACGTGCATTCGCACGGCCGATTGCATGCAGGGGAGACTGAGAGAATGGCGAAGCGACCGGAATCGGAGTACTCTCGACGCTGGCTGCTGGACAGACGAAGACGCCTCGTGACCAGGCTGAATGGTTGGTCGCTGGCAGTGATCCTGTTCATTCTGGCCACAGCCGTATTCGCAATTGCTGGTACGCGACTCGTCGCTGCTCAACCAGAAGATGAATCGAGGCCGGCTCACATCGCGGCGAAAGCGATCGATCCAGGAGCGCCGGTCGCGAATGCGGTTGCCGAGGAGCCAAAACAGGACGCAGAGGACCGACGCGATGACACGGTCAACAAGCCATCGAAGCCGGAGGCCAACGTCAATAGGAGTACGCCACTATCACGGTTTCTTTTGAATATGGAAAACTATGATGTCCCGGAGGTTGACGAAATCCGACGGGGCAAGCAGGCAAAGCTGCCCAAGCGGATCTGGCCTGCCGCGCTGGAAGCTGTCCGTATGGGCATGGCGAAAGACTTCGGCGACATGACACTGAAAGAAGACCGCCGGTCCCACGCGCCGCATGAATCCCGTATCCTCAGATACCAACACGGCAGCGACGGGCTTGATATCACGCTTTCATGTTACAGCACTCCACGTGAAGCTGGGGAAGCCCTGCGATTCTGCGACCGACACGTCAGCGTCAAGACCTTCAGCACGCGACCTGGTGAAGAATTCCGATTGAAAGGCGTGGGTGATGAAGCATATCGGTATCACCCCTCTGGTTCGGTGATCATGTGCTACTCAAATGTCTTCGTAGTGATCAATGGGCATCCCTACGACCTCAAAGCCAAGGCTGCGAAGGTGATCGCCAACTGCTTTGAGAACGTCGCGGGATCGGCGGCACCGGAGATACTAGCCCCGGGAGTCAACGATGCCGACAAGGCGAGCTATGCAGCCCGACTTGTTGCCGACTACGCCCTGACGGTGGAAGGCGTAGAGCGAATCAACGAAGCAGGACGTGTAACTGGGACAGCGAGAGACAAGTGGACGGTGCGATATGACAAGCTTGGCCGGCGAGTGACCATCCATGCTCTGTCCAAGGACGACGCCGATTTCAAGCGGCTGGACACGAACGCAAATGGCCAGATCGACGACGACGAGTTCCGACCAAAGGCCGTGAAGACGTTTCGCACCAACCCGTTCGGACAGCATGTGGAAGATGACGAGTTGAAGGAGGCTGCCGATCTGTTGCGAAGGATTGACAAGAGAATCGAAACTCTCAAAGGGAAATATGCCGGGTTGTCGTATTGGACTGAGCCAATCAAGACCATCGAGCGACACGTCCGCGACGAATGCTACGTCGAGCCCGATACAACTTCGTCCGGCAAACTGCTGCAGTTTGATTACATTGACTGTAATCAAACGCATCGACTGATTTATCGCAACCGCGACAACGGGGAACGTTGTGATGTCTCGATTCGAGTGATTTCGGCCTCCATCGGTGGCCGGTACAGCATTGCGCCACGGCACTCGTCCTATGCTCGCGCGTGGCTGATTGTGGATCAACTCACAGCCGATGACAAACTCCGAGAGGAGCTTGTCCAGATCATTCAGGAGGAGACCTTCAAGGAAGCAGGACCCGCGGGAATCGAGCGGCGAGCCTGGTTCGCCGCAGTGGCTCTGGCACATATGGCAATAACAGGCAAGTTTCCAGACATGCGATGGGATCGTCCCCACGGCAATTGGTTCGAGGGGGACTACAGTTTTATCATGCGCGACGAAGATCAATTGATTCTGTTAGCTCTGCCGTTGAAGCCGAAAGTCGGCTATAACCCAAGCCTGCCGGTCTCGGTGAAAGTCGCACCTTTGCCGAAAGTCGCGAATGCAGGTTCGTGAACTCGCGGGGATGTGAAGCCGCGATGCGCCAACTGAACGGCACACAAGTCACTGACGAGGGGATAAAGCAGTTGACGACGGTCAAGACGCTCCGATTGCTGACGACCGGGGACATAAGTGACGCGGTCAAGGAATCGCTCCGTCAGGCCAACCCCGAACTCCAGATCTACTGACGCGACGGGCAGAGCCTGACACCGCGTGAAGGATCTTCCGTCTCGTCACTCACCCGCCGCGCCACTGAGAGTAGCGGGACAATTCCCTCCCGAGATGTCGTACGGCTGTCCTGAGTGGTACAACCCGAGGAGTCACGACAGGGCCTAATTGCCACCTCGCCCATGGAGAGTTTGTTGTTATCGGGCGACGCCATCGCAGCCTTCCCGCCCTAAGACGAGGCGTTTGATGACAATAGCGCACACTTGGCGGCGAATAGCCCTTGGAGGTCACGCATCGCATGGAGCCTGTCGCCATCATCACGGCCTGCGTGGCCGCCCTTTACATCGTGGGCAAAGGCCCGCTTCTCGTCGCACCCGCGGCGACGGCTGCCTTCTATCGGCGCCTGTTCTCGACCCCTGGGGACGTCCGGATCTTTGGAGGTCTGCTGGTCATGCTCGCCGCGGCGATGATCGTCACGGCACGCCAGGCCCGAGACGCCCAGGGCGGCATCAGCATTTTGATCGAGGGCTTTGGCTGGATCACAGCCGTGGCTGCCGTCTGGCCCGTCACTGCCCCGGGGGCCTTTCAGCGGTTGACGGACGCGTTTTACGCGCCCCTGAACGGACCTCTGCGCGCCGTCGGTGCACTCGCGGTGGTCGTCGGGCTTGTTTTCGGTTTGGTCGCCTTCTCCGTCATGTAGCGCCGGTTTCTCATTTATCTCATTTAGGCCGCGGTGAACGGCTTGAGTACCCAACCGTCACTGCTGCCAGGTAACTTGGTCGTTTCTATGCCGAGTGATTGTCGTCGTTTGTTGGCTCGGAAGAGAAATGACGCCTTGTTACAGGGCTGTTGCACATAAGTGTATTAACGAGAGAATAGAATGCCCCAATTGCGCCTCGTACCTGAGCCCCGGAGCGATACCATGAAAACCCTGATTGTGATTGGTTCGTGTCTGTCCATTTTTATGTCGGCGACTTCGGCGGCAGACGGCGATGGCGCGGATGTCGATGCCAAAGAAGCGTTTGCGTCCACTGCCGCGCAGCAGGCGTTAGACCGTTATCTGGCGGAAATCGAGGATATCGAGCGGGTGGCCACGAAACGCAAGGAGCAGGCGCGACAGCGACTCGCTGATGCGCTGCGGCAAACACGGCGGGCCGAAGTGGAACGCGGGCCGCGTTATCGCGGCATGCTCGGAACATATCAAGACAGCAAGGGCCGCATCCCCTACATCCTGCTCAGCGTGCCAAACGGAACAAACGTCTACGACGAGCGCATGCGGACGGCGATGAACGGTCGGTACGAAGTACGTGGACCGATGTATCGCTTCGAGGCGAGCGGGCATGTGAAGATTCCTGCCAAGGGAACTTATCGACTCGAAACGGGACGCGGGTATGGCCAATTCAAGCTCAACGGTGTCAGTTACAATCTGACCCAGCCGAAGCCGGGTCAGCCACTGGTGGCCGAGGTGGAATTGGACCAGGGAGTACACGAGGTGTACTTCCGCGTGGGCAACAACGGCGGCCAGATGCTGTATTCACTGGTGCGAATCAGTGAAGTCAAGAGTGACCGGGAATTGCCGATCTTTGTCTACGAATCCGATCTGAATGCGTTCCTTAATGACTTGAGTCTCGGCGTGGAACTGACGGAGACGTCAGGCTGGACGAGGAATAGGAATCGGATGGAGTGACCCTGTGGCCTAAAGGAGATATGGACCACCAATCGCCCTGGTGGGGAATGATGGGGCTCCATTTCTGCTTGAACTATGTGCCGGACGATGGGCATACCCAATCGGTGAACCCGGGAATGGTGGTCGGGTCTTGGGATGAAGTCAACGTGACTTGGCGCCATTCCCGCCGGGTCGTCTTTCACGTTTGCAGAAGGGAGAGGAATGAAACGAGTCACTGCAGCCGCCGAAAAGTGATCCCAAACTTTGTGTCGCTCAGCCAATCGTCGTCACATGGCAAATGATCCGTCCGACGAAATCCTTGAAATCCGCGGCATGCGGTTCCCGCCAGCATTCGTCAAATTGTGGTCGGCGGGAAAGTGGCACCAACCAGACGATTCGCTGATTCAATCACTAATCCCTTGGCTGCAGGGGCCAATCGAGTTTATCGAGGTCATGCACTGGATGGTCACGGAAAATCGAGCATCATTAGTAGATCATCCAGACAGCGCCATAATGCTTCGCGAATATCGCGGATCTGTGTCGCCCGACAAGACGGACTTACCGTGGCTTGATGTGGAGAAATCGCTGTTCATTGCCGTAAACCGCATTCACGGCGATGCACGGGGCGGGCTACGTTATTGGTTTTTCAACGTCGATTAGTCTGACGGAGTATGGGAGGAAAGCGCATTCGCTCAAAAGGGCATATTCCGGGAAGCACTCGTCTACCAAGTGAACCCGCCAGCCGTAGGGCACGTCAGATCGACCTGACCAAGGAGTCTTCTCATGCGGACGTTCGCTCGCAACGCCTCGTTATGCCTCTCGTCGCTTGTGGTGATGGCGACGGTGCCGTGCATCGTGGTCCAAGGTCAGCCACTGTTTGAGCACGAAGCCAGCCTGGAATGGCTCGCCGCCGATTCGGATGTCGTCGTCTGCGCCTGTCTTGGCCATTCAGTGACGGCAGCCCAACGTCCAAACGTCCGGCTTCTGTCGGGGGTGCGCGAGGCTGACAATCCTCGTTGGCTGTTTCCTCGCCCTCCTAAACGGACCGAGGACTGGCAGATTCCGGACAGCGATCTACTTGGCAGTCTGGTTTCGGCGACCAAAATGCTTTTCGAGCAAGGGCTGGCTGACCCTCGCGGCTGTGAATACCGCGAAATTCAGGTCCGCACCGGCAATTGCTGGAACGGCGATGATGGCGTCGCCGAAACTCGTGGCTGGGTGCTTCCGAAGGGCAATGGTGACTCGCGGCGATATGCAGTGGCTTGGAGCGGGTTGGTCTATCCCGTCGTCTCGCTCGGTGGCAGTGTCGATCTCCGAGCAGACGTAAGTGCGGCGCTCGCCCCCCACAGGGGACGTCAAAGGAGTGGCGGCTTTGGGTTCCGCGGAGCGCCAGCAGAACGAATTGCCATATCCCACAGTTCGATTCTTCCGCTGAAAGCATGCTTGTTGCTGCGGCTGGGTGAGACGGAATTGGCTGAAAGGGTTTGGAGGGCGACAACAAAAAGCATACGGCATCCCCGAGACGAAGACCCCTACCTGATGCTGGCAAGGGATTGGACGTGGTATCTGTTCGATCGCGCACTCTGCGCGCATATGCGAGGCGATGACGAGATGGCACTGGATTCTGCCAGACAACTCGTACCGCTTCGGGCTGCGGTGGAGCAAGAGGCCCCACGTCGCAAGTTCAAACGTCCTTCGTCAGTGAATGATTCGGATGAACCAATGCCGTACGTTCACTTCCTGGGGCAAATCGACGACTTGTTGTCAGATCAAGAACGCCGCCTCAGAGAAAGGAAGGCCAGCGATTCTCAGAGCCCACCTCTTGACGACAAGGCTCTGAGGACGATGTCGGTGCGACAGTTGATTGCCCAGCTAGAAAACGTGTCCGCTCGACAGATGGGACAGCCGGGAGCCGTCGACATTGCTTTCGATCCTGTGGTCAGGGCGCTCGTGGCGAAAGGCGCCGAATCGGTAGAGCCTCTTCTAGATGTTCTCGAAAACGACGACCGATTGACGAGAAGCGTGGGCTTCAGCCGAGATTTCGCCCGCAATCGAAGCTTGATCGGTGTCCACGCTGCTGCGTCAACGGCTTTGTCCGAAATCATGCAGGTTCGGTCATTTGGCATGTGGGCCTGGGACGCTGATGGGCGAAAGCAACTGGCCGCGAAGATGCGCGAGTACTGGCAGGCGAACCGCTTCGAGAGAACATGTCACCAAGCGTAACGGAACTGATGAGCAAACATGTTGACGATTTGACGTTCAAAGGCGAGGCGAGGTCGTCCGACGATTTGTTCGTGATGTATGACGCATGCCGCATAGCCTTACACCTCGCCAAATGGGATCCCGAAGCTGCATTGCCGACGCTCCGACGCCAAGGCAAACGATGCCGGGACTACTTCGATAATGGCCCGAAGGGGTATGGTCGGACACGACAAGCCCTTGCATCCTACTACGCCCGCCTTACCATAGCTGCTGGCAAGGCCGGCGACGAACAAGCCGTTCAGCACTTCGCGGCTTGGATCCGCACGGTGCCGCCAGATGAAGTCAGAGACTTTGTTGACGACCGGCGCGATCGCCCGGGCTTGTTTCGACCGCTGGTCGAGTTTGTGGACAACCCTGCGATTCAGGACGCAGCAGAATGGACTTTCAACCACGACGATTCACCCTGGAATCCAATTCTGGAGCCGGGAAGAAGTGTTGCGGGATATCGTGTCATCGACATGTTACGATCCGATCTCTTCAGCGTAGCCGCTTTTCGAACGCAGTCATTGCGTCAACTCCAGGATCAACGTCCGATTGGTACCGCCATCGTGAATGACAGGAGAAGCATCGGACTCGACGTTCCAGGGCTTTGGCGGTCCGGCGGCACGGCGCCCACGGGTACTCCCGCGCTTCCACCGAAAGGCACAAAGACGTCGATGCGGGTTTGCGACCTGTACGCGTACATTCTGTCGTCGCATCAAGGCGCACCAAAGTTCAGCTTGTTCTGGCCTGAATCGAAACGAGATCAGGCGATTGATGCATACAGGGAGTTTGTCAGCGGCGCCGGGAATCAACAATCGACCCCGCGACCTTGATTCGAAGCAGTTTAAGAACCGACATAACGCCAACTGTCATTCTGAGCGAAGCGAAGCATCTCCGAAATTGGGCAAGATAGATCCTTCGCTTCGCTCAGGATGACAACGAAATCCGGTTTTGAAACCGCCTCTCGTCAAATCAGCAGAGGTTCTCATCCGCCGGGTAAAGTAGACCATTCGATGAAAGGCGAGTTCTAATGGATCGCTTGCTGCAATTGATGCTGGTCGTTGGACTGGCGGTCGCGACTACTACCAATAAAACTGTCATGGCGCGTCCCCAGGAAGAGAAGACTGAACTTCCTGAAGCATCGCAAGTAGTGAGGATTGAAGCAGACCGCTCTTGGCCGCAGTGGCGTGGGCCGTGGGGAACCGGTGTGGCCCCGGCCGCAGATCCGCCCGTGGAATGGAGCGAGAGCAAGAACATTCGCTGGAAGATCGCAATTCCGGGACTCGGGCATTCGACGCCGATCGTTTGGGCTGATCGCATCTTCATCACCACAGCCGTACCCTACGGTGAAGCCTTGGCGCCCCGATTTAGCAAAGCCCCCGGCGCGCATGACAATCTGCCGATTACACATCACCAGGAGTTCGTGGTCCTGGCGGTCAGCCGCCGACATGGGAAGATCGTCTGGCAGCGGTCGGTACGCAAAGAACTTCCGCACGAAGGTGCGCATTACACTGGTAGCTTGGCGTCTAATTCTCCCGTCACCGACGGCGAGCATCTGTTCGCGTTCTTCGGTTCGTGCGGGCTCTACTGCCTCGACTTGGACGGCAAACTGCAGTGGGAGAAGGACCTTGGCAAGATGCAGATCAAACACGGGCACGGCGAGGGCACTTCGCCAGTACTGTACGACGACACGCTGATCATCAACTGGGATCACGAAGGACAGTCGTTCGTGACGGCGCTGGACAAACGAACCGGCAAACAGCTTTGGAGAGCCGAGCGTGAAGAAGTCACCTCGTGGGCGACGCCAATCGTGGTTGAGGTGGCCGGCAAGCCGCAGATCGTAATAAGCGGCACGAATCGCGTACGAGGGTACGACCTTGCGACAGGGAAGGTCATCTGGGAATGCGGCGGGCTGTCGGCGAACATCGCGGCATCGCCGGTGGCGGGCAACGGGATGGTGTACGCCGGCAGCAGCTATGACAAGCAGGCTATGCTGGCCATACGCCTGGAAGGCGCCAAGGGCGACATAACGGGTACGGAGCATGTTGTGTGGAGTCGTATGCGGCGAACCCCTTACGTGCCGTCACCTTTGCTCTACGGAGACTCGCTCTATTTCCTTCGCCACTACCAGGGGATCCTCTCACGCGTGAACGCAAAGACCGGCGAGGAACCGCACGGCCCATTTCGGCTTGGTGGCATCCGCAACATCTACAGTTCCCCGATCGGTGCTGCCGACCGCGTTTACATTACCGATCGTGACGGCGCAACCGTGGTGATCAGTCACGATCCGAATCCCAGGATGCTGGCAGTAAACCGACTGAACGATACGTTCAGTGCCTCGGCCGCCATCGTCGGCCGCGAGTTGATTCTTCGAGGGCAGCATTACCTCTACTGCATTGCAGAAGATGGGGAGGAGACCGATGAGTAGACCCCTCAATCCAGGCGGCGTGTTATTGTTGCAGGTTCGTTACAATTGGCCGTGCGATTTGTGCGATAATCGGTAGAAGGGCAAGAGCGATGATGTGACCGTCATCAACCACCCAGCCTTCACTCAATTGAACTGGAGCGCGAGACAATGCACCAACGACAACTCTTCAGCCGTATTCTGATGATTTTGTCAGCGGCCTGTGTAATCGCCGGCGGTGCCTCGACGGGATCCCATGCACGGGAGGGCGAAGTCCTGATTTGCCCGGTGATGCACGCAAAACAGATGCCCACGGGCTTTGAAGTCGAAGCGATGAAATTCACAGGCCCGGCAGGAGACGGGCGGCGTGGCTCCGCTGGATTTGTCGTGCAGACAGAGAAGCTGATTAAAGGTCCCGGGACGCGGTTCACGTTCGTCTTTCAACGAGATGGGTCAGGGTACGGTTTTCAGGTGATCCATCCGTTCGGATCGGGACACGTACTGGTATCCGTTTACTCTGGTGTGACGATCCACTGCGGCGGATCTTGGGGCGACATCGGCTGGGGCAATCCCCGCACCAGTGACAACGTGGAACTGACCGAGGATGCACGCGAGATCCTGCCGCTGGAGGCAGGTACCCCGCACCAGGTTGTGAGCCAGCTTTCCGCTTCGGGTGATTATCGGCTATGGATCGACGACAAATTGATCTGCCTGCATGCGATCAGGAAAGCCGCGCCTTTAGCATTGGAGGTACCAGAGGAACGACGTGTCTCGGGCGGATCGAGTTGGGATCGCACTCCATTTGCCGGCGAGGATTTCGAGCCTAAGCTGAAACCGGGCCGTGCTGGTCTGATTCTTGGCCCCATGGACGGCTCGGGCCCGAAACAGAATTTCCAGCAGATTTCACTGTCGTCGGCGCCGAAAGGCGACGCCGTCGCGGCAGCGTCAAAGCACGCATCAGGGAAATCGGGAAAGCACTTCGAGCCACTATTTCAGCGCATCGACGACGCGCGTGAACTCGGCCGACTGAAGCGGGCGAGCGCCGCTGGGGGTAACGGTGGCGGGCCGTTTGAGGTCTTTCCGGCCAAGCCGTCGGTGCTGATCGGATTCGAGTACACAACATCAACACTCTACGGCGGTCATCTGACGATCAAATCGCTACGGCCGATTTTCCGATCGCGCGACGGCGAGTCCGTTGGCGAGTGGCACGGCGTCCCGCACGGGGAAGTTCATCGCGCGAAAGCGAAGAAGGGCTATGTCGTTTCCGGAATCGTTGCCAAGACGGGGCACCGCGTCGATGGCATGCGTCTGATCTGCATGCGAGTAGAACACGGCCGCTTGAACTCGGAAGACGCCTACCAGTCCGAATGGATCGGCGGACGCGGCGGCGGGGCGGAAACGAAGTACGCGGCCAACGGCTGCCCGATCGTCGGCATATGTGGCCGCCAAGGTCACGACCTGGACGCCATCGGTTTCATCCAGGTCGAACCCAGAATCGTCGCCCATTGGCGGTTTCAAGAAGGCGCTGCTGGTGGGACATCGCAGTCGATCAAAGACAGCTCTGGCAATGATCGGCACGGGCGAGCGATAGGCGGGCCGAAGTACTGCCCCATGGAATTGCCCGAGAGTAACCTGGCCCTAGGCTTCGACGGTGGGGATGATCGCGTATTCATACCCGACGACGACCTGTTTCACTTGACCGAAAGCTTCACGATCGAGGCGTACATTCAAGTCGACCGATATGCGAGGGAAACCGTAGGCATGAGTCACATCGTTTTTCGAGGTGATAATCGCCTTGGCCTCGATCCGTGGTACTTGGCCATCACGGCAAGCGGCCAATTGAAATTCCTGGTGGCCGACGCACAGAACAAAGCATCGGTCGCCCTCTCACCCAAACCGCTTCCCTTAGGCCAATTGCTGCACGTAGCCGCCACGTTGGACCATAGAACCGGCTGCCAGGCCCTGTTCGTCAATGGCAAACGCGTCGCCACCGTTGAATCAAGAATCTGCGCCTTCGGCCCGCTCGACGGGCGCCGGCCGGGCGTCGGAATCGGCAATCGACAGACGCACAGCAACCAGGCATTCCGCGGCGTGATCGACGAGGTCCGCATCTCGGCCGAAGCATTGAACCCCGCCCAATTCTTGGCCCCGCCAACAACGGTGCTGGAGGAATCAGAAGAGTAACTGTGGCACTG
The DNA here is from genome assembly GCA_964623055.1 of uncultured Pirellulaceae bacterium. Classification (GTDB taxonomy): domain Bacteria; phylum Planctomycetota; class Planctomycetia; order Pirellulales; family Pirellulaceae; genus JADHUC01. The sequence continues at coordinate 42,881 of CAZURK010000006.1, forward strand.
GTGCACAATCAGCAGAGGTAGGTCAGGCTCCGCCTGACGGAATGCGTGTACCCTTTCGGCTCCGTCGTTCGATCTTGGCCTTCGAGCAATTCCGCCAGTCCCCTACTTCCCCCGATCGGAACGCGATCGGGGCACCGACTCGGATCCCGTCATGCACAGCATGACCTACATGTCTCAGGTTCCCAAGCCGGAGCTTGGGAACGAGGGAATCTCGTGGGAACCGGAAGGAGAGCCGCAAGGAGTGTGTTTTGGTCGGCTCATTTTGTTCTGCGATCGTCGATGTCTTGCTTGGCTTCGATCGTGTTCCCGTCCAGGATTACTTTGCCCACCGTCTCTTCGATCAGGATTCCCACGGTCTGCGTTTTCTCGCCGTCATCCCGCGAGTCTCGAATCGTGTTGTTGCGAAATATCAAGTCGTTGGTTTCTCCTCGAATGCGGATGCCAGCCGTCTCGGCTTCCGCTCCATTGTTTATGATGACGTTTTCCTCCAGCCGGTTCCGATGAGCCGCCATGCCAAGCGACTCGTTACGGAAGAACACGCCGTTGCTTGCGTTCAGGCAGATAACGTTGCGCCTCAGCAAGTTATCGGAGTCCTTGTGCCCGATCGAAATGCCGAACCGCCCGTTCTGCTCCAAAACGTTCTCCTCGAACAATCCGTGACGCACTCGCCAGCATAGGAACAACCCGTCCGACCCGTTGCGTCGCGCGATACACTTGCGCACCGTGGGACGTTGCGAGCCGCTGCCGGGGTGCAAACCGAGAGATGCGTTGTCCTCGCAGGTACAGTCGATTACCGTGACGTCGTTCGACTGCTGGAAGCTGATTCCGTCTCCGTTGTAGTTGCGTACCACGCATCCTTCGATCACCGTGCCAAACGCCCGGTACAGGAAGATACCCGCACCGCGACATCCGTTCAGATGGACGTTTGATTCCTTGTTGCCGTCGATGACAAGGTTCTCGATCCGTGCTCCACGGAGGTTGTAGCCACTGACGACGGGAAAGACGGTTGCGGCTCGTGCGTTGTTGTGGACCATACAATCGGACATCAACGGCTTGTCGATGGAGAAGGTGTTGCCGCGGCGGCCCGTGATGCGTGCAACGGTGGTATGGAATCCGCCGGCGCGGTCGTCCCGGATGGTCACGCCATATCCGACCTCGAAGCCCGTCGGATCCGTCACCGAGATCTGCTGCTCGCCGAAATCGCCATCCAACACCATCGGGCTGGTCACACTAACCGCCTTGCGCAAGATTGTCTTTGTACGCTGGCCTCGGACTGTGACGTTCGAGCGCAAATGCAGCGAATCGTGCATCACAAACTCGCCCACGCCGATCTCGACGGTCCCGCCGCCCAATGCGGCGACGTAGTCGACAGCCGCCTGCAACACGCGATTGTCGGCCCCGACCATGTCGGCATCCTTCACGCCAACAGTGATCCGCGGCAGTTCGTCCATGGCCGAGTGCATCGCATCCGGTAACTGCTCTTCCTCGGGCTCTGGTGAGAAATCCGGTCCGCTCTCCTGGGCATACATGCCCGAAGCCATGACAAGCGACGTCCAGATTACGTTTACCAGCAGGGCGATCGTTTTCTTCATGATTGACTCCTCATAACAGATCGAGACAGCGGAACATTGCAGTGCCAACGTAGTTCCCGCGAATGCCGTGGAAGCTATTCGTTACCAAAGTCGTCGCGATACCGCTGCAGCAGTTTGTCATTGTCACCTTCGAACAGGTAGATCTTCCCACGAAAGGTCTTCGATTCACCCGCTGGCAGAGGGCCGATGCGAATCGACAGGTGCATACACTCCCAGGGATTGTGCCCCTGGGCCGAGAGGAATTCCTGCCAGGCGATCCCACACACCCATTTGCCGTCGGTCGACTCGCGCGCGATCAACCCACCAACCGCATCGGGTTCACTGATGGGCCATTTGTGGGACCACACGTATCGACCGTCCTTCGCCTCTTTATTGACCAGATCGCGCACCGTGGTGTTGAAGTGAATCTCACGTCTGACGAGTTTCTTCAGTCCATCGGGCCCCAGGAAATACGTGTTCGTATTGGCGAACTTCGGGTTTCTGGTCTTGACCGGACCTGGGTTGAAACAAGGAATGATCGCCGCAATCGGTGGGAAGTCGTACTTCGTGCGATTCCGAACCGTCAATTCAAGATCCGCCCCGTCCGCAGTCGCCGTTGCAGTGAGAGTCAAGGCGTCCGATGCGATCACACCACGTCGGCCGTCTTTGCCGAGACTACGGTCTAACTTGTACGTGCCACCCGTGTGTTGCCCCGGTTCGATAGCCTCGAACATGTTCCACTCGTAGAACCACAGGTAGACGACCATGTCTTTCTGGGCGAGCGATTGGACCGCAAAGCCGCGTTCCCATTCCAGCAATCGGACGTTTGGTGTACTTTCCCCAGCGCGGGCCATCGGAAGCGAGGCGATGACCAAGATGGTTGAAAGCAATTGGCGCTGCATGAGGAATCCCCCTTATCAGAAACGGTTTCACGACACTCGGCGTTCGAGGCCTGGCTTACTCCGCACCCCTTAAGGCGTCACGAGACATTATAGCCAAATAGTACGAGAGCAATGGGGCGCCTATCGATTATCGCACCCAGAGAGAATCATGATAGACTGGGAGCTGTTCGATGGCGGAGAGGATCTTCCAGGAAACTGTCGCTGAATAGCTGTTCTCAACGGAGCAATCGATGGTTGCATACACCGGAAGCCGGCTGCACATGGTCGTTTTGCTGGTTGGCGTTAGTCTTGCATTGTCGGCGGCTACGCTGGCTGGTCAGGATTTCTCACAAATCCGTGGAGCCAACTACGTACCAAGCTATGCGAGCACCAGTGTCGGTATGTGGAAAGACTTCGACCCACAGGTGATCGATCGCGAGTTGGCTCTAGCGCGGCGTCTATCCTTGAATTCGGTTCGCGTGTTCTTGCAGTATGTCGTCTACGAAGACGATCCTCAAACGTTTCTCGATCGCGTCGGCCGTTTTGTGGACTTGGCTGCGAGCCACAACATTCGGCCCATGTTCGTCCTGTTTGACTCCTGCTTCGGCGATGAACCGTCGCTGGACAAGGCGGATTCCCCGACGTGGCTCAACAATCCCGGCTACAGCCGGATCGGCAAGGAACATTGGCCACGGATTGAGCGATATGCATCCGACGTTGTCGGTCGCTTTCGCGGCGACTCGCGTGTGTTGATGTGGGACGTCATGAACGGGCCAATGGCGGACTTCGCCCATGTAACGCGAGACGAGCGCGATGCCATTTGGAAGTTCTGTCGCCATTTCTGCGAATTTGCGAAGCAGCAGGACCTCCAAAAGCCAATCACGGTAGGCCACGCCGTTGTCGAATACATACCCAAGACCATCGATCTGGTGGATGTGGTCTCGGTGCATTCTTATTCCCCGTATGCCGAGTGGCTGGACAACGATCTCGACTTGGCGTTCACCTATGCCGACCGGGCAAACAAGCCGGTGATCGTCAGCGAATTCGGAAACCCGGGAGCCGGACAGCCTTATGAGATGGCGTTGGACGTGATCGAACGCCGCAAGATCGGTTTCTATTTCTGGGAACTCATGATAGGCAAGGTGCAGTTCCGGGAAATGTCGGGGATCGTCTACCCGGACGGCACGATCCGCGAACCCGCGGCCGTGGCCAGACTGCTGGGATTCCCCGTCAAGGGAGAAGGAGGCATCCCACTGAAACAGGCACCGGATGCGAGCGAACTGAAACGGCTGCTCGACGCCCCGGACCGTTGGCCGGAACTGTTGGAAAAGGTCAGTCAGTTGCCACGCAAGCGCGAGGGCGTCCTCGCCACCGTTCACCCACTTTCCGCCATTGGACGTTCCGCCGCTCGGCCGTCCAGCGAGGCAATGGAAATCTTTGAACTCGGGCTGACGATCGGGCAACTGTTTCGCATGAAACGCGACGCCGAGGCTCTGGAGCACTACGATCGTCTTCTAGACCTCGTCGACCAGGTCGTGCAGCGGAAATCCGAGAAGCCACAGAAGAAGCCGTCGGAGCCATAGCGGCGGCCGGGGGCATCGGTGTGCAGAAAGTTGTTGCCGTTGCCTGCAAACTGTACAATCCGCCGGTGAACGCAACTTCCCGAACGCTGGACTCGGGCTCCGTTTCCTAACGTCACGGTCGAAGCGTCCAACGAGATCGAGAGGCGGATAGTCCAACTTCAGGAGATGAACAAACCATGAGAACGAACCGACGCAGATTCTTGGGATCGGCCGCTGCGGCTGTTGCGGCGACTACGATCGTTCCTCGCTATGTGTTTGGTGGACCGAAATTTGTTCCGCCTAGCGAGAAGGTAAACATCGCGCTTGTGGGCGCCGGCGGCCAGGGACGCAGCAACACTCGCCTTCTGTTTCGCGAAGATGATGCGCAGGTGATGGCTGTGGCGGACCCGATCGAGCAGCACAATCTGGATGCCTTCTACTACCGCGGGGCAGGCGGCAGGGAGCCGGTGAAGGCGGAAATCGAGAAGCACTACGGCGAGACGACACCCAACCACCGCTGCGCGGCGTACGAGGACTTCCGCGTGATGCTCGAAAAGGAAAAGGCCATCGACGCCATCCTCTGCGCGACGCCCGACCACCTGCACGCCTACGTGTCGGTCATCGCCATGCGTGCGGGCAAACATGTCTACTGCGAGAAGCCACTGACGCATAACGTCTGGGAAGCACGCCAAGTCGCCAAGGTCGCCAAAGAAACGGGCGTGGCCACGCAGATGGGCAACCAGGGGCATTCGCGAGATGGCATTCGCCAGACCTGCGAGTGGATCTGGGATGGCGTCATCGGTCCGGTGCACGAGGTCCACGCCTGGGTTAACGCGGGCCGTTGGAACAAACAGCTCACGAGCCAGCCCGCAGAGACGCCGCCGGTGCCTGCCGGTGTCAACTGGGACTTGTGGCTGGGACCGCGCGAGCCGCGCCCCTACCATCCAGCGTATACACCGGTCACTTGGCGCGACTTCTGGGCGTTTGGCTCGGGTGCCCTGGGCGATTTCGGCTGCCACGATCTTGACGCCCCCATGTGGGCTCTTGATTTGGCGGAACCAACAAGCATCGAAGCGCGGCCCGCTGGGAACATGGACGCGGAGATCGCTCCGCACGGCGAGATCTGCTACTACCGTTTTGGAGCCCGCGGGGATAAGCCGCCCGTAAACATCACGTGGTATGACGGCGGATTGAAGCCGCCCTGCCCGGAGGAGATTCCGGAGGGCAGCTCACTGCCGGGTCGCGGGGTGCTTTTCATCGGCGAGAAGGGCTCGATGCTGTGCGACGGGGCCGGCGGGGCGTGCCGGCTTCTCCCATACGAGAAGACGCCCGCCTACAAACGCCCGCCGGAGACGATTCCACGTTCGAAAGGCCACCATCGCGACTGGCTGGCCGCGTGCAAGGGTGGCCCACCGGCCAGTTCGAATTTCGAGTACGGTGCCAAGCTCGCGGAATTAGTCCTGCTGGGCATCGCATCCCTGCGCACCGGCAAGAAGCTCCATTGGGACACAGCGAACATGAAGGCCCGCGGATTACCTGCAGCCGACGCGATTATCAAGGAAGAACATCGCAAAGGCTGGGAGATCGCCTGACCGACTTGAATCGTTTCGCCCGGACGGCGTATGCCGTTTACGATCGAAGCGGGCGCGCCGAGCCATTCGCTATACGCGCCGAATGGAGGATCGGCGGGATCCGGCAATGTTTTGCAGGCGGGTAGCTCTGCTCCGTCGGGTCTCTGCTACATCCTCCGAACGCCGACAGGCAGCCAGCCGTTCATGACGTCGTCTGAGAGGATGCCGTCAAGGTCTTCGTGCCCTAACAGATGTCCCAGTTCATGAAGGACCACGGTCAGCAAATCCATCTGATCTGCCGCCGGCCCGCTCGGGTCCGCCACGAATCCTCGCGCGGCTGACTCGCTAAACTCCTCGCTAGTCACAGGCGTGGCATCGACGAATCAGCCGTAACCTGCGGCGTTCACGTCGATCGTGATGGATGCACCTGAAGCCTCGCCCAAGCGAGCGCCGGGAAGATCGGCGATCTGGTAGTGTCCTAGCAGTGTGTTTCTGGCGAAAATGAAACGGCACGCGAGTTGGGTTGAAAGAGCAGATGACATTGGCCATTACGTTTCAGCGCCACCGGAATAGACCAAACGGTCCACGGCGACGGGGTGGGGGTGCAAGCTTGGCCTGGAAGTGTTCTGAGGAGTCAAAGGTCATGTACTGAGCAACTTGATCCCAAGCGATTGCAATGTGCTCACCGCCAGCCCAATCACGTGAGGCACACGGTACGACACGGCCCACGATAAACATCGGTAGTGTGTGATTAAAAGGTGCTCGGTGTCGGCCAGATTCTCAGCACGAAAATGAGGAACAGAATTACCCCTAGGCCCAGAAGCAGGATCGAGGCTGCAATCAAGACCGTTAGGGTTAGCCCCAGCTTGTTGTGTAGGTCACGTACTATCGAGAAGGAATATGTTGCAAGGACAATGAGCCAGAAAGCGAACGTGAAGCAGGCAATATCAATTACGTCGGCAACATGAAGTGCGAGCCCGACGCCGAAAAGGACAAGGCCGATTACACAAGCGGTTGCACAGTAACGCCACAGGTCGGTGTCCATGTCCTCGTCCTACCATTCCCCCACCCTACCACCCGCGAGACGCGGGGGGAAGCGAATCAGCGGCTGGCAACACACGAACTTTTCGACGACATGGGGTGTCCAATGCTTACGAGTCGCTTCCGCTGCCTTGGTCCGTTCGATTGGAGCGATCCCTAGGCAATCAACGTAAGTCTCTGTGCGGCAGTGTTTTACGTGTTGCCTTCTGGACACGCTTCGTTTATAGTCCTACGATTAAGCGTAAAGACGAGCAGGCGAAAAGCCGATTGGCATGGATGCCAGGGATTCGATGGACGAATCTCCGCAGATGGAACCGCAGCCGATTCTCAGGATGTCGGCTTTTCTTATGCGCGAAAAGATCGCGAAGACGAAAAGGCCAGAACGGAAAGTGTCGCTTCACTTCAAACAGGCGAACTGCGTAGTTGTTGGCACCTTCAATATCTACATATTGCAGCCATCGTGGTTTGTGAGTGTGGGGGTGCTTGAACAGGGCGACGCAGTCCATTTTCGCACGGACTTTAGCCGACCGGGATTTAAGTTTTCGTCAACAGAACGCAAGCTTACTTGGCTGGTACGACCGGATCGCTTGATTGTCGAGACAGACGACCACAACACCGATTGTGGGGAGGTTGTGGCAGAGGTTTTTCAGCGGCTGCCGCACACGCCGTTTTTTGGCATCGGCAACAATGCAGAGTTTGAGGCGCCATTGGAGGAATTGGGTTCGTTTCGGCACACCGGTGAAATCGAACTGCCGGAACCACCCGGACAATACACCATCCGGCAGAAGACGTGGCACGTTGCGCTGCACCAAGAGCCGCATGTCGTCAATGTTCAGATTGCAGCCATTCCGGAGGAAAAGAAGGTTGCCGTCTCGATCAACACACACACAGAACTTCAAGGAAAACCGCAGGAATTTCGTGAGGCCGCAGCAAGACTGTTTCTACAGCACAGGACAGAAGCAATACACCTGTTCAAAGATTTCTTTGGCGTGGAGGTGAGTTATGATAATGGTGGCAACGATGAAGGGGTCGGAGGTGACGACGGCTGATGATCCCCTAAGAGATATGGATGATTGGCGAACCGACGCAGAAGTTTCACTGCCATCGGATGTTGAGGAGGCTGTCCGTATGATGAACATCGGATTTGAGACTGGATACTTCTCCATCCGTGACACTGAAGACATTCGCCGGGTGCACGAGGAGTTTGGTGTGCCAGAAAACGATTTTCCCTGCGTACCGCAGCCACGCCAATGACTCGACGGCTGGATAAACATGCCGCTGATTCTCACTGCAGAGCAGTTTTCGGAGGAACGCCTACCTGACGTAGAGGAGTTCTGCTGCGGCAACGAGGTCTGGTCAACGGCGAGTGAAGAGTGGATCAAGGCTCCTGCTGATTCCGAAAGGGGAGCGATTTGGTCAATTAAACGTCACCATAATCAGGTGTGGCTCTATTTTTCCCCCAGCCAACAACTAGTGGGATTTGGGGCCGTGGGGCCAGCAAGGTGGAGATGGCCCCTTTCCGGTGGACTTTACAAGCCGTGGAGCTACATCCCGCAAATCGCAGTCGCTTTCCGATTTCGCGGACAACCCTCCGGCCCCAAGTCAGAGCGATACTCACACCAAATAATGGCCCACCTCATTTTGGAATCGCTCGCTCACGACACAGAGCTACTGGGGCTCCATGTACACAGAGACAACAGCCGTGCCATCGCCTTCTATCAAGGATTCAACTTTCATATGCACCACGAAGATGCTGGCGAGTATCGTCGCATGTTCCGCCTCTTGCGCACGCCCACTGAGTTGTCGTAGCCGAACTTCCTTGCGGCCCCTGTGTCTCTATAGCCATGTCCATATCTTCGCAACCTCCAATTCTTAAAGACGGCAGGGCGCTTTCCAGATAGGAGAGCGGCCCGCGTCTTGGTGGCGCATCAGCCTTATAAGCTGACGGAGGGACCCGTGCGCACACGGATGGGATCGTAACCCCCTCTCTCCGCTTAGCGTTTTCCTGCCTTCCGTAGTTCTCTACGGGCAGCGATGCGCAAACGCTCACGCATCCACACGGACAGAGATTGCTCGGCAGTCTCGGCGGCTTCCTCGAAGTCCGTCTTCTCTGCTGACGTGATCCGGATGTCGATGCGCTCAGACAGAGCCTCGGCAGGGTCTTTCGGTGGTCTTCCGCGTGGTCGTTTCATGCTTTCATTGTACACACAAAAAATATTCTGTCAAATGCCAAGATTGATGCTTGACGGACGAATATATGTGTGTACGATAAATGCAGTTCTTTGAAACCTGGAACCCACAAAAAACCCCGGCAATCGTTGGCGCGACTGTCGGGGCGTAAGTCACAACCGGCGATTCGCCAGATGCAACCTGACACCTTCATTCTAGCGAATCGCCCAGCCTTGGGAAGATTCGCGATGATCGCAAGAGTCTGCAACCACGAGAACCGAAAGAAACACGGCCGAGACCGGAATCGCAATCAGCGTTACCGTTGCCGAGACTGCGGACGCACCTGGACCGAAGAACGCCCGCGCCCAATCGGAACTTGCCGCCTGGACATCGACCGGGCCGAGATGTGCCTGAAAATGCTCCTGGAGGGCACCAGCATCCGAAGCACTGAGAGGCTAACCGGCGTCCACCGTGACACGATCATGCACCTGATGGTTCAGGCTGGCGAGAACTGCGAATCGTTCCTACGGGATACGCTCGTTGACCTGCCTGTCGACGATGTACAGTGTGACGAGATCTGGGGCTTCGTGGGCATGAAAGAGAAGACGCGCGAGCGACAACGAGCCAGCGCGGAATACGGCGACTGCTACACGTTCACGGCGATCGAGAGGACAAGCAAGTTGCTCGTCACTTGGCACGTTGGCAAACGATCGCCCTCCGACACCCAGCAGTTCGCCGACAAGCTGAACAAGGCGACGGCTGGCCGCTTCCAGTTGAGCAGCGATGGTTATACGCCCTATCGTACTGCCATCCCAACCGCACTCGGCTCGCGGATCGACTACGGCCAACTGGTCAAGGTCTACGGAACGTCGCCGGACGGGGAGAAACGCTACTCGCCAGCCACGATAATAGACTGCCGCAAGCAGGTGTTGCTCGGCAAACCGGACATGGAGCGTATCTGCACGAGCCACATTGAAAGGAACAACCTGCACATCAGAATGACGATTCGCCGCATGACCCGTCTGACGAATGCGTTCTCAAAGAAGCTGGAGAACCACGAGGCGATGACTGCCCTGGCGATCGGATACTACAATTTCTGCTGGAAGCATGGTACGCTGGGGACATCGCCGGCAGTTGCGGCTGGCCTGACCGATCACATTTGGACGGTTCGGGAATTGCTGGAGAACGCGGCGCGAGGGTGGTAGAGCGGAGGGAAGACAAGTTATTCGAGGCGGACTGAGCCAGGGACATTATATGTGGCTTTGGAATCGAATCCTGTTCCCCTCGCTTGTGCTGCTTGCACTGATCACATTCCTCTTGCCGCGATGGGGAATCGTGCCTTGGTTCCCTATCTCATACGTTTTCTTCTCTGCGGTTGGGATTGGTCTTGTTGTCGAGGTATGCAAAGTAGTCGCCAAGAGGCGGCGATAACCCAGCAACACAGTCTTAGGACACTACCCACTTCCAGTACCCGACAGAGTCCCGTCATCGTCGGTGCCAGAGCCAGCGCCGGAGAAGGTGTACGAACCTCCGTAGTCGTGGTTGCTCCAGCTACCGGAGCCAGTGACAATTCCGGTCCCCTCACCGTAGGTCCTGCTTGTGTAAGCAAACTCGCCTGAAACGATGTTCGCGGTGCCCGAGTACGACGCAGTCTGGTACGGTGGAGGGTATCCAGTATGGGCCGATCCGCTGTAAGTACCGCCGGTCGTGGTAAAGTCGAACGTCTTGAACGTCTCGTCTATAATCGTCACGGTCAGCAGAGTACGGTCCTCCAGGGTCTCGTAATGAAGATGGCGTTTGCCGGGACGCGATGCACTGCGACGGAACCAGCGTCTTCCTGCAAGCGAGAGACGTGGTGAGGACATCAACGAAAGGACTGGCATCGAACGTTTCTTGAGCATAACGCTCCCTTTCAGACTCATGGTGCTGGAATCCTGAGACGGCTCCGGCAATTCCCGGAACTGGGGGCTCCGTAATGCGGTCCTTCTTCACTGCTGCGCCTGTTTGGTCGATCCGCAAATCGTGAGTCCTTGCGGAAACGGTGATGGGTCTTTCGGACCAGACTGCTGGGCGGGGGTTCTGCCAACAACGACTCCCTTCCCACGCACCACCCCGAGATCAAAGGGCCGCTGAGAGAGAAGATGTCGACAAACGCATGCGAAGAATCCTCCGGCCACCATATCGCCACTTCAGACCCATGTCAAGCACTTTCAAGAGACTGCTATCTATCGAATCTTCGTTTGGTCAGAACCTGTCTGGAGAGGTACAACAAGAGGCGAACTTGCGCAATCGAAAAGCTCGGCCCAGCCGGCCAAGAGTTCCGTGTCTCTCAAGAAGACGACGGCAGCATCGACAACGGGATTCAATTCCGCTTCGGAGAGCACCTCGTGGGTCGCTACGGAAGCCACGCCGCCGGTGCCTGCCGAAATGAATTGGGGCTTATGGCTGGGGCCGCGCGAGCCGCGTCCGTACCACCCTGCGTATACGCCCGTCACTTGGCGCGACTTCTGGGCGTTTGGCTCGGGTGCCCTCGGCGATTTCGGCTGCCACGATCTAGATGCCGCCATGTGGGCTCTTGATTTGGCGGAACCAACAAGCATCGAAGCGCGGCTGGCAGGGAATATGGACGCGGAGATCGCTCCGCACGGCGAGATCTGCTACTACCGTTTCGGAGCCCGCGGTGACAAGCCGCCGGTAAAGGTCACTTGGTATGACGGTGGATTGAAACCGCCTTGCCCGGAAGAGAGCCCAGAGGGAAGTTCATTGCCCGGCCGCGGCGTGCTGTTCATTGGCGAAAAGGGTTCCATGCTGTGCGACGGCGCCGGCGGTGCATGCCGGCTCTTGCCATACGAGAAAACTCCTGCTTACGAACGCCCGCCGGAAACGATTCCACGTTCCAAAGGCCACCATCGCGACTGGCTCGCCGCCTGCAAGGGCGGCCCACCGGCCAGTTCGAACTTCGAGTACGGTGCCAAACTCGCAGAATTGGTCCTGTTAGGCGTCGCATCGCTGCGCACCGGCAAGAAGCTCCATTGGGACGCGGTGAACATGAAAGCCCGCGGATTGCCCGCAGCCGACGCGATAATCAAAGAACAGTATCGCAAAGGTTGGGAGATCGCCTGACCGAATCGAGCCGGCTCGTTTGCCGTGCTCCATGCGCCTGTGTTGGCATCACGCCGAAATCGCTCATAATAGAGAGGGTAAGCGGGAGTCGGGAGGGCGAGGCTCCTGCCGAGCCGCGCATTGGTGCCAGAAATTCGGCTCGACTGGAGCCTCGCCCTCCCGGAACGAGATCGCTCCCAATCAGGCGTTCACCGTTTCGATCGAATTAATCCACTTCCTCCGTGGAGACAGACCGATGTCGGAGAAATGTATTACACGTCGTAGATTTGTGGGTACGGCGGCTGCAGCCGGTTGCTGTTTGGCAACGACACAAGCTGGGACGCACGGCAAGGCCGCAGAGAAGGCCGCCACTACGGAAGCGCCGGCCCCGAATACGCCGATTGGTGTTGCGAAAGGGATTCATCCAGGGCGTGTTGCTTGGGTGCACGACCCTTCGGCTACGAATTGGGAAGGGCCGGGCGACGGGCATTGGTGGGAAAGCAGCCACACGGACCAGACGGTCGTGGACAAGATGATGGCTCGGGCAATCTGTGGAGTGACCGGTGAGAGCGATGCCGCCGGTTGGGACAGGCTTTTCAAGCACTTCAATCAAGCACATGGCAACGAAGCCATCGGGTACAAGCCTGGCCAGAAAATAGCGATCAAGGTGAACTTCGTGGGGCTCATCTGGCGCTGGGATACGGTCAACCCTGACAGCTATGATTTGGAGAACAGACGGGACTATATGAACACTGCGCCGCAAATGATGCGGGCGTTGCTGCGGCAACTTGTGGAAACCGTCGGTGTTAAGCCATCGGATATCTCCATCGGGGACAGTCTGTCCATTTTCTCGAACGAGTATTACCGGATGTTGCATGGCGAGTATCCGGACGTTCGGTACGTGGACCAGAAAGGACTGTTCGGACGCGTTGCGGTGAAACCCTCGTCGGTCCCGATCCACTGGAGTTGTCGTCCTCAAGGGTGCCTTCAGGACTTCATACCCGACTGTTTCAAGGAAGCCGACTATTTGATCAATCTGGCAAATCTGAAAAGCCACACCGCTACCGGCGTGACGTTGTGCGGCAAGAACCATTACGGTTCTCTGGTCCGATGGCCGGCCCAGAAAGGCTATTACGATTTGCACAAGGACTCGTTTGCATCGGGCATGGGCAAGTACAGAAACCTGGTTGATCTGACGGGCCATTCGCACATCGGCGGCAAGACGCTGCTGTATCTGATCGACGGCCTGTACGCGGGCCGGCATCCGGTCGACCGGGCGCCAATGATGTGGAATTCATCGCCTTTCAATGGAGACTGGACATCAAGCCTGTTCGCCTCCCAAGACCCGATAGCCATCGACTCGGTGGCGTACGATTTTCTGCGCACCGAATGGGACGACCATCCCCGCAAGCCCAAAGCCGAGGACTACTTGCATGAAGCAGCCCAAGCGGCCGATCCTCCATCGGGCACTTTCTACGATCCGGAGCATCCCAACAGCGTCACTCGACTTACGAGCCTGGGAGTCCACGAGCACTGGAACAATCCGACGGACAAGAAGTACTCCCGAAACCTTGGAACTGGTGAGGGCATCGAACTGGTGTCGATGGGCAGGGTGTGATAGGACAATGGGCCGTCAGTTTCGAGGTTCTGTGTACGATGGCCTTCCAAGGCCGTCGTTCTGATGGTCGGCCTCGGAGGGCCAACCTACAAGACGAAGACCGACAGACCGCTAGTAGGAGCGAGACGATGACAACGAGAACGCAGATTACGAGTTGCTGGATAGTGCTGGCTTACCTAATCTCGTCTATTTCCTTATGCGTGAGTGTCATAACCGCCGCCGAGACAACGACACATCAGGCCAAGGAGATCCTTGCGGCTACGGGTGTCGAGGGCGGGTTGGTCGCGCATATTGGGTGTGGAAACGGCGAACTGACGGCGGCATTACGAGCAAAGGATCGCTATCTTGTTCACGGGCTAGACACCAATGCTGCGCAAGTCGAAGAGGCACGAGCACACATTCGCTCGCTGGGACTATACGGCGTTGTGTCGGTGGACACGTTCGATGGCAAGCGTTTGCCATACGCAGATAACCTGGTGAATCTGGTTGTAATACGTGATGCGGGATTTGGGATACGGGATGAAGAGATCCAACGTGTGCTCGTCCCTGGCGGTGTCGCGATCTTCCTCCAGCCTTCGGCCTCCAGACTTCAGCCTGTCAAGAAGTCTTGGCCTGAGGAAATCGACGAATGGACGCATTTTCTGCATGACGCATCCAACAACCCGGTGGCACAAGACACTCGTGTCGGGCCGCCTCGCAGGCTGCGTTGGCTTTGCGGTCCGCTTTGGTCGCGCAGTCACGAATTCCATTCAAGCCTGTGCGCGATGGTATCTGCAAAGGGGCGGCTCTTCTACATGTTCGACGAAGGGCTCACTTCTGTCACGGATCCTCCGATACCGGAACGGTGGATGTTGACGGCACGAGATGCCTTTAACGGAGTGCTTCTGTGGAAACGGCCGATCGAGAAGTGGGGAGCGGTGCCATGGAAGAGCCGGGCGCTTCGAGCCGTTCCACCGACGGTACCTCGACTGCTCGTGGCCGAAGAAGATCTGGTCTTCGTGACGCTCGGATATGGTGCGGCCGTGTCCGCGCTGGACGCCACTACCGGCGAAATCCTGAGGACCTACGAGGGGACGGAAGGAACACAGGAGATCCGCTGCCTTGATGGTGTCCTTCTTCTGCGCAAGGGCAGTGACCAGGTTTTGGCCTTTGACACGAAGACAGGCGACCGACTTTGGAAAGCGAAAGGCAAGATTCAACCGTGGACATTGGCCGCCCAAAGCGGCCGCGTCTTCTTCCAAGATGGGCAGACGCTCTTGTGCGTGAACGCGCAAAATGGCGAGGAACTGTGGCGAGTTGACATCAAACAACGAGTGTCAGCTATTGTGGTCTACAATGACCGCGCGCTGTTGGCGAGCGGTTCAGAGCTTCGAGCCGTGTCTGTAGCCACAGGCGAGACCATCTGGTCCGTGAAAGCGCGCGTGCCGCGTAACGAACTGTTTGTTGCCGGTGGCCAGTTGTGGCACTGGGAAGGCGAACAGATCGTCGGGCGCGATCTGAAAACGGGGAAAGTGACGACAAAAGTCAATGCCGACGAAGTGTTCACGCCGGGCCATCATCTGCGCTGCTATCAGAGCAAGGCAACCGACAACTTTCTGATTACGCCCTATCGTGGTGTTGAGTTCGTCAGCCTCACGGGCGGCGAGCACACGCAATGCGACTGGACGCGGGGCCCGTGTCGATACGGCGTGATACCCAGCAACGGCCTGCTGTACGTCCCGCCAAACCCTTGTTTCTGCTATCCGGGTGTCAAGGTCACGGGGTTCAACGCGTTTGCCGGGAAGGCGGAAAGTGGAAACTCGAAACTGGCAACTCGAAACTTGGAAGATCGTCTCGAACGTGGCCCAGCCTATTCAGATGTCAGATATCAGAGGTCAGAAGTCAGAAAGAGTGGACGAACATCCGCGCGAGCCAAAGATGATCTGATCTCTGATCTTCGACCTCTGACTTCTGCAGATGATTGGCCCACATACCGTCATGACGGCAGGCGTACAGGTGGCGCGACTACGGAGGTTTCGCCCGAGATCAAGGAGGTTTGGCAAGTCAAGTTATCGGGGAAACTGACCCAACCCGTCGTTGCGGATGGCCGAGTTTATGTCGCGGCGCGGGACGCCCATACTCTGCATGTACTTGGCGCAACGTCCGGCGAAACACTCTGGAGCTACACGGCGGGCGGGAGGGTTGATTCTCCGCCGACTGTTTTCGGCGGAATGGTGCTGTTCGGTTGTGCTGACGGACGCGTGTATTGTCTGCGAGCAGCCGACGGCGAGTTGGCCTGGCGGTTCCGCGCCGCCCCCACCGACCAGTTGATCGTAGCGTTCAGCCAACTGGAATCGCCATGGCGCGTGCACGGCAGCATTCTGGTCGATGACGGCGTCGCCTACTGCACGGCTGGCCGCTCGACATACCTCGACGGCGGAATCCTGGTCTTCGGCCTGGATCCAAAGACCGGCGAAGTGCTGCATGAAACACGGCTGGACACATGGGCAAGGACTCGGACGGACGCAGAGGGCAAGCCGTTCATTCCCTCGTACCACATGGAAGGCACGTTTTCCGACATTCTGGTGAGCGAGGGCGGACACATCTATCTGGGCCAATACAAATTTGACCGGGCACTCGACCAGCAGGAGGTACCCTACGTGATGCCTGATCCGGACGCGGAATCCGTCGCTATGGGTCTCGCGGATCTGAAAGACGAGCCGTATGTGTACGGTCTTGGGGCGATGGCGAAGGACGAGAAGGTCCAACACGACTGGCAGTGGCGAGTACAGAAGGGACTGATGGGAGATTACACGCAGCGCTACGGCGGTGCCAGCATGGGTGATAGGAAGATGGGGCGGCATGTTTTCTCCACTGCCGGTTTCCTGGATGACACATGGTTCAACCGTACGTTTTGGATGTACTCGGAAACCTGGCCCGGTTTCTACATCTCCCACTTGGCGGCGAAGACCGGACAGTTGCTCGTGGTTGATGACAACAAGACGTACGCCGTCCAGGCATTCCCCAGACGGAACCTGCAGAGTCCCCTGTTTACGCCGGGCGAGAAGGGCTATCTGCTGCTTGCCGATGCCAACGACAACGAGCCGGTAGTCCCCGACTATACCCGCGGCGTCCCGAAAGGGATTGGGTTCACGCGGCAGCATCCGCCCGTTTGGCACACGTGGGTGCCGATCCGCATCAGGGCCATGGTCGCCACGCAGGACAAGTTGTTTGTGGCCGGCCCGCCGGATGTCGTGGACCTCGATGACCCCATGGCCGCATTCGAAGATCGCAAAGGAGCCGTACTGCGAGCCCTTTCCACCGTCGACGGGAAGACGCTGGCCGAACACAGGCTGGATGCTCCGCCTGTGTTCGACGGTCTGATCGCAGCATCGGAACGGTTGTTCATGTGCACAACCGACGGACGCGTCGTTTGCCTGGGACCAGCGCCGAAATAGAACCGTCGCGTGGGCAAACATCGGTTCTACTGCGGAGCCGAACCATGGCGACTCGCTGGCAATTCAGTCTGAAAGCCCTCCTGGGCTTTGTCGCGCTGCTGTCCGCGCTATTGGCCATGATCGTCAGTGGATATCCGCCGTTGGTCGGGTTGGGGATATTCTCCGCTTTCCCGTTTGTTGGCGGTTCAATCGGCTTTGTCGTCGGCGGTTGGAGCGGAGCCCGGACCGGTGTGGATATCGGCTCCATAATTGCCATCGTCTTGATGGCTGCCGGTCTGTTTCTGTTGGTAACGTCTTGATTCGGATCGCCCGCCAAGTCTCGCCCACTCGGGCATACCGGGCGACGGCAGCATAAACGCGATTCGATGATTTTGCGTTGGAATTCTAATTGACACTCTCCACAGTAAGCGCATCATACTGGCTTGTCGATACCGCACATGTCCCCGACTTTGACTTGAGGAGGAAATCATGTCCGGAATTTCACGTCGTACCTTTCTGAGAGCTTCGTCCGGGGCGATCGGCGCTTGTGCGTTCGGTGCGCCTTTGGCGGAAGCGCTTGCACCGCAGAGCACAGAGAGAGATCTGCGCACGAAGATCTACACGGTGTTTCTGCACACCGCGCCGTCTCGGGATGACACAGACCTGGAGCCGGTACCGAACGACGACATCGTTCGGCGACTACAGGAAGCGTGCGACGGCGTAGATTTTGACGTCAGGGATTTCACTCAGGGAGCCTCGATGGTTTCGGTGCTGAACGAGATGAAGGACCTGAAGAAGATGCACTACGACGGTGTCGTGATCTGCGGCTGTCCCAGGGACCGCGACATGCTCCGCAGCGGCCTGCCGACCATCAACGTGGCCGTCGTGAATGACTTTATGAACAACCCCTATCCGTTGTACCAGAAGAATCGAGTTGTTGGTGCCTTCTTGGATCCCTGGCGCTTCTGTGCGGATGCGAGTGTCTCGGAACAGATGTTCCGCGACCTGGTGGACAAGATCTTGTTGATCAGAGCGCTCAAACGTATGAAGAGCGACCGCATCTTGACGGTGACTGATTCTCCGTACGTGAATGTCATCTACGGCGACGTCCGCAAGAATCCGCCGGCCGGCTACAACGAGATGATTCTGGGTGCCATCGACGAGACGTTTGGCACGCAGGTGGTGAAAATCGGCACCAAGGAAGTCGTCGAGGATGAGGATATCCAGAATCTGTGGCACAACGAGAGCCCAAAAGCCAACGAAATTGCCCAGCGATGGATTCGCGATTCGAAGAAGATGATCAACACCATCGAGTCGGAGGTAGTTCGCTCGGCCAAGGTCTACCTGGCGATGAAAATGCTAATGGAGAAATACGCCGCCACGAGCATGGCGTTCCATATCCGGACGCTGATCAAGAATCCGCGGCGCGAGGAGTATGTGACCCCGGCGTTGGCTACATCGGAATTCCAACTGGAGAATGTCGTTGCGAAGTGTCAGTCTCATTTGAACATCCTCCTCTCCGAAATGCTGTTCCAGTATGCGTACCGCCGGCCTAGCATGTTGGGCGACTATTCGGTGGACACGTACAACAACACGTCGTTGGTGCAGCATTGCGAAGGACCGTGGAATCCTTGGGGCGACGAGCGAAGGGTCCCGTACATTCTTACGGATCATCGAGAACGGCGTGTCCGAGAACGCTCGAAGACGGGTGTCAGCGCCGCTTCCTGGATCTTGTATCCCGGCGATGAACCCGTGACCATGTGGCAGGTCGATGTGCTCAGCAAACAAGTGCTGGTCCACACCGGGACGACGGTTCCTATGCTCACGAAGTCTGCGAGATACAAAGACCACTTCTACGAGATGATGTGACGGACCAAGATTGCGGCGTCAGTTGACGCCAAGAAAGTGCTCCGTTACGTCTACCCCGAAAAGTACGGCATGCACCGGTGTGCGACGTTTGGCGATTTCCGCGAGCGGATCAAGGATATCGCTGCGATGATTGGGTTCACCGTGGTTGAAGAGGATGTGTAGCGTTGGATGTGGGTCGCTCACCACGGATTGTGAAGATTACATAAATAGTGCGGTTAAGCGAATGCCGAAATGGTAGCCGATCGGCGAACCGCCGTATTGCCCGGGTCGTACATCAGCATATCGTGCCATCGATGGGTATTCCGCTTGGGCGATGGCCTTGGGAGTCGACGTGTGCTACACTAGTATGATCGGCCCACCAACGCGAGGGTGTCTTGCCTTTGCTGAAGCGATATATCCGGAACATTCCCTCATTTTTGGTGGTTAGACCAGTCGGACAGAGAAGCGAGCGAGATGACCTCCATAACGTTTTTCAGGGATTTGAGGGCGTGCTTGGCTAGCGCGCTGAAGCATGCCCTGAAACAGATCATGAAGGCCAGATCCGACCCCGAGACTACGCGCGCTAAGGCGCTGGATATCTACGCGTCGGCGGGCTACGTATTGCGGGCTTCATCCGCCTTTGTCGGAAGTTTGACCGACTACATCGAGCACCGGGCTACTTTGGGCGAGGCCAACGACAGTGTGGCCGAACGCAAGTTGAACAACACGGCGGACTACTTCGGCGATTCGATCGACACGTTTGTCTTGGCCGTGGCTGCATTCGACTTGCCGCGAGGAAGCGAACCGCCCGGAAATGGCAAGGGCGTCGTAAATGCCGCAGCCGACCTCTCCAGGGAACTTTCTTCCGACTCGCCCGCGTTGGACCGCTACCGGGTGATTCTGGCCGAGGCGAAGGACAATCACGACTCGCTTCGCCACACGGTGAACGACCTCAGAAAGACAATCAAGCAGACCTACGCCGTTTCCAAGGCGATGTCGTTCTGATAGAGTTTCGCAGCTCCGTGTCCCTACGGCCCGGTCCCCGCCATCTTTTTTGTATGGAAAATCTTCCTTCAATCCGATCTGACTCGTGTCAATCTCCTGAAATCCCAGTGCCAGAGCCGGTGAATCGGGCTTGAGGCGGTAGTCGTGGTTCTCCCGATCCACAAACAACGGATCGGCACATTTCGTGCCGGCATCAAGCCCCTTACTCTGCCAGTTCTTCAAGGTGTCCCAGCCCCTTATTCTTCCGAAAGAATAGCGTCCGGCCGGATTGTAATACACGTTGTTGTCTACGTGTTTGAACGTTTTCTCGTCTGGTCTACCGGCGAGTCGAAAGACTGATCCGGAAGACGACCAGACGATATTGTTCTCATAAGTATATTGGTGATTGTGGATCGGCGGTTTATCCACCGCTACGTTGGCGCGTCGAGAACCTGCGACGACAGTGAATGGCGACAGTAGATCTGGCCCATCAAAATCAATGATGTTGTTTCGGACGATGTGATTCGGTCCGCGAATATGCACTCCGAACTTGTGGACAACGTTGTAGATGACATTATTGGTGATGGTGCAGTTGTACACACCGTCCAGATCAAGGTAGATCGCGCCCGCGGGATAGCCCGGATAGCCGTTGTAGGCCATGTCGTGCAGCAGGTTGTGGTCAATTGTGACATGTCCGCCGTCCGGTCCCCCGGCGGTACAGTTGGTATAGATCCCCGCCGCATCACTGTCCGTGCCATCCAGCCCAACTCGCGAAATGTCGTTGTAACTGACGGTCTGTCGTTCTACGTAAAGAGATTTGAACCCATTCTCATCGACATCATGAATGAGATTGTGCCGAATCACGTCTCCGACGCTGTTGCGGACGTAGATCCCTTCTCCGACATGATGGACATAGTTGTTTTCAATGATGTTGTCCCGGTTGTTACCGCCCACAAAACGCACACCGCCGCTCACGGTCTGGGTGATTAGATTTCCGTAAATCAAACAGTTTTCGATATCACCCTCGACAATCACGCCATTCTGTCCGGAATTCAAAAGGCGACAGTACTTGATGGCGATGTTCCGAGCGTCGCCCAGATGAATCAATCCTCCCCGGATATTCGAATCCAGTGGGAGACTGGGGATGACCTCCAGCAGGCCGTTGGAGACTTTGAATGTAAGGCCCTCAAATTGAACATCACATGCGCCGTCAATCTCAATGATCCTATCCACTGCAGCGGCAATAATCGCCTGTTCCTGAATCGGTGTGCGACGTGGTCTGTAATAGAGTCTCTGTGAGGCGTGATCCATGTAGAATTCACCGGGCTGATCCAGAAAAGACTTGGCATTGTAGACATAGAAACGCGTGCGGGTACGCGCAGCCCAATCGTCGTTCCAGATAGTGCCTTGCATATTCCCCGGATACGGCTGTTGAAGCGTAATGATACGGCTGTCGAAATCAATGTTCTGAATCGCAATCTTCGCGGGTATCCAATGCGCCCATAAACGCACGGCCGCTCCCTGGAAATCGAAACGGCCGTAGTCGGCCTCTCGGAATTTCAAATGACTGAAGTCAGTGACGGATTCAAACTCGTGATACCCTTCATTGGGTTCTCGCGCCAAAACCGCGGGCTCGTCATTTTCATGGAGCGCGTAGGCGTCCCGTTCGAGCTGGGTGCTGTAGATCCCTTCGCCCTCGTCCATCCACTCGGTCAGCAGTCGGCCGCCAATGAAATTGGCGCTGCCTTTTTCATCGCAGTTTTTGTAGATGATGCGACTGCCACTCGCGCCTGAGTCTTTCTTTTCGAAGCGGACGGTCTTGTTGGTGAAGTAATCGCCGGCCTTGAACAAGACCAATAAATCTTGGGTACCATCTTTGTCCATGCTCCGAACTCGGTCCCGCGCGCCTTGTAGCGTTCGCAATGGCTGACTTTGTGTGCCAGGATTGCCATCATTGCCGTCTGGAGAGACGTACAACTCGGCGCGAGCGCTTGTAGCTGGCAATGTCAGCAATAGTCCGGCGGAGACCAGCGTTACCAGCGACTTCTGAATCCAATTCCTGACCGTTGGCAGGAACAGTGACTGGCTATCCACTGCGTACCTCCGATCTCGATAGAGTGCGAATTCCAAATAGAGTTAGCTATCCGATCTGCGTGAATTCTGTACATTGAATGCGGGCCCGATGAAGTGAGGTTTCAGCCTCTCCTTCAATAAAAAGCTGGACTCTCTCTTTATCAAGGGCCTTCAACCTGTCGGCGAATTGAGGCAATATTTGAAATGGGAATCAGAGTGTCCCGGCCCTTGTATCGGAGTCCCACATAGTCATCACCGACCACGGAAACCTGATACAGTGGATCCGGGCGACGAGGGGGCCGCAGGTTTGGACTCTGTGTGTAGGGCTCGTTGCGATTTCGTGCGTTGTGCCGAGCCTCATCGGCAGCTTTCCGCAATTCCTCGTATTCTCGGACCGCATCCGCGTATTGCTCCGCTTTCGCCGTAATCTCCTTCAACTCGTCCTCCGTCAAAACCCGTATGCTGTAGGCGCCAGCGGTGGAACGTGTGGAGAATCCGAGGCTAATGGTGACATTCTCACCTCGCTTGAGATTGTCGAGTAGTTTCGACGCCGCCGATCGGTCTGTCTGCGAATGGGCAAACGCGCCGAGCAATACGACCAACACGACGGACAGGAGAACGAATCGCATGTATCTCATAGCACAATCCTCCATCTATGTTGAGAACGCGACACCGTTTTGGCCAATCCTCCCAAAGGTTGGCCAATCCAAAGTCTCCGCAATACGCATCATTCCGGCAATCTCCCACGACGCGGGTCCTGGATCACTTCGCCGTGTCATCCCGGTCGATGTCTAGCAACGAAAGGGCTGCAACCAATGCGATAGCCGATGTTTCGATCCGCAGTGTGCGCGGCCCAAGGCTCACGATTTGCCAACCACCGCAGGAAGCCGCAAGCTCATCTTCCGTGAATCCGCCCTCCGGACCGATCGCCAACCAGACATCACGGAGGGCTTCGTCTGACAACGCCGAACCGAATGGCATTGCCGTAGGGCTGGGATGTGCCAGCAAGCGGATGGCGTCAGCCGGCGCCCTCGCACTGAAATCTGCTACTGACTGCGATTCCTCGATTTTCATCAATCGGTTGCGTCCGCACTGCTTGGATGCCTCGACGACCGTACGCCGAAGACGCGTGAGCGTCCGATCGACTGGTTGAGCGACACCTCGATCGGTGCGCAGGGGCACGATTCGCGTGACCCCCAACTCCACGACTTTCTCGATCAGCCAACGTTGACGATCTCCCTTCGGCAATGCCACTCCGAGGATCAACGGAAAGGCGAGTTCCCGATCAACCGCTTTGCGTGCTAGCACGCAAAGCTCGACTGTGGATCGAGTGATACGCGTCACGCTAGCTAGAAACTCGAATCCGCTGCCATCGAACAGCGTAATGCGGTCGCCCAGTTTGGCGCGCATTACCTTGATCAGGTGTTGAGCTTCGGTTCCGGCAAGCTCAGCCCTGTCCCCTAAGACCGGAGTGTCGACAAAAAATCTCTTGCTCATCTCAGTCGTCGTTTTTTGATGAAGGTGGATAACGATTTTACCGATTAGGAAGACGGTGCGGAATCTAAGCAAATGGTGCCAAGTTATGCGCGAATCTCAGTTGGGTATGCAGTCGTCGCCATTTCGCAGATCGAGTGATCTGGCGTTCTTTTTCCCGAGTCCTACTCATGAAGAAGCTCTGGCGCGATTGGGCTTCCTGGTCGAACAGCGACATTCGCTGGGTATCCTGTCCGGATGCGAGGGTGCCGGAAAATCAACGGTCATCGACGTTTTCTCCGGACAGTTACGACGGACGGGCGAAGTGGCCTGCGTGATGAATCTGCTGGGAGCCGACGTGCGTGGCTTTCTTTGGTCGCTGGCCGCCAGTCTGGGGGCCAACCCGCCGGGGGATGAGGACGCGATGCTGCTGTGGCGTCGTGTAAGCGATCGGCTGGGAGAGCACTCACTGCAAGGCATTGGCACCGCCCTCTTCCTGGATGACGCCGATGGTGCGTCACACGATGTGCTGATTCAAGTCCTGCGATTGCTGAAAACGCAGCAAGATCGGCTCACTATCATCCTGGCGGTGGAATCGTCACGTGTGGCCCGACTGGGTGGCGATCTTCTGCAGCTTTCCCAATTGCGCATCCATCTGGAGCCGTGGGATCAAGGCGACGTGCGCGACTACCTGCAAAGCAGTCTGGCAAAGGCCAATTGTACTTCTGTCGTATTCGACGAGTCGGCTGTGATGCGGTTACACGAGTTGAGTGGCGGCGTCCCACGCTCTGTCAGCCAACTCTCCGAACTGGCCCTTTTGGCAGCCGTCGGCCAAGGGCTTGGCAGCGTCGACGCTGAAATGATCGAGTGTGTTTTCCAGGAACTGAGCCCTACGTATCGCGAACCGGCCCCCCAAGCCGCTTTCTGACCTGCTCTGGCGTCGCAGGGAAACTCGGTTAGAATTTACAGTTCGCTAACCGTAATTCCTCCAAAGAGGTTGCTGCGATGGCCAAAGAAGGTAGTGCGAAGCCACAGCCCGAGACGATCGAAATCGATCTGCGCAATCCCACGTTGGCCGCCTTTCTTGCATGGATTTGGCCAGGTGCAGGCCATATCTACCAGCGGCGATACTTCAAAGGCGCACTGTTCATGCTTTCGATCCTGGCGATGTACTTCTGCGGCCTGTCGATGGGCAGGGGCCATGTGGTGTACGCGTCGTGGACCGAGACGGACAAGCGATGGCACTATTTTTGCCAGGTGGGGGTTGGGTTGCCCGCTTTGCCGGCAGTGGTGGAGTACAAACGAGTCATCCGCGACAACAAGGAACCGCTATTTGGCGGCGTGATGGCGCCTCCGGAGCAGCCCGTCAGGCCTGAAAGCGAAGATGAACTGGCCTTCTGGCACAAGACGATGGATGCCAGGTTTGAGCTTGGCACACTCTACACAATGATCGCGGGCCTGCTAAACATACTGGTCATCTGCGATGCCTACGCGGGTCCGTTTCTTGCGTCGGCGGATAAGAAAGAAAAGAAGGGCAAGAAGAAGAGCGAGCAGTCCGACAAACCGCCTCCAGAATGATCAGGCGTCCACCGTTCTGCGTTCGCGCCGCATTCGCCTCGGCGACCAGGAGTCTTCTTCGGGATCGTCGGGTGCAGGCCCGCGTCGATCACCATCGTCCAAATCGTCGGCCAGATCAAGGTATTTCCGGTAGGTGCCGGCGACGATCCAACCCATGTAGAGGTTACCGCCGATCGAGGCGAATAGGGCCAGCATGGCCAGCGTCAATGGCCACCAAGGCTTGTCGCCCTCCCTCAAGTAGTCCAGAGACCGATCGTTGGCGGTCTCGGACAGGCTAGACCAGAAATCCTGCGGAGCGGGGCTTGGCGTCACTTCCACATTGTAACTCACCGTGCGATTGGGCCACGGTTCGTATCCCAGGGCCGATGCCAGAGAATCGGGGACGCCGAAGTAGTGCCCATCGTTTTCGACCGCGCCGGAATCAGAGACTCGCGTGTGGTTGCGATCGGCCAGAGTCTGGGGGGCGGATGCCGGAGTGCCATCGCTTGACCAGGGCGACGTGGGCGAGGTCGTTGGCTGAGATCCAAATGGCGGGAATTCCGCGCGGGGATCTGAGGAGTAGGCAATGGGAGGCGCCGTGGGTTGGCCCGTGTCGAGCCGGCGCGGCGCGCCTGCGGTAGTGTCCGCGTCTCGACCTGGGGGACCCCAACCCTGCGCGCGTTGATCGTAAATCGAAGTTCCGCGATCGATCGTGCGCGGCTGGAAAGCCTCGCTGGCTTGACTGGTGCCGATTCCGGGCACCGGCAGGGATGACAACGGGGTTACGTCGCGACGTGTATCCCGGCGAAGAAGATCGTCTTTCGGCATGTCGGTCAAAGATCGGTAGATCGAATCGGAGCGCACGTCGCGTGCTGCGGCATTGGACTCCCGAGGCACGGCATTGTGTTCTGGCCGAGTGGTCATGTTCTCGCGTGTTTCGGGCCCGGCAGTCCACGCGCCAGTTACATCGGGGGGCGCAATTGCCAAGAGTTGGCTCCACTCGTGCGGGGGTTGGACAAGCGGCGGGGCTGAGATGGGCGGTGCAGGCTGCTCCGCGTCCGTCGCACCCGCAGTCGATACTCCGTCGGCGCCAGCCGCGGGTTCCTCATTCGGTGTCGCCTCGGTCTTGGATTGGATGCGTATACGCACGATATCGCCCAGCCCTGACGGCATCTGCCCGCTGATGTCTTCATCGCCGTGCAGTTTCTCAAGTCGATCGGGCGAGACTTGCACGACGAACTCTATCTGGCCCTGATCCAACGCCTTCCAGCCATACTCGACTCCGGGTGACGCCTGCGGCGAAGCCGCTGGTCCCGGTTCTCGCGGGGGCGAACCGCGGCGTGGGACGGCCTCGGTCCCGACGTGGATACGGAACCGTCTCACATATCGAACGTACGGATCGAGTTGGCTGACGATGTCGTGCCCTTCCCGCAGGGCGATCAGCGTCATGGGCTCGATCTGAATGATGTACTCAAGTTGGCCGTTGGCATCCGGCTCCCAACCGTAGTCAACGCCCATCACTGCGGAAGCCGCCAGCAGCGCGAATCCATTCATGGAGGGTGCTCCTCGACGTATGGCGTCCAGAATAGCCTGCACATACTAGCGTCTATGAGGCGTTGGCGTAAAGAGAAATAGAGCCAGAGTTTGATGACGCTAGCACACTGGAACGGGCAGCCACGAAATGGTCTAATGCAAGCGGAACTTGGGCTGAGCGCGCTTCTTCAGGGTCAACGGAGGCTGAGAGACCCGCGGCTCTCGAAACTGCGAACGTTGGGCAGGTCTGCGGCCTGCGCCACTGTGGTACGTTCTGGCAGGTTGGAGACCTGCCCCGCTGAGATTCGATGACACGCTTCTGGAGAGAGGAGCAATCCCACGATGTCTACATTTGCTGCAGGTCGCTATACCGCAACGGTTTTCTTTTTTCTGCTGGTGCTAGCTCGGCCCGGCACCGTGGTGGCGGATGTCGAGGCATATCCGGGCCGTCCCTTCGGTATCGGACGAATTGGCCTTCCGTTGGCGGCCGGGGAAGCACGACTGGCTCTGGAAAGTGGAGGTTTTGCGATACAGGAACGCAATGGCCGGGCGCTTTATCCCGTGTTCGTCGAAGGGCGAGTGCTCAAACTGCTTGGCGAGATCCTGGGCGGCGACGATACGACCACGCCGGCCAGGATCGAAGTTCTGTTCCTGTTCACCGGGGATGCACCGCTGGACGTGACGCTATACACGCCCACGGCCCGGCAAGTCACGATCACGCCCCGGCTCGAACGGAATCCTCGATTCGCAAAGCGCCTTCTAATGCGGTGGTGGCGCGAGTACCACGCCACAGTTCGCAATCGGTTGAACGAGGCCGACTACCCGCCGCTGGTAGAAACCTACTTGACGTCGATGCTCTCGCGACGACTTGGTCTTGAACCGCCACGGCTCAGCCGCGTCGAGGAACCTGCGCGCGAGGAACCGGGAAAAACGCTGCAATTGCTGATGGGCCTGGAGAGCCTCCATATGGCGACGTTGCGGAAAGCAAGCCTGGGCCAGCTTCCGATCGACGAAGTGGCCAATATTCCGGCACCTGCGGACATCCAGTGGACTCCGCTGCCTTCTACCGTGGAGGAGTCGGACGTGGAGATCGAACCGATCGCCATGCGTGTTCCGCGCGAGTGCTTCTACATCCGCTTCGGCAACTTTCCCAACTACCTGTGGCTCGAGCGGTTTCTGAAGGAGTACGCCGGGGACCAAGGAGGCATGATTACCCTGCGCGGCCACGATGCCCAACTGGGCCAGCGCGTGCAAGATCAGATCGTGCTGCACCAGTCCGCCCTTTCCGAAGTGATGGGACCCGCCGTGATTTCCGATGTGGCGCTGATTGGCCGCGACATCTACCTGCGCGACGGAGCAGCCGTTGGCATGCTGTTTCAGGCCCGGAATCCGCTGTTGGGCGTCGATCTCAAGGAGCAGCGAATTGAGATATTGGCGGCCGAGAAGGACAACGGCGCCACCATGGAAACCGTCCAGGTCGCCGGGCGCGATGTTTCCTTCCTGTCCACACCGGACAATCGTATACGCTCCTTCTACGTCGTCGACGGAGACTACCACTTGGTGACAACGTCACGTGCAGTCGTCAAGCGTTTCCTGGAGGTGGGCCAGGCAAACGGTGCAGGATCGTTGGGCGCCAGCCCCGAGTTTCAGAATGCGCGAACGATCATGCCAACGGCCAGAGAGGACACGATCTTCGTCTATTTCTCGTCGGCGTTCTTTCAGGGTCTGGTTAGCCCACAGTACCAAATCGAATTGAATCGACGGCTGCGTGCCGTGACCGAGATGGAACTGCTGGAAATGGCTCGATGGGCGGCACGTGTCGAAGGCAAGCCCGCGGATACGACCGACGATTTGATCCGCGGCGACCTCTTGCCCGCTGGTTTTGGACGCCGCCCGGACAACAGCAGGCCAATCGTGACTGACGGCAAGATGCTTGATTCCTTGCGCGGCGCGCGTGGCACCTTCACGCCGATTCCGGACGTCCCATTGGAGTTCGTGACCCAAAGCGAGGCATCGCAACTCGCCACACAAGCCGCCTTCTACCGCGATCGCTGGCGGAGCATGGATCCGTTGATGGTGGGCATCAAGCGATACGCCTTGGAGGGCGAACGCATGGAACGTATCGCCATCGACGCACACGTTTCGCCTTTCAGCGAAGGCAAATACGGCTGGATAACGTCGCTGCTGGGGCCGCCCACCAAGGTACGCATCCGACCCGCGCCCGGAGACATCATCACGGCACAGGCCGTAGTGGAAGGTGGGCTTCTGTCGAGTCTTACCCCGCCACACCACCTGTTCGTCGGCATCCAGGACAACGAACCGCTGGCCAGTATGGGGATGGGCGGCATTCTGCAGACGTTGACGACTTTGCAGACGACACCGGGTTATCTGGGCGCATGGCCCAAGTCGGGTTTCTTAGACTTGTTGCCGCTTGACCTGGGTGGCGGGCCGCCGGACGCTCATGGATACTCGCAGTTGCTCTTCGGCCTGTGGCGCCGTCAGTGGGATGTGTTCTCGGTGTTGTCCTTTGACCCACATTTGTTGGCCCACGTATCACCGCATCTGATACCCGAGGAAGCGGAAACCGAGGCCCAAATACGGATGCGCGTCGGAGATTTGTCCAAAGCGCAACTTCAAACTTGGGTGA
Organism: uncultured Pirellulaceae bacterium; assembly: GCA_964623055.1. Classification (GTDB taxonomy): domain Bacteria; phylum Planctomycetota; class Planctomycetia; order Pirellulales; family Pirellulaceae; genus JADHUC01. The sequence goes on from CAZURK010000006.1 coordinate 71,927, forward strand.
ATTCGCTAATCCATGCCCGATCGTATCAAGCTTCGCTGGGCAACGCAAAGCTACTGCACGCCCTGTCGCAACAGTTAGGCGTACCGCGCGACCAGGCCCGAACGCTGACCGAACGTCTGCTCGATGCGAAACTGGTGTGTACGCTTGGCGGCGAGTATCGATTGGACCAGCAGTCGGGCCGCGTGGCCCTATGGCAGTCCAGCCGCTGGCCGGATCTAGCGACAGGAGCGTTGCCGACGGAATACAAAGCGCCCCTTCTGGATTGGTTTCGAGGAATGGAATCCGAAGTGACCATGTACGAAGATCGCGTCGTTATGCACGCGGTGTTGGACATGCAGCGAAGGCCAAGTGAGAAGAAGGTGCAACTGCCATTCTTCAACCTTGACATCTTTGGCGGCGGCAAGAAGAAGACATCGCCCAACAAGCCGCTGCCCGAACCGCCACTCGAAGAGATCAAGCCGCCGCCCAAAGAGCCCAAGGCCGCGCCGAGATAGGCGATTTGTGCTGACGGAGGTGGTAAACCCCTCCGATATCACAATACTTGTGTGGAAACGACAGATCTCTACATCCGTCCCGGACGGACCTGGAATTCCGTCCCACATTGGAGACAGCACCATGCGATTCACACCTTTGCTGACATCCGTTCTTCTCTTGGCCGGGACTCCCACGTTTGCCGAACCGCCGGATTTGGCGTTCAAGGCGGCCGGCGAGGGGTTGTACGAATTCGACACCGGCGCGCTGAAAGGCCGCCTGAAGTTGGACGGCAAGTACCAAGGGCTGTACCCGCTGATTGACGTCGCGACCGGGACCGAGTTGGTCCATCCACCCGGAGTGTTCAGCTTCTATCGCGTGCTGACCACCAACCGGCGATACGGTAAATCGGCTCGCGACTGGCCAACTCGAACAAGACTGCTTTCAGATGGGGCTGTCGAAGTCTACTGGCCGGCCGCGGACGAACACCCGCTGGAGATGACTGGGATCTACCGTTGGACGGCGCCGGACACCTTGGATCTGGAAATCACCGTCAAACCACAGCACGACATGCCGAAGTTCGAATTGTTCATGTCGTCATATTTCGGCAAGGGCTTCCGGGCATCGGTCTACTTGCGGCCCGAAGGCCAGGAGCAGCCCAGTTTCGTTCCGATCGACCGAGCGCCCGATTCTCGCGGCGGGTACGTCATGTTTCCGAAGGACCAGGAGTCGCTCGACATGATTCGCGACGGCCGCTGGGCGATTCCGCCTAGCCCCGTCAACTGGGACGCGCGGCGGTGGTTGGCCGCACCGCTGGTGATCCGTCGCGACGCGGAGTTGGGGCTGACGGCCGCGATGATGTGCCCCCCGGATGACTGCTTTGCAGTGGCGAGCCCTTGGAACCCGGCCACGCCGGAAGCGGGCGGATATCGCTCGTTGTACTTGTCACTGTTTGGTCACGACCTAAAGGCGGGCCAGACGGCAAAAGCACGTTGCCGACTGATCATCAGCCGAAATCTCTCGGATGACGAAGTGGTCCGCCGCTACCAGAAGTACGTCGCGAGCCCGGTGCGCTGACACCGGCGCTAACGCGCGATCCGACCCGACAACACGCGCATGCGAGAGGCGGTCAGTCCCGGTAGGTCCCGTCTGCCGGACGGGGCTTTGCGTCGAAAAGAAACGTCGCCACGCAGGTCAAGGTCCCGTCCGGCAGACGGGACCTACCGTTCAACCCTGGCATCGCCCCAGACCAGCCGGTATGTTGGTGGTTGGCAAGAATCTCGGCTGTGGCAAACACCAAAGGTCCGTCTGACATGAAACACTACAAAACTGGACGAATCACCATCTTTCTGTTCGCTGCTCTCCTCACCAGTTCCCAGCACATGCGGCCGGCATACGGCGATTGGCCGACGTATCGAGGCGACGCACGTCGCAGCGGCGTATCATCGGAACACGTTGTGGTACCGCTTGTCGAGCGTTGGAGGCATAAGGCGGCTCACGCTCCGCAACCGGCATGGCCCGAGATGTCGGCTAGTCGGGACGTCTTCCGCCAAGTAGAGCTAGGACCAACTGTCGTTTTTGATCGCGCGTTTCACGTGACTGTTTGCGGTCAGTCGCTCTTTTTCGGCTCGTCCGTCGACGATCACGTGTACTGCCTTGACGCGTCTTCTGGCAAAGTCCGCTGGTCGTTTTGCACGGAAGGTCCGGTGCGACTGGCTCCTACGATTTCCCAACAGAGAGTCTATGTCGGTTCGGACGACGGATGCGTCTACTGCCTCGCCGCTGCCGACGGTCATCTGCTTTGGAGGCATCGAATTGGCCCGGCGGACCGGCGTTTGCCGGGCAACGGCCGAATGATCTCCCTGTGGCCGGTTCGCTGCGGCGTCGTTGTGGAGGACGACACCGTCTACGTCTGTGCCGGTCTCTTTCCGTCACAGGGCGCCTACTTGTGCGCGATGCGAGCCGAGGACGGCGAAGAACTTTGGAGGCAAAAAGTCGACATTTCGGCGCAGGGTTACCTTGTGGCATCGTCCAAGCGGCTGTTTGTCCCCACGGGCCGCACTCCGCCACACATCTACGAGCGTCATGACGGATCGCAGGTGGCTGCATATCCGGGCACCGGCCAACAGCGGTCCGGAACGCCGGAGGGTGGCGGGAGTTTTGCGGTGCTGGTTGACGAACAGCTCTTTCACGGTGGCGGCGAAAAGGGCGGTATCCAAGTCACCGATGCGAGTTCTCGGGAGAAGATCGTCTGGTCAGCGGGTCTTCGCGTAGTGGCGAGCGGACCGCTCGTGTACATCCTCGGACAGGATCGCCTGACTGCGTTGGATCGAGATCCATATTTCGAGCTATTGCGGCTGCAACAGAAAAAGAAGAAGACCGCGGCCGATGAAAAGCGAACCGCCGAGGTGACAGCAGACAAGCGGAGTTGGTTGAAGTGGGAAGTACCTTGCCAGAACCCCTACGAACTGATTCTGGCCGGTAAGACAGTTTTTGTTGGCTCGGAAGACCACGTCGTCGCCTACGATTCCGCCGAAGGTAAGCAAATGTGGACCGGCGATGTCGACGGAAAGGCATACTCTCTGGCCGTTAGCGACGGTCGTCTCTTCGTGGGAACCGACAAGGGGACGATTCACTGCTTCGAGGCAGGGAATTCAGGGCCGCGGGATACCCAACTCTACGCAGGTATGAGCGATTATCTACGATCGCCCTACCCGGACGATCACACGCCGCAGCGATATCGGCTGGCGGCCGAGGCGGCGGTAAATGCTGCTGGGTCCAAGAAGGGCTACTGCCTTGTATTGGGCGCCGACACGGTCACGCTTGCTTATGAGATGTCCAAACGGTCCGCATTTCGCATTATCGGCATCGAGCCGGATGCGGATAAAGTGGCCCCGGCGCGGGAGCTGCTCGTAAACGCCCGCGTCTACGGAAGCCGGATTGTGATTCACCAGGGCAAGCTGGACCAGCTACCCTACCAGAAGCGATTCGCGAATCTGGTCGTTTCCGAAGAGGCACTCGCGAATGGCACGTTGCCGCCTTCTGCATCCGAGGTACATCGCATTCTTCGACCTTCCGGCGGTGTGGCCGTGTTCACCTCGCCCTCAAATGCAGCCGATGCGGCGAAGGCGACCGAGTGGGGCGAAGGTGCACTACCCGGTTGGAAAGTCGTAGAAGCCGCTGGAGGTGGTTGGACCGGCACGGCGCGCCGTGGACCACTGGCCGGAGCCGGCGAGTGGACACACTTCTACGCCGATGCGGGAAACACGGCATGCAGCGGCGACGCCCTACGCCCAGGGCCCGTGGATATCCAATGGTTTGGACGGCCCGGTCCGCGAAGGATGGTAGATCGTCACGAAAAGAACGTCGGACCCCTATACAAGGATGGACGGCTGTTCATTTCCGGCGACGACTACGTGGCCGCCGTCGACGCGTACAACGGGACGGTACTTTGGGAGCAAGATCTGCCCAATTCGATTCGACTTGGCGCGTTTAAGAACTCGGGCAGCATGGCGGTGGCCGACGACTATCTCTACGTCGCATCGGCCGACGGCTGTATGATCTTCAATGTCAAGACCGGTCAGAAGTCCGTCTTCGCGCTTCCAGACGAAGCGTCAGGTAACCGAAAGGAATGGGGCTATCTGGCCACCGTTGGTGACTTCCTTTTCGGCAGCGTCACGAAACCCGACGCCACATTTCGCATTCAAGACATCGACACGCAGGTGCTCATGTGGCGCGATAACAAGCCCGTCGTCTGCAGCGACGCCTTGTTTGCGTTGAACCGCCGCACAGGCAAGACACTCTGGAGCTATTCGCCACCGCAGGGCGTGATTGTCAATCCGACGATTGCCGTCGGAGGCGGTCGCATCTACTGCGTTGAGAGCACAAACCCTGAAACACGAGAGGTGTCGAACGGTAGAGCCAATCTGGAAATGCTGCTCGGCAAGGGCTCCGCCATGGTGGCGTTGGACATATCCAACGGCGAAATCTTGTGGAGAAAGCCCGTCGACTTTCACGAAATCCAGCACATACTCTTCCTGAGCTACGCCAAAGAGACGTTGGTGGTGACAGGCACGAAAAACGTCAGTGTGCAGGGCGAGATGCGAGTTCGATACGATCTGTACGGATTCGACGCGGCAAGTGGAGAGATGCTCTGGCAGACCACACAGAAACCTGTTCCCGATCATATTCTCGAGGGACCTCACGGCGAGCAGGTGCAGCATTCGGCTATCGTTGGCGAGACGATCTACAACACGGGCTTTGCCCTTCAGTTGCGATCCGGCCAGCCAATCGACGGCTGGAAGTGGCAGAAGAGCGACAAATGTGGGGTGCTTTCAACATCCGCATTCTGTGGCTTCAGCCGGTTCTCGAATCCGCGCATGTTCGACTTGAAGACAGGCAACCCTACGGCACTGACCAGCGTTACCAGACCGGGCTGTTGGGTCAATATGATCCCAGCCGGCGGCCTGGTGTTGATCCCAGAGGCGAGTTCCGGCTGCACGTGCTACTATTCCATCCAAACGTCGCTGGCCTTGACGCCTCGCGACGGAAACCCATGAACCTTTCGTTTGCAGCTGAGTTCGCAAGAACTCAGGCCTTCGCAACAACTCAGGCCGCTGAATTCTTCCGAATCCAGCTACGGGTGTGAAAATGAAGCGCATTCAGATACCACAAAGCCGTTGTTTGGCCGGGGTGGCGCGGGACGACATCACGCCTCCGGTTGGGATCTATCACCGCATGTGGGGCGCGGCGATGCACGACCGGTCGACCGGCGTTCATCGGCCCCTGACCGCAACCGTCCTGTTCCTGAACGGGCTTCATGCTGGACGCTCAGGTAAAGGCGCCAAGGTGATTGTGGCATTGGACCACTGCCTTTTGCGGACCGAAGAGATGAACAGACTACTCGATCGTGTCAGCTCCGCGGCGCATGTTCCGCGCGACGCGATCATCGTCTTCTTCTCGCACACCCACGCCGCCGGTTTGATGGACCGGCGGCGATCAGAACTCCCTGGGGGCGACTTGATTACGCCCTATCTGGAATCTCTGGGTACGAAACTCGCGGCATTGGTCCGCAAAGCCCGTGATGGCCAGCAACCGGCGGGTATCGCCTATGGTGTCGGCCGATGCGATTTGGCGAAGAATCGCGATTATTTTGATGCCGAACGTGGCGAATACGTCTGCGGACTGAACCCGGATGGCGAGGCCGACGACGCGGTTTTGGTCGGCCGCATCAGTGGCGAGGGTGGCGAACCGCTGGCGACGATCGTTAACTATGCCTGTCATCCGACGACGCTGGCGTGGGAAAACACGTTGATCAGCCCAGACTACATTGGGGCGATGCGAGAGGTCGTGGAGCGAGCGACCGCGGCGCCTTGCCTGTTTGTTCAGGGTGCTTCCGGGGATATCGGCCCCAGAGACGGATTCGTGGGCGACGTTGCAGTTGCCGATCGCAATGGCCGCCAGCTTGGTTATGCCGTGATGTCGGCAGTCGAGTCGCTTCCCGCGCCGGGAACGAGTTACGAATACGTCGGACCGGTCATCTCTGGGGCGACACTTGGGATATGGAAGTACGTTCCCGTGTCAGCAGAACGTCGCGCGGAAATCGATATCTGGCAGGCCCGACGTGTGGTAGTCCGGTTGAAGTATCGAGACGACTTGCCAAAACGAGACGACTTGGAGCGAGAGCGAGAGCAATGGGCACAGCGAGAAGCAGACGCGAGAGCCGCCGGTGACGACATCCGTGTCCGCGACGCCCGAGCCATGGTAGAACGCATGACGCGAAGCCTGAGCCGAATTCGGCATTTGCCGCCCGGTGATGAATACCCGTATGCATTCGACATCATACGAATCGGCGATGCCGTATGGCTGGGCCTCAACGGCGAACACTACAATCGACTGCAACGCGAGATCCGTCGTCGATTTGCGCGAACACCAGTTTTCGTCGGTACGTTGGCCAATGGATCCGGCATATCCTACGTGCTGGATTCGGACTCTTACGGAAAAGGACTGTATCAGGAGAATGTCTCCGTGCTGGCAAAGGGCAGTCTCGATAGGCTGGTCGAGGCCATCGCTAACGAGCTTCGAAGCATGAACATCGCGGTGCAAGACTAGACAGTAAAGAACGCGGGAAGAACAAATTCCACAAATGTGGCTACCGTCACCAGACGGTGGACCGGGAATTCCCCACGGTCTGGCGACCGTAGCTACGGTCGAAATACCGAAGTTAGTGCCTAAGAATATGAAAATCACCAAGATCGAAACGCTGGTTTGCCATGCTCGCATGAGAAACTGGGTGTTTGTGAAAGTCCTGACCGATCAGCCGGATCTGTTCGGCTGGGGCGAAGCAACACTGGAATGGCACACACGGGCGGTGGTGGGCGCGGTCGAGGATCTGGCCGAGTTGATCGTGGGCGAGGATCCGCGGCGAATCGAGCACTTGTGGCAGATGATGTACCGGCAGCATTTCTGGCACGGACATGGCATTGTTCGTTCGACTGCAATATCGGGTATTGACATCGCCTTGTGGGACATTGCTGGCAAGATCACGGACATGCCATGTTCGCAACTGTGGGGCGGTCCGGTGAGAGACTGGATACGCACCTATTGCCATCTGGGCGGCGGCCGCATGGAGGACATGTACGAGACCAGTGTCGAGGACGCCAGACAGTTCGGGGAACTGGCCAGACAAGCGGTCGAAGCAGGCTTCACTGCCATGAAGAGCATGGCCGTCCCGCCGACCATGCCGATCGAAGGGCTTCGCCCGATCCGGCTGGCCGAGGCGGCCGTGGCAGCCATGCGCGATGCGGTGGGCGACGACGTTGACCTGATGGTCGACTGTCACGCGCGCCCGTCGCCCGCCATGGGGCTGAAGTTTGGCAAGGCCCTCGACCCGTATGGCCTGTATTTCTTCGAGGAACCGTGTTGGCCGGAGAGCATCGAGGGTTTGGCGACAATCAACCAGGCCATCGCTACGCCCATAGCAACGGGCGAACGCATCACCGACTTGTCCTACTTCCAAAGGCTGTTTGCCGACCGCGGCTGCGAGATTTGCCAGTTCGACATAACGCATTGCGGCGGTTTGACCGCGTCGCGTCGGATCGCCGCTCTTGCTGACGCTCATCGGATCTCGCTTGCCCCGCACAATCCCCAAGGGCCCGTCAGCACGGCGGCGTCTCTGGAATTCGGTTTCTCGCAACCCGGTTACATCATTTGCGAAACCGTCCACGGCGACGTTCCCTGGCGAGCCGACGTGGTCGATGAGGGTTTTGTTGTCGAGCGGGAAGGCCACATCGTGCGCCCGAACACTCGCCCTGGCCTGGGAATCTCGATCGACGAGGACGAGGTCCGAAAACACCCCTTCGAGCAAGAACTTCCCCAGCGAGTCTTCTATCCCGATGGCAGCGTCGGAGACTGGTAATGGACTGTTCGTAGTACCGCTTTTAGGCGGTCTTTCGGATTCCGGCCGAAGCCGGTACTACGAACAAAGAAAGAACTCCATAGAGATGGCCAGCATGTCGCAACACATTGCCGGTGTTCTGCCGGTGGTCCACACTCCGTTTCTGCGAGACGAGTCGATCGACTACGAGAGCCTCTCGCGGCAGGTCGAGTGGGCTTTCGCGCAAGGCGCACAAGGCTACTGCACGGGCATGGTATCCGAGTTGTTGCGACTGACCACCCAGGAACGTATCGAGTTGAATGGGACATTAGCGGAACTGAGCGCCGGCCACGGAGTGTTCGTCGCCGGAGTGGGCGCCGAAAGCACACGACAAGCGATTGACTATGCTCAGGCTGCGGAGAGTTCCGGATGCGACGCGATCATGGCCATCCCGCCCGTTTCCACGGTGCTGCCACCCAACGAAGTATTCGGGTATTTCTGCACACTGGCCGAACATGTCGACCTGCCGCTGGTGGTCCAGGATGCCTCGTCCTACGTCGGTCAGCCGATCCCGTTGGACGTTTGCGCCAAGCTGCTCGACGAGTTCGGGCCGGACAAGGTCCTTTTCAAGCCTGAGGCCACTCCTGTTGGGGCGAACCTCTCAGCATTGCGCGATTCGACCGGCGGCCAAGCCCGCATCTTCGATGGTTCCGGGGGTATTTCCCTTGTCGACTGCTATCGGCGCGGAATCGTGGGAACGATGCCGGGGATGGAATTCTTGCCGGGGATCGTCGCGTTATGGAATGCACTGGAGCGTGAAGACGAACGCGCCACCTACGACCTGTACTTGCCAATCTGCGCCCTGGTCAGCCTGCAGCTTCAGGCCGGTCTGGACGGATTCCTTGCCATCGAGAAGTACACTCTCGAAAAGCGAGGCTTGTTTGCCACCGACGTGCGCCGCCAGCCGCACGCCTGGGACATGGACGACGAGACACGGGAGGAGTTGGAACGCCTTTCGGCCCAACTCGACGCGGCCATCGAGCGAGTGGCGTCAGAGGGATCGTCAGACGGCTAAGACGCCTGCAGTGATGGACTGCGCGTTCGGCTCACTGACCGAATAGCGGGCCGCCCTGGCTGTCTAGTGCTTGTTGACCTTCGAAACTGTCGATCTCTTCGTCGCTAATCACCACCGCGTCGGTCGTCCTTGCGATCCGGATGGCCTCCCGGATGGAACGCTCCATCCAGCGTGCCTCTTCCCCCTCCGGCACGCGCCCGGCGGCAATGTAGGCCGCGTAGATCTGAGCCGCCGCCTGGACTACGACACTCTCACTGTGCTGCAACTTCAAATGAGCGACTTTTGCTTTTGCCATCGAGGCCCTCCTGGTATGCTGACATTCGCGTGAGGAAACGCCGTGAACAGTCACATGCAAGAGAGTAGTCTACCAGCAACCCTTGACCGTGACTACTCGAAGATGATGGAGGGATGCCTTTGCCATCCGCCCTTCCCATCTGCAACACCAGCAAGGGAGGAATGAGAATGAACGCACGCAGCTTCTTCGGTCTGGGATTGCTCGTTGCTGGCCTGATTGGGTCGGCCCACGGGGCGGAGTATTACGTTGCGGTCGATGGCCGGGCCGACGCGGCGGGGACAAGAGACGATGCATGGGACATTGTTTCGACGCTCGCCGGTCAGAGACCGGTGAAGCCTGGCGATACCGTGTGGCTGCTCGGTGGCACGTATCGGTGTGAAGACGCCTACAAGACGAAAGGGCAAGGCTACAAGGTTGCTTTGAACGGGTCCGCGGAACAGCCAATCACGATACGGGCTGCGGTCGGCCAGCGGGTCACCATCGACGGTGGGATGGTGGTGCAGGGCGATTATCTCCGGCTGTGGGACTTCGAGATCGCACAGCCGGATGACCTGTCGCGCGTGACTCAGGAAGGGGGCTCGCATCCGGACTTGGGCAATCCCTATGGCGGGATCACTGTCCACGGCAACGAGTGTCGTTTGATCAACTTGGTGGTCCGGGACAATCTGGGCAACGGTGTCGGTTGGTGGTCGAGTGCGAAGGGAGGCGAAATCTACGGCTGTATCCTTGTGCGGAACGGCTGGAAGGGGCCGGACCGCAATCATGGACACTGCATCTACACACAGAACCAGGATGGTACGAAGACGATCTCCAACTGCATCATGACCACGCGTTGGCCCGGCGGGCATTACACCATGCACGCGTACGGCTCGTCGCGGGCCTACGTCGACAACTTTGTGATCGAAGACAACATCGCGTGGCGTCACGGCACCTTCCTGGTGGGAGGCGGTCGGCCCAGCAGGAACATCGTCGTCCGCCGCAACTACCTGTACAAGGTGCCAATGCAGATTGGCTACAGTGCCCCGCACAACGAAGGCTGTGAGATCACGGAGAACGTGATCTTTCGGTCAGGAATATCGGTGAATCGTTACAGGATGGGCGTTGTAGCCGACAACCTCGTCGTCGACGGTCGGCTGAACACGGGCGGCGAGGGCGCGGTGGATGCGCGGGACAACGTGACCTTGAACGAACAGACACCCGAAGAATCTCATTCGATCCTGATGGCTAACAAGTATGACCAGAAGCGAGCGAACTTGGCCGTTTTCAATTGGGGGAAGGAGACCCAGGTTCGCGTGCCGGCCGGAAGCTTTCTGAAGTACGGCGAACGATTTCGTCTCGTGGACCCGCTCGATTTCTACGGGAAGCCGGTATTTGAGGGCAAGTGCGAGGACGGCGGCTTTGATATACCAATGGACGACGAATTTGCTGTCTTCGTCGTTTTGAAGCGTTGAGCGCCTATCGGGGAGCGATAGCCTGATCCCGTTGCCGCAAGTGCATTCCATATGATTTTGCCCACGATCATTTTGCTCGAATAAGACAAAGCAAAATCATCGTGGGGCAGGATCATATGCCCCCCCGCCGATGGCCTTTTCAAATGAATGCGCGAGGCCAACCGCCGTGATGTATAACGGCTCTGTCGATTTCGTCCATGCAACGTAACGTTTCGGCCAGCGAGGCCACAATCTGACGATACTCTGCGGCATCCGCGTCACTTAGCATCCGGCCGCGCCGGTCTTTCAACCACTTCCTGCAGACTTGATGGCCTCCCGCGTGGAAATCCCAAACGTCCTGTGGCACGTCGCTGAACCAGCACTGGTCGCTGGCAAACACGCGGCCTTTTTGGTATTTGGGGTAACCTCGCGTCAGAGCCCAAGAACCGTCCGCGTCTGCCCCCGTGAAACTGCAGACGTCGGGCCGGGAATCGTCTGATGTACGCAGCAGATGGCATTCGGCCAGGTTCGCGCCGAATTCGCGGAGTGCATAGAATAGTTTCAGGTCTTGTGGTAGGAAGACGCGAGGAAAATCAGTGCGCAGCACCTCTGCGTAATGCTGGCGATAGGTCGGTGAGAAGAAGAGGGCGTAGCAGTAATACGCCAGATCATCGGGACCGATAGACTGTCTCAGATCGCCCGTGTCGTCGGCGATCCATGTTAGTCCCAGGGTCCGACTCACTTCGGCGATGAACTGTTCGCCGAAATTAGCTCGGCGGTGTGTCACGCCGTCGTTGTCCTCCTCGTACAGAACGATCGGAAAGACCGACTCGCTGCCTCGATTGTCCGAACGGATTACTCCGTCGAGCGTGAGTCCGTCCGTAATCCAGAAGTAGTTGCACGGTTGCGTCGGCAGCATCTGCCGGCGGGCGATGATGGCGACGTTGTCGCCCGCGAGTATGTGCCGCGTTACCTCACCGCGTGGCCAGTCGATCATCCAATCCGCCCAGTAAATGAAGCGTCGGTCGAACGGTCGATACCAGCATGGCCGGATGTAGTCGCGCCAATTCTGGTCTTCAGCCATGCGGCGGCGAGCAACCGGCAGTTTCCATCCACGCGTATCGCCGGTTGGATATTTCTTCGAGCGGCTGTTCGTGAAATAGCGCCGGCGAATTTCTTCGTCAGGGATCGACAGATCACGAAACTGCTCCATGCGCTCGATGAGTTCCGCTTCGTCAAAGGCAATGACAAAGCCGTCACGAGCAGTGACCGGAGCCGTCACGTTCACTGGCATGATATCGGCTAGCCGATAGCCGCGTTCGTATTCTTGGCGAACCGTATCATCCTGCGGGACGAACACATAGCCGGGGCCGCGGGGCGCCAGCCGTGTCTTGGGTATCACAATGCTCACTCGGCGTGAATCCGCGCACGCCGCAGCGGATGACAATGCCGCGAGTTTCTTGTTTGCATCTCCCCACAACTCCGCGTGTTCGACTTGGCATCGTTCCCCGGCCCCAGGCGGGCGCATGAAGAGCCCGATAGCCGTTCCCTGCTCGATGGCGAATACATTTTCGTCCACGCCTCCTTGTGGTGCTCGCTCCTTCTTCTTCCGGTTGCCGTGCAAGTCGATGACTGAGATCTTGGGAAAGGTGCGCATGAGCTGCTGGCGCATCCCGCGAAAAGTTGGATTGTCCAGGTACCCGTGATTGGAGACCAGGCCGATGATGCCGCAACCCGCAGATTCGATCCGCCAATGGCCGTAGCGCACGAATTTGACGTAATCGTCGTGCAGCCAGTGTTTTCGTTCACCAAGCGGTCGACCGTCGACTACGTAGTAGTTGGCCCAGTCGCCGGGAGCGTGCGATTTTCCCCTAAGTAGTCCCGTAATCCAACGGCCTTGCTGTTCCGATATGCCGGAGAACGGCGGATTGCCGATCACGACCGTGAACGGCGTCGCATAGCTGGCGTCGCGTGCGGCTTTGACGGTCCGAGCGATTCCGACCGAACGTCCACCAAACGAAGACGACTGCTGCTCGGGCCCGACCAGCGTGTTGGCCAGGTGGACTTCAAGCTTTGCCGGAGCGTCGAAGAGGAATCCGGTCTCGCCCAACTTGTCTATCAGCTTCAGTTGCGCAACGGCACATGCGGGCAACATCAGTTCCAAACCGAAAATGCGCGGCAACAAATGCGCGGGCACGTAGGCGTTCCATCGCCGGTTCAGTTCATCTGCGTCGCAGCCGTATGCGATCCAACGGTCCGAAAGCGTGCGGTGGATCAGATCCACCGCTTCCACCAGAAATGCACCCGTCCCCGCGGCAGGATCGAGAATCGTTACAAAGTGGCTCTGCGGATCGACGCCGCGGGGAACGGCCACGTCGTCGCGACGCCGCGCGAAATTGCTCCACGTCACCGAGTCGGCAAGGCCGTCGGCCAACTCGAAATCATCGCGCAGAGACCGGTCGACCCGTTCGACGATGTATTTTGCGATCGGGGCAGGCGTATAGAAGACGCCGTGCGTCGTCCGGCGGCTGGAATCGTATTGATCCAGAAAACGCTCGTAGAAATGGATTATCGGGTCACGTCGAAAAGACTTGGAGTCACGGCGCGAGACCAACGTGCCGGTTGGGTCTGAACGATGCTCTGCACGAATGCCGGCTGTGTCTGTTTCACAACCGGCTAACAGTGAAAGGCTGTCGTCCCAGATGGTCTGCCAAAGTGGACTGGAGTTTGCGCGAAGCCAATCGAAGGCAATATCTTGCCGGGAAGTGTTGGTGGCCAGTCGAAGTACTGCGGCGCCGCAGGCAACGGTCTGTGCGTATAGATCCGCGAAATCGTCGTCTGAAAGCGCCTTTGCTGTGGCCAATTCGACCCAATCACGGATCGTCCGCAAACGCGATCCCTCGGTGTTGGCCTGCAGTCGGCGCGCAACCTCGTCACGCTGTTCCCTCGTCCACTGGACGGTTTCCTGTACGATTTGACGGAGGCTGCAATCCATCGGCATAAGGCCACAGTGGTGACATTCACTTGACGCGGCAGAGCCGCGAGCAAAGTCGTTTAACGGCAAGCCGAAGGCGTCGGCGATGGCCGGAAACACAGTCGCCTTCGGCTCGCCGTTAAACGACTTCGCCCACGCTGCGCGAATTCTGTTCGTTGGCAGTGCAGATTGTTGCCAGGGAATCCAAAACGGAAAAGACGGGAGGCATCCCTTGCGGCGATTTCTGCCTCGCACAAGTCGCCGCGAATCGTGATACGAAAACACCCCGACTTCCGGCCTACACCGGGGTGTTTTACGTGACGTCGTCGGCATTCGACGGCGAGTTATGGTCGGACGGCATGCCAGCCGCTGCTATCCAATTCTTCTTTCTTTTCGACCGCATCCTGTTCTGTAGCTTTCATCGACATCCGCTGCGGAGCATTCCCTTTTTGTTTCTCAGGCCAGGCGATCGTTGAATAGGACCAAGCCGGCCGAGCCGATCGGTTGGCTGTCCGATCGTTGGGATCGAACAGGCTGGGCGCTGCCTGAATCTGCTTCTTGTCAGCACCAGCATCGGGATCTGGTACGGGTGTCACATTCAGAATACCGCCTGTAGGCGGCGCTGGCTCTTTTCTAACTTCGTTAGACGCCGCGTCGTTTGATTCGCCACTCGATTCAAGCGGTGGGTATTGCCTTGTGGTGGATCCCGCTTGGCCGTTCGGTAGCGGTGACAGGTCGACCGGTAAGCTGGGCGCTTGATCGGCAGGCGCAGTCGACTGCGGCGTCGACTGCAACGCCGGCGGCGTTGCCGCTGGAGGCGGTGTGTAGTAGGGCTGTGAAGCCGGCGGGGCGCACGTCGTACTTGCGCCGGGCGCTATGGCCCCTGGGTAATAGCCCGTTACTGTGGGCCTGCTGGGAGTTGACCAGGGCCTCGTCACCGGCGAATACACAGGCCGATACGTCGTGTAGGGAACTCGTCGAAACTGCCACGAGTACGTGGTGCAGGGCTGCACGCCTGTCGTGGTGGCGGCGCCGGTCACGGGATCGTACGTGATCACTGGTCGGTAGTTCGTTGTTGGCACCCGCATCAGTCGAGTCCGATAACGGACTTCCGGCCGATAGCCGACTGCCCGCCGGCAGAATAGTCGTTCGCACCAGGCGCCAAGTGCCGTTCTCGGCGCTGCGGGAGCGTAGACCGGCGACGCACTGGAGGTCGTAGCCGCGCTTGCGCAGGTTGTCGGCGGCGTGGTAACGATTGGCGAAGTCGCACTTCCTGGCGGAATCGTGACGGTTGGCGGTGTCGTGATAGCAGGGACCTGCGTCGGAGACATGGGTGGAGTCGTCGGCAGAGCAGCCGGCGCCGCTGGCAGACCGGGCCCGTAGTAGTTGGGCCACGTTCGCATCCAGTCTACCAGTGTGTACGCGTCGGCAGATTGGACGGCCACAATCGCTTGCAGTAGGACGACGCACGCGACGATTCGAAGTTTCACCGCTGGTCGTGACATGTCGCTTCTCCGCATTAGGTTCAGGTTATGACGATCGTGCGGGTGCGCGGTCCGTGACGCGTGAGCGCACGAGGGCGCGCAATCTGATGCTGTAACTTAGGCCACACACAACGATTGGGGAGCGAAAACGAAGGAGATTCAGAGGCTTTTTCAGAGATTCCCTGCAGATACACGGCGAAGGCGGGCCTGATAAGCCTCGGGAAATGATCAGGCTGGGCAGATCGGCGCGACAATAGGGGAGGTGTTACCTGACTTAGTTCAACCTAGCCTTTCGCGCCGGCTCCTTCCGCCCTGTCTTCAAAAACGTCGTACAACGACAGTAGCACCTCACGGAGATTTCCGCGATGCGCCTCGAAGGCGGAAGACACATCTTCTGCGGTTATCCACGATGCGTATTCGGAGGGCAATAGACGCGCGACCAAAGCCTGAGCAAGCTCGAACGACGTCTCGGACCTCCAAATCTGCGGCAAGCCAATCGGATCGTGAGCCGTAACCAGCAGTCCTGCACCACGCGTTCGGCAGCTCCGTTTCAACCGCGTGCGGCTGAGCCAGCCAAGTTGTTCGTAGCCGTCAATGACCACCAGGGTTCGGCGGCCCCACGTGCGTCTGGCACGTCGTGGCACTGCCAATCGTCGATCCGACTGGCGCAGTACGTACAATTCGACGCGGCGTCCAGCTTCCTCGATGCGCGGCGCCAGGGTGTGCAGCAGCGTGGTCTTGCCGCTGCCATGTGGCCCGATGATCTGTCCCCACCAGCCCGTCTCGCGCAGTCTGTCGACCAGACGCATCGCGTCGGTGCCTTCCGGGAAGAGGTAGCTGTCGGCATTCGGGGAAATGAACCGCGTCGAGAACGGATTGCTGGGCAAAGACGAAGCGTCAGGGATGCCGTTGTTCATGGCAGAATGGGGACGACAGGTTCTGCCGTCCTCCGTCATTGGGGACCGGGCCATTCGGGACCGGGCGTATCACCGTCCGACGGTCGGGGCACCAATTGAAAGAGGCGGTCGGCACAAGTCTCCTTGCCGCGCCCCCAGAACAGCCGCACGCGGACACACCAGCGTATCTTCACAATCGCCCCATTGTAGCTCAACGGGGTGCGCGGAAGTTGAGTCTGAAGACAGTGTAACTGTCGCACGTCTCCATCGACTACGTCGCTCGGGGTATACCGCTCGAAGTAGTGGACTCCGAGATCCTCGTCCCCTTTGCCTTCCGTGTACCATAGCACGGAAGTCTCGACCGCTTGGATCTCCGATGGTTGTATTGCGTCGACCTGGTACTCGCACTCCAACTGGTCACCCGGGTGGAAGATGCCATTCGGGCTAGTTATTCGTATCGCGATCAGCGGATCGATTGACGTCTTTGTCGCCGTCATGGTCAGGGTGGACGATGATGGGGTAAATCCGTTCGAAAGCCGGCCATGCGTCCGCCTGGCCGCGCACGATCAGCTTCCAATTTACCGCGTTGTGTTCAGATTGGAATGAGTGCATTGCGTCATCAGGGATTTGAACGGAACATTCGTGCTCGAAGGGGATCCCCGGATCGATCGAGAATTCCGTTTTCCGAAAGACCTGCCGGTCGAATACACGCCTTTGCTCGGTACGGACGTCAGTCCCCTGCCGGTAAGTCGCTGCTTCCTCACACACAAGGTTCAACGATAGGGCTCTCATGGAAAGACGACCTGCCTGGGACACGTATACGTCGTGCGTGCTGCCGCGGCGAAGCGGATGATCCGAGATCTCGACGTTCGTTGGGCCGATACCTGTGTGGATCACCATTTGACGAACCAGGTCGTACACGGAGCAACCGCCGATCACCAAGAACGGAACCGTGAAAGAGATCAAGAACCATTCGGGATTGCCGGCCAGAAAGCTGTTCGTGGCGTAGACGACCAGCACGACCGCACCGACATTCCAGACCAAGCAGAACACGGTGGCGAATATCAGCCTCCACGCGCGAGACTGGACCATTGGAAGGCGGTACCGCAATCTGACTCCTGGGCTGTTCGTCAGATTCGCATCGCTGGGGATGCAGGGCAGCGGCTGACGGGCTCGTTCGATATGGCCCGTCAAGTCGATGTTGGCAGCCCTTCTAGCCAACGCCGACCGCCGCTCCGCAGATGCCCGCACGTTGAACACAGTCCATATGAGGCCGCCGCCGCCCAGCAGCACGAACGATCCCAATACCAACACCATGACCCAGAAGCCGAACCCAGGCTGAAAACGAGGTGACGACGTCGCATACTGGGATGCGATCAGCGCGGCCAGCGACACCGCGCCCAGCACGAACAGGGTGCTTGAGAACACGAATTCTCCCACCCTGCCCACCAGTTCCGAACCGGTGCGACGAGTACCGCGCTTCTTCTCCCACAGTCTGAAAACCCGTGCCACCGAACACGCTCTCCCAAGAGTGCCCCCAATCGTCAGGACGCTATTGTAGTGTCTCGCCGACCTTTTTGGCACGTAGCTGAATTCGCAAGAATTCAGAATAGCGGATGATGCTGAATTCTTGAAACGTCCGCCCATCTCGTTTAACGGCAAGCCGAAGGCGACTGTGCGCTGAATTGCGACTTTGCGCTTGATTCACAGTCGCCTTCGGCTTGCCGTTAAACGAGGACACCGTAGACCGGTGGCGGCAGTAGACGCGGGTTTTTCTGTCTACCCCGCATTTCGGATGGCCGCGCCCGCGTCGTTCGGGGCTTCGTCGTCTTGGCCGGAGAAGAGCTTGATTGCAGATTTCGGCGGTCGCCGCCGCTCGCGTACAAACCCTCGTTTCCCTGTTTGAAGAAATTCGTGGAAAGCCGTGGCCGGGCCGGTCGGGAACTGCTCCCTCAGGGTTGTCAGGATCGCATCGAAACACAAACCGCTGCGATAGATGACCCGGTAAGCTTTCTTTAGCTGGGCGATGTCCTCCGACGCGTACCCATTCCGGCGAAGGCCCACACAATTCAGCCCGACAACTTCGCTGCTCAATCCGTCGATCATCACATACGGCAGTATGTCCTGGCTGATGTGCGCATGGCCACCCACCATGGCAAGCTGCCCCACTCGGCAAAACTGATGAACGCCCACCGCGCCGGAAATGTAAGCCCGACTTTCGATGGTAACATGCCCCGCGATCATGGCGTTATTGGTGATGATCGTATGGTCGCCAACTCGACAATCGTGGCCAATGTGGGCGTTGACCATGAACATATTGTTATCGCCGACGACCGTGCAAGCACCTTCCTCCAAGCCACAGTGTATCGTAGCGTTTTCTCGTATGATGTTACGATCGCCGATCTTCAGGTGCCCGACACGTTCGCCAGCGCGGACATGCTGAGGACGTCCACCCAGAATGGCTCCCTCGGCTATCTTGTTGTCTTTGCCCAGTCTTGTGTTAGCTTTGATCACCACATGGCTTGCCAGTTCGCAGCCTTCTCCGATCACGGCACCATCTTCGACAATGCAAAACGGTCCGACCGTACCACTCGCAGCGATACGGGATTGGGGGTGGACGATTGCAGTCGGATGGATGCTTGCCACGTCTTTCCTCTCGTCATCGAGTCGCATGCGCCCTCTAGCGATTTGCCCAGGGCCCTATCGGCGGACTACAAGGCACGTTCGCCAGGGGCCGCGAACGCATTGGCGCAGCCCCTCTTCTGGAAACTCGCAAGAGCCAATGTCTACAATATCGGCAAGTGGGATTGTACGGATTAGGTAGATTTTGCGGTTTCCCGTGGCATGTCACCAGCTACCCCCTGCGACGAACTTCGGGAACCTGCTAGACTGGCCGGTGGCAGCCCGTAGGAAGGCTGTGCCAATCCGTTCACGAACACAAAGGGGGCTGCGACCTATGCCCGACATGCATGAGCTATACGCTGAAGGCGAAAAACTGAAAGACGACGGCAAGAACGAAGAGGCTATCGAAAAATTCCTCGAAGCCCTTGAGGTCGACGAGAAGTTTGCACTACCTCATTTCGCGTTGGCCGTCGTGTACGGCAAGACGGGTGACCACGAGAAGGCGGTCAAACATGGTGAACGTGCCTGCGCACTCGATCCGCACGATCCATTTTCGTTCACCGCCATGAGCGTCACGTACCTGCGGGCCTTCGAGGGTACGCAGAATCCCGAGTTCAAATTCAAAGCCGAGCAGGCCATGGCCCGCGCGCATGGCATCCCAGGCGGACAATAGGGTTCTTCTCAGTCGCTTGAGCTTGTCGAACCGTCGACATTTCACCACTGGACGTTGGCGGGGACGCAAGTCCATGCTACAGTATATGTTTTGCCAACCAACAGTTTGACGATAGGAGACTGTTACGTGGGTTGCAGCGAGCGCCGGAAAGAACTGAAACGTCGTCGCCAGCGGAAGAAGAAGGTCGCTCATATCAAGCGCCGGTCGGAGAACGCTAGCGTCTCGGAAAAGGCACATTTGGCCGCCAAGATCCGCAACATGACGCCCGGCGCGGAAGCCGTCATCGGAAGCCTTGGGCTTGAAGAACGCTAGCACAGCCCCAGCCCGGATTGTGCTGTCTTCACGTCCACAAATGCCGATCTAGCATTCGGTAGTTCACTGCTTCGTGGATGTGTGACGGCTGAATCTGATCGCTATTGCCCAAGTCCGCGATGGTCCGCGCCACGCGCAGAATCTTGTCGTGCGCCCGAGCCGACAGCCCTAGGTCGTTCACGCTGGCTCGCAGTATCTCCATGCACTCATCGTCCAGACGACAATGCTTGCGGATTTCCCGCGTGGTCATGTGAGCGTTGTATCGCGTCTTGGTGTCATCGAAACGACTGCCTTGGGCTACCCGCGCTCGCGACACCTGTTCGCGCATATCGGCGCTGCTGGTCCCGGTGGGCGCGGACGCGAGTTCCTTGAATGGCACTGCTGGGACCTCGATGTGAATGTCGATCCGGTCAAGCAAGGGCCCGCTGATTTTTGCCATGTACCGCTCGATTTGGGGTGTCGTGCAGTGGCAGTCTCGGCGCGGATCGTTGCGGTAGCCGCACGGGCAGGGATTCAGGGCAGCGATCAGCATGAAATCGGCCGGAAATGTGGTGCTGTTCAGTGCCCTTGATATCGTTACGACGCTGTCCTCCAACGGCTGACGCAGCACTTCCAGCGTCCGGCGGTTGAATTCGGGCAACTCGTCAAGGAATAAGATGCCGTTATGCGAGAGGCTGATTTCGCCGGGCGTCGGAATGCTGCCGCCTCCGACCAGTCCGGCGTCGCTGATCGTGTGATGCGGCGAACGAAACGGCCGCGTGGCCATTAGTGGCTGTCCCGGCTTCAACCGTCCAAGCGCGCTGTAGATCCGAGTCGTTTCAATCGATTCGCTGGCTGATAGCGTCGGCTGGATGGTGGGCACGCGTTTTGCCAACATGGTCTTCCCCGACCCGGGCGGCCCGATCATCAGCAGATTATGATTTCCAGAGGCAGCAATCGTGATCGCTCGCTTCGCCATTTCCTGGCCGCGCACGTCGGCGAAATCCACGTCGTATCTCGAATACGCATCGAACAGTTCGTCCAGCCGCGACGGTGCCGGTTCGATCTCCAGCGTGCCTGCCAAAAAGCCGACGGACTGCGCCAGACTGGCCACCGGTATCACTTCGATGTCCTCGACCACTGCAGCTTCCGCCGCACTGTCGCTGGATACGACCAAGCCGCTCAATCCTTGCTCGCGCGCTGCCGCAATGGCCATCGACAAGGCACCCTTTACCACGCGGGTGTTACCCTCCAAGGACAATTCCCCCACCACGGCGAATTTGTCGAACAGGTCCGATTGCAGTTGCCCACTGCCCGCGAGCATGCCCAGCGTGATCGGCAGATCGAACGACGCGGCCTGCTTTGGCAGTTCCGCCGGCGCCAGATTGATGACGATCCGGTCCTGCGGCCGCATGAAACCCGAGTTGACAATCGCCCGCTCGACGCGATGCGTGCTTTCCTTCACCGCCGCTTCCGGCAGGCCCACCAGCACCGTCTTCGGCAACGCGCCGGGCGACACGTCCACCTCGACTTCGACGGGCACAGCCTCGATGCCCAACAGCGAGAAAGTCTTCAGTTTGGCCAGCATGACATACCTTTCGTCGCCATTGTGGAACACCCCAGCTCGGTGTGCAAGCCGGTTGGAAATGGAGCGTCCCCTTTTTTCCGCATCGGAGAAGGCGTAGCGTATTCCAAAAGGCCCCTAACTTGAAAGGATGACATCATGCAACGAGTTCGCATATTTCTGATGGCTTGCGTCCTGACTGGTTTCGCGACGATTGCGGTGGACGACAGTGTTCCGGCTGTCGAGCAAAGTGCAGTGGCTGTCGCCTCGACCGGCCACGATCTGGACATGGAGAGAACATTCGTCTCGCCGCCGAAGATTTGCCGTCCCTGGGTGTATTGGTGGTGGCTGAATGCCAACGTGACCGAGAAATCCATCACGCGCGATCTGGAGGCGATGGCGGCTCAGGGCATCGGCGGTTTTCTGCTGTTTGACGTTACGGCATATGGCCATCACATCGTGCCTGCCCCGGAACGGAAAACTGCGTTCATGAGTCCGCGGTGGCGGGAATTGGTTCGATACTCGCTTCAGGAAGCGCACCGGTTGGGCTTGAAAGCCAGCATCAACCTCAGTACATGCGGCGGTGCGCTTCGCGCACCCTGGGACATGGAAGAAAACGCTGTGAAGAAGCTCATCTGGGCATCGACGGAGGTCCAGGGGCCCGGTCCAGTGCAGATCGACAGACCCAGTTGTGCCGCCCCGTGCTATCATCCAGTGGCCGTGGTTGCCGCCCGTGTCGGCGAAGGCCGTGGCGGGCCCTCTGTCGGACCATCTAGCGAGTGGTCGACGGTCAAGGACACCGTGCAAAAGAATGCCGAAACGGCTACCGAAGTGGTCGACCTGACCACCAAGCTCGACACAGACGGCCAGCTCAAATGGGACGCTCCCGCCGGTCGCTGGATCATCGTACGTCTGGCCTGCGTGGTGATGGAAGACCGGACCGAGGACGTCGATATTCTGAACGTCAAGGCCGTCGAATCGCATTTCGACCGCATGGGGCGTGCCATCATTGCCGATGCCGGGCCGCTGGTCGGCGATACCTTGACCCACTTCTACAACGTGAGTTGGGAAGGGGAAACACCCAGTTGGACACCCGGCTTTGAAAAGGACTTTCTTGAGTTCCGCGGCTACGACATGGGCCCGTATCTGCCAGCCCTGGCAGGCGTGATCGTCACCGACGAAGACACTACTACGCGGTTTCTTCGAGACTACGCGTTGACAATCTCCGACTGCTTCATGAAGAACTGCTACGGGCGGTTCGACGAACTGTGCCGAGAGGCCCGCCTGCGCTGGCACTCGGAATCGGGCGGCCCTTGGAGCCACAAACCTCTATTGTTCCGCGAAGCCGACCAATTGGCATTCTGGGGACGCAATGCGATGCCGCAGTGCGAGTTTTGGGTGCCCGGCTACCGTCGGTCGAACGCTCGGCGAACCGCCATGTCGGCGCACATTTATGGCAAGCGTTTGGTGTCGGTCGAAGCCTTCACGCACATGACGTATCACTGGTCCGAGTATCCAGCCTCGCTGAAATCGCCTGCAGACATGGCATTGTGCGACGGCGTGAACCAGTTCGTTTGGCATACAAGCACGGCATCGCCTGAGGAGTTCGGACTCCCAGGGATCGTGTATTTCGCAGGCACACACGTGAATCGCAACGTAACGTGGTTCAATTACGTTGGAGGGTTCATGGACTACCTCGGCCGGTGCCAGGCCCTGTTGCGCCGCGGGAATTTCGTTGCCGACGTGTGCTGCTACACGAGTGACAAGAACTGTGAGGTCTGGACGCGTGCCCGCGAGTGGAGCAAAGAAGCATCGCTGAATCTGCCTGCGGGCTACTCCTACGACCTGGTGAACGCTGAAGTGTTGACCGAACGCGTAAGCGTCGACACCAACGGCGACCTGGTCCTGCCTGACGGGATGCGGTACCGAATGCTTGTGGTGGATCTGGAAGAGGACGTGATGCCGGTCGAAGCGTTGCGCAAGGTTGTCAAGCTGGTCGAGAGCGGTGCCACGGTAGTGCTTGGAAAGAGAGTACCCACGTATACGCCGGGGCTTAAGAACCATCCACAAGCGACCGAGGAACTGGCCTCGCTGTCGGCCAAGCTTTGGGATTCGACAACGAAAACGCGGAAGATGGGCAAGGGTACCGTTATTTCAGGGAAGACACTGGCCGAAGCACTCGCCCAAGTCAGCATCCTGCCTGACTTCGAAGGCACGGAAGAGTACATCCACCGGCGCGACGGCGAAACCGACATCTACTTCGTTGCCGGTCAAGGGCGAGTGGATTTGACTTTTCGTGTAGCCGGCAAGGAACCAGAAATCTGGGATCCCACGACGGGCAAGATCATCCCGGTTGTCCGATACCTGAAATCCGACGACCGCCGGGTGACTCTGCCGATGACGCTGCCCACGAACGGGTCGTTGTTCGTCGTATTCCGCAACCCGGAACGGCAGCCACATATTACCGCGGCCAATGGCCCGGCGCGGATCACCATCGAAGGCCGCGACGGCAATACGGCCCCTATCCGTTTCTGGAAGGACGGACAATATGTGTTTGGCAATTCACAGGGCAAGACAATTCGCGTCGATATCGCCGGGCTGTCCGAGCCGCTGTCGTTGGACAATTCCTGGGAAGTCCGCTTCGCCCCCGGCTGGGGCGCACCCGAGTCGATCGTCTTTGATCATCTTGTCCCGTGGGACACCCACGAAGACCCCAACATCAAGTATTTTTCTGGCACGGCCACCTATCGCAGGAAATTCCACCTGACAACGCCGCAAGCCGATGGACTGGTCCGCCTGCATCTAGGCAAGGTCGGGTGTATTGCCCGAGTGCGTTTGAACGGAGAAGAACAAGGCGTCGTATGGACCGCCCCCTGGACCCTCGACCTGACAGGCGCCGCCAAACCAGGCGACAATGTGCTGGAAATCGACGTGGCCAACGTCTGGCAGAACAGGCTGATCGGCGACGCCGGGCTGCCCGAGGATGAGCGCCGCACCAGCACCAATGTCATCCTGGAAAAAGGAGAACGCACCCGACGCTATCGCTGCTCGTCGGTCAATTCGATCGACGAACTCACGCCATCGGGCCTGATGGGTCCGGTTCGGCTCGACTTCGGACAACAAGAGAACGTCAGATTCGACTGACATCTCGTGTGCGAGCCCGGCGCGGAACGAACGTTGGGCAATCCCGGGGACATTGCTCGTATCAAACGATCTCGGGCATGACAAAGGGTTCGCGATAGGCGCGTCGGGAGAGCCTATTGGCTTGCTCGGCATACTCGCCGACGAATGTTTCCGAATCCGCGTCCATCGTTACCCACGGACCAAGCACCGCTGGCGTCTTCGCTTCGTCGATCCCGTTGGCACCAAGATGATCTCGACAACGCTCGAAGGCGTCCGACCATTGCGAGTTACCTCGGGTCGCTTCGTTCATCGCGTCAGGCTCTGCCAGCGCGCCCAGCCGGTGTGACACATTGGACATGTGGCAAAGGGCGGCAGAGAGGTGCCCGTCCTGGATATCGGCGTTCAAATCGCCGACTTTTCGACTGCGCATTGCCTCGATGAAGTTCGCCTGATGTGCACTCGCCTGTTTGTCGCGCTCGCGTCGGTCCGTGAAAGCCTTGATTTCTTGGCCTTTCTTGTCATATACGGCACCCGCACGAGTACCAACGTAAGAGCCTCCTTCGCATTGAATGATGATCCCCGTGGTGATCGAACGAAACTTGTCCATCTTGCTTGAGCCCGATTTCTCCGGCAGGCCGCGGACTTCGCAAATGATCGGCGCCGGCTCGTAATCCAGCATGGCGATTTGCGTATTCGGAGTCTGGCCGTCGTCGTCGAAGGCGAACCGGCCTCCGATGCTCATCGCCCGGCGCGGGAGCCCGGTTTGGCCCAGCAGCCATCGGCAACGATCGAGGTAGTGGACGCCGTTGTTGCCGATCTCGCCATTACCCGTGGCCCACATCCAGTGCCAGTCGTAGTGGAACACGCTCCGCATCACTTTGGTCTTCGGGGCCGGGCCGAGCCACAGGTCGTAGTCAACCGATGGCGGCGCGGGCTGCGGGCCATCCACCTTTCCGATACTCGTCCGACGCCGGTAGATGATGGCGCGAGCGCAGAGGATCTTGCCCAACTGACCGCTCTGAATGAACTCGACCGCCTGTTTCGAGATGTCCGTGGAACGCGTCTGTGTGCCGACCTGTACGATCCGCTGGTGCTTTCGGGCCGCGGCGACCATCTGCCGACCTTCCCAGATGCTGTGCGATGCCGGCTTCTCCACGTACACGTCCTTGCCCGCCTGGCAGGCCCAAACCGTGGCCAAGGCGTGCCAGTGGTTAGGTGTGGCGATGAACACCGCGTCGACATCGCGGTCGTCGAACACGTCGCGCATATCGGTGAACGACTTGACGCGATCTTGCCAAGCCGCGATCCTCTGCTCTTCGCGATCGAGTATCTCCTTGTCCACGTCGCACAGAGCCACGATCCGGACGTTGGGTACCTCTCGCAGGCGATCAATTAGCTGCCGACCGCGAGCACCAACACCTGGACCACCGAGTTGCCCCAGCCCAATCACTGCGACACGGATATCATCGTTCGCACCCAAGGGCCTCGAGAACGGCGCAGTCGCCGTGCAGCGATCGCGCGCCGCCAACGTCAACCCTCCCGCCAAAGACGTCTGCAAGAATCTTCTACGCGTGACTCGCGTCATCTTGATCTTTCCTTTCAACGAAATCGTTATACTCGTTTCCTATGATGTCCGCATGGCCGTCGTCCATCTGATCTGGCATTGGGTTTTCCATGCCGACGTTGACAGTTTTACATCGTCTTCATAGCGCGCCGCAAGCGTCTTCGTCGCGGACGGTACGCGCGTTGGCATCGTCTCGAGAAACTAGTGCTTTGTCCAGCCTAAGAATTCGGGTTGGGTGGCTGGGGCTGGACTGAGCGTTAGCGAAGGAAGCCCCGGGGTTTCGGGCTACGCCCTCCAACCCCGGCCACCCTAAGACTAAGCTTGGACAAAGCACTAGTGTCGTGTTTCCATGTAGTGGTGGCTTCCAGCCGCCAGGGCAGGCAGAAATCTGTGGCGGCTGGAAGCCACCAACTACGACAGTTGATTCTCGATCGACGCCTAACGCCCGTTCTTCGATTCCTCGGCCTCAAGCCTAGCGCGCAGGTCCGCCACGACCGCTGAGTGGTGTGAACTGGCCGCCAAGTCGTTCAGCTCGTGCGGATCAGTTGATAAGTCGAAAAGCTGGAATCTCTCGATTTTCGGGTAGCGGATCAGCTTCCAGCGATCCGTGCGGATCATGCGCTGCGTGCGGCCGAAGGCGGCAAAGGTGCAAGGATAGATGGAAGTCGTTTCCTCTCGCAGCAGCGGGCCCAAAGTGCGTCCTTGAACGGTTTGGGGAATCTCGATTCCGGTCAGGTCGCATGCCGTCGGGTAAAGATCTCGTAGATAGCACTGTGCGTCGCAATGCCTTCCCTCTGGGATTCCCGGACCGGCGAAGATCAGGGGCACGCCGATCGTGTGCTCGTACATATTCTGTTTTCCGCGCAGGCCGTGGCTGCCGATCGCGATCCCTTGATCGCTGGCGAAGATAATGACTGTCCGTGCGGCTTGGCCGGTCGCGTCCAGTGCTGCCAGAATCCGACCGATCTGCTCGTCCATGTGCGAGATAACGAGGTAGTACATCGCCAGCTCGTCCCGAACCGCTTCGCGCGTGCGCGGCCACGAGAACAACAGTTCGTCGCGTGTCTTGAGGTATCCCGTGTCGAACGGGTGCTCGGGCAGGAAGTTCGGCGGCACGGGGATTTCCTGCGGTTTGTACCGGCCTTCGAAACCGGGCGGCAGGAAGAGCGGATCGTGTGGGGCAAAAAAGTTGACATGCAGGAAGAACGGCTTCTCGGGATTGCGTTTTATGAAGTCGATGGCAGCATCCGCGAACACCGCACTAATATCCGGTTTCGACCCCACGCCCTTTTCGCGAAGCAGTGTCCCGTCGTCGATCTGAAATACACAGCCGGGGGCACCGGTGATCTTGCGGCCCTTCCAGTCAAACTGAATGTCGTTGGGCCAACTGCGATCGCCGTTTCCGAACAACGCCTGGCCTTCCTCGTAGCCCCAGTCGCTAGGCCGTCCGACACTGTGCCATTTGCCGACGTACCAAGTGCGGTAGCCCGCCTCGCGCATCGTCCGAGCCCACGAAGGCAGATCATCCGGAAGGTCCTTCTTGGTGGTCCGCCCCACGTTGCCACGCATCCCGGTGCGAGATCCGCTACAGCCCGTCATGATTTCCGCGCGGCTCGGCGAGCAGAGCGGACAGGGCGAGACCGCCCGCGTGAAGACCGTGCCGCGCCGGACCAAATCGTCCAGATGCGGCGTCTGAATGTGTTTGTTTCCGAGAGCCCGGATCGTATCCGGACGCTGATCGTCGCTCAGCAGAAACAGTATATTGGGACGCGGCGCTGATTCGTGTTGTTCCTCCCCGCCTTCGAGGACACACGGTCCGGCGAATGCTCCACTCAGAAGCAGCGAACAAAATGCGGCACAACAGACAACCGAGACGACTCGATACATTGTTCTCTCCAAATGGAGACTTTTCGCCAGATCTCGCATAACGCTCGGTGAGTCAATTTCACGGTCCCGCACGCGTCGCGGTTGTCGGACTGCGACGCAACAGGGCAACGTGCGTCCCGTCCGGCAGACGGGACCTACCTGGCTACTGCGACGGACTCATCCGTTGGGCTTTCACGATGCGGATGGCGCCGGATAGGTCTTTCACGGTCTCGGCGGGTCGAAAGTGGCCGTCTTTGGCGATGCTTGCACGTACGCGTCCTTCGATCATTGGACTGACTTCCATCAAGAGCCAGCCGTCTGTTTCGAGACGCTCGGCGGCTTGGGGAATGAGACGCTTGATGACCTCGTCGCCATTTGGACCGGCGATCAGTGCGGCGCGAGGCTCGAAGTCTCGCACCGTCTTCGACAAATCACTCCATTCCCCTTCGCTCACGTAGGGAGGGTTGCTGGCAACGATGTCGAATTGGGCCGCGGGCGGAACAGCATCGAACAGATCACTATGAACCAGTGTAATGCGTTCGTTCGTGCCGTGCTGTTCTGCGTTGGACTTGGCGACTTTCAGGGCCTTCGAGCCGACGTCAATCGCCGTAACGGTGCACGGAGGCGCGTGTTTGGCCACGGCAACCGCGATCGCTCCGCTGCCGGTGCCCACATCGGCGATTCGGACGGGCGATTCGGACGGGCCACGTTCTTTGATTCGATCAAGGACCTCGACCACCAGATGCTCTGTTTCGGGTCTGGGTATCAAAACATCGGGGGTCACGCGGAACGACAGCGAGTAGAATTCTCGATACCCGACCAAATAGGCGACTGGTTCGCCTTGGGCGCGACGTCGCACGTAGTCACGAAAAGTCGCTCGTACGCGTTCGTCCACTACCTCGTCAAATGCCGCGTAGAGGTCAATTCGCTGGCATCCCCGCGCGTCGGACAGCAGCACCTCGGCGTCCAGACGCGGGCTGTCCGAATCGTGCTGTTTCAGGTAGTCGGTCGTCCAGGTCAATAGACGACCAACCGTCCAGTTGTCGGATCCCGACATGGCGGATCACCAAGCGGCCTTACCGCTGCAGCGGTTTTCGATCCCTCAGTCCAGAGTCCCCATCGAGCTGCGCAGCTCGGTGCGGTCGTGCTCGATCAGCCCGTCGGTAATCGGCTGGAGATTCCCTGCGATGATCTGGTCCAGCTTATACAGCGTCAGGCCAATACGATGGTCGGTGACGCGGTTTTCCGGGAAGTTGTAGGTTCTGATACGCTGGCTGCGGTCGCCCGAGCCGACCAGCGTCTTCCTCTCGCTGGCACGCTTCTCGTGCTCTTGTTGCTGCTTGCGCTCGTACAGCCGCGACTTGAGGATTCGTAATGCTTTGGCCAGATTCTTATGCTGGCTTTTCTCGTCCTGCATCGAGACAACGATGCCGGACTCGTGGTGCGTCAAACGCACCGCCGATGCCGTCTTGTTCACGTGCTGGCCGCCGGGTCCGCTGGCGTGAAAGATGTCCTTGCGATAGTCGTCGGGCTTCACGTCGACCTCGACATCTTCCGGTTCGGGCAAAACAGCGACCGTGGCGGCCGATGTGTGGATGCGTCCTTTGGCTTCCGTCTCGGGTACACGCTGCACGCGGTGACCGCCGCTTTCATACTGCAATTCGCGGTAGACCCCTTCGCCTTCGAATGCCAACGAGATTTCCTTGAAGCCGCCCAGTTCTGTTGGATTCGCTCCCAGGATCTCAAGCTTCCACTTCCTGTCTTCCGCGTGTTTCCTGTACATCTCGTACAGGTCCCGGGCGAACAGAGCCGCTTCGTCGCCCCCGGTCCCGGCGCGGATTTCCATGACGCACCGCGCGCGATTGGCATCCTGGCCGCCCACGGTCATGTCGAGCAACTCGTTCCAGACCTCTTCGCGTTTGCCCTTCAGTTCGGGCAACTCCGCCTCAGCCATTTCTCGCTCGTCCGCGTCGTTGCTGGAGAGCATCTCGGTGACTTCGCCGATCTCCTCGTTCAGCGTCCTGAAGCGGCGGTACTTGGTAACCAGCTTTGCCAGCGAGCCGTGTTCGCGCGCAACGGCCGCGATACGGCTGGAGTCGGCAATCACCTCGGGAGCCGACATCTGCCGCTCGAGTTCATCGAAACGAGCGAGTTTTTCGTCGAGCATTTCACGCATGGAACGCCTACTGACCGCGGTTCGGTCTGTCTGTGATTGCTCGCCTGGTAGAGACCTGGCGGGCCCGGAAAACACACGCGCACAGAAAACACGTTGTCCACACGCGGCGACAACGTGTCAATGGCAATCGTCCAGCAGTGCTAGGCTTCCGTCTTCGGCTTGGCGGCCTTCTTCTTAGGTCGCTGCAAGCTGGCGTACGTGCCGGCGGCAAACTTGGTCTGGAATTTCTCGATCCGGCCGGCGGTATCTACATACTTCAACTTGCCGGTGTAGAAGGGATGACACATATTACAGATGTCGACCTTCAACTCCTTGCGCGTGCTCCGCGTGGTGAACGTGTTGCCGCACCCGCAGGTCACCGCCGTTTCCATGTACTTGGGGTGGATGCCTTCCTTCATCGGTTCTTGTCCTCAGGCGTAGGGAAACGTAAAAGTATACATTCGGCGCCTGAGTCCGACAAGGGCCACCGTATTCCCACGGAATACGGCAGAACTACACAAACCAAGGGGATTACTTGTAAGCAACATGGAGGAGCGATTGCGTTCGACCGACCCCGTAATCGAGTACGCGTGTTGTGGCAAAAGCGTCTCCAAACCGAACAACCAGTCCAACGAATCACAAGCCTTGGCGATCCATCTTTTGAGGTGATAGAATCGCAGTATTGACGAGAGCCTCAACGTGCAGAAACGCAGAAGAGTAAGAAACGTGGTCCCAACCACCCGGTTGTCGGCGACAGAGTGGAATCGCCTCCAGCAATGCTACGCGAGCGCGCTGGAATTGATGCAACAGCCAGGATACGACGTCAACTACGCTCACGATCTACTTGCCGAATGCGTTATCCACGATCCCGGCAACGTGCTGTATGTCGATGCCCTGTTGGAGAATCTCGGCAACAAGCATGACGGCGACAAGCATTCGACGCAGGGCCGGCTCCCTTCATCCAAAGAGAACCTGCACAAGGCGATCACCAGTCAGAATTGGAGCCAGGTGCTTCGGCTCGGTCCCGAGCTTCTGAAGCACAATCCGCGGGACATCCCCGTGCTGAAAGCGATGGCGCAGGCATGCGAAGCCAGGCAGTTAGATCGAGCCGAGGTACGTTATCTTCAGAGCGCCCTGGACGCTGAACCGAATGACATCGAATTGAATCGCCGCGCGGCACAAGTGCTCGCCGGGCTTGAACGCTTCGACGACGCAATCGCGTGTTGGCGGCGTGTCGAAGACGTCGATTGCCGCGATACGGAAGCGTCACGCATGATAGCCAGTTTGACGTTGGAGAAGACGCGTTACCAAGAGCATTCGGAGGGGGAAGGGCAAGACGGGGACATCGACAACGACGGCTCAGAACCCGCCGAGGCCGTGAAACCGGCGACACACCAGGCCGAGGACGCTTCTCCAGGCCGCCCAGCCACAGACAAGAGCGAACCGCCTAAAGTCGTGCTTACACGGCGTCAGGAATTGGAGCAGGCCATCATCAACTGTCCGGAGAACGAGGACACTTACTTGCAGTTGGCGGAGTTGTACCTGTCGGAAGGGCGGACTTTCGACGCGCAACGCACGCTGACAAAAGCCTTTAGCGTTTGCGATAAACCAGTGATTCTGAGTCGCCTGGAGGACGTCAATATGCTCCGGGCTCAGGAACAGGTGGAAATCGCCGAGCAGCGAGCGGCAGAAGAGCAGACCCCGGAGGCTCGCGAGCAGGTCGAGAAGCTGCGCAGCGAGCAGGCAAGCCTGGAGTTTGGCATCTTCAAGAGTCGGTGTGAGAGGACTCCGGACGATAACAGCCTGAAGTTCCAACTTGGTGTACGTCTGAAACGGCTGGGCAGATACCGCGAATCGCTCGATTCCCTGAGGGCCGGTCTGGAGGAGCCCGAACATCGAGCGATTGCATCGCTGGAGATTGGGGAAATACTTCAGCGCTACCAGCAGTTCCCCAGAGCGCTGCAATGTTACCGCCAGGCCGCACAGGTTGCGGCGAAGGACCCCACTGCAGAGGAGTACAGGAAACGGGCGTTGTATCGGGCCGGCGCTTTGGCGATGACGATGCGACTGAACGACACGGCCAAGGAATACCTCGCGGAACTGGTGAAGATGGACGCGGATTACCTGGATGCCAAGCCCCGTCTGGACAAACTGGCCGAAATGAGCGAAAATCCTTGATTCGTCGCCACCTAGAACTCCCGATACTGGGGTATTCAAATCATTTTGCGGCGTCAGCGTTTGTGCTGTGACCGCCTACGACAATACAGATTGAGGTTTCTGGAAAGAGAACCAGACCATGCCCAACTCGAAGAGTGCCAAAAAACGACTACGCCAAGACGCTGTTCGCCGCTTGCGCAACCGTATGGTGAAATCCGCAATGCGAAATCAGCTACGAAGAGTCCGCGACGCCGTAACGGCGGGCGATGTTGAAAAGGCTCAGGAAGAGTATCGCGACGCGGCGAGAAAGCTGGACCGCGCCGGCGCGCGTAACATCATCCATCCGAACAAGGCCGCTCGCACCAAGTCTCGTCTGCAGAAACTCATCAAGAAAGCCAAGGCCAGCGACTGATCCCACTGCGGCCATTGCTTCCGGCGCCCGCCAACCCCAGAGTTGGCGGTCGGTCACGGACGATCATCCGCCTTCACTGCTTCTTTCCCCGGCGCGTCAAAAAAATCCGCTACTCTACAGCGGAAGTCAGGCAGGACATCCTCGCCAGTCAACTCGTGCGACTCTTGGGCAAGATAGGGGTCCTCGCCAGGCCGGTAGACACTCACATCGCGGGTTTCTGGATCGACCACCCAAATCAGTCTGACGCCCAATTGAAGCATCTGGGAGATGCGCAGAACGGTGCGGTTGACACGATCGTTTGGCGACTGCACCTCGACGGCAAGCAGCGGAGGATCGATGGCGAACTGGCGTTCCATGTCGTCGGCGGTTTGTGCGTCGTCGTAGAAAGTCACGTCCGGTCCGCGTACCGTGTCCGGATCCCGTTCGACGATTAGCCCCGCGTCATTCGAGCAAACGTAGCCACTGCCACGTTCAGCCGCGTAGTTCCCCAAGAGCCTGGCAATGTTGCCGCAGACGAAACCGTGATACTTTCCAGGTGGCGGCATATCCACAATCTCCCCACGTTCCAACTCGACGTGTAGGTCGCGGTTCTCCGGCAGGTTGACCCACTCGAAAAACGTCTCTGCGGTCATCAGATCTTTGGATGTTACCGTCGACATGACCATCGGCCTCGTTCGGAGGGCAAAGCCTTGTGCCTTGCGTTGGTTGTGTTCTTGTAGGATGGGCATTCCCGCCCGACCCCAGGGAGACGGGCAGGAATGCCCATCCTACCGACAGTTTCAAGTGATTTGAGGTACTAGACCCGTACGTATGATTCTACCATTCGACCCTTGTCGCATCAAACACAGGGCCTTCGACGCAGGTGCGACGGTAATCCCAATCGCCGCTTGCGTCCTTGATCTTGGCCACGCAGGTGAAACAGATCCCAATGCCACAGGCCATTGGCGTTTCGAGCGACACTTCACACGGTGTTCCGCTGGCGGCGGCGATCCCGGCGACCGCCTCCATCATGCGTTCAGGCCCGCAGCAGACGATTCGTCGTGGAGATTCGCCCTCGGCGAGTACCTGCTCCAGCAAATCTGTAACTATGCCATGATGGCCCCGACTGCCATCCTCGGTACACAGACGCGCGTCGAGGCCAATCCGCTCGAAGTCCTCGACGCCGGCCAGCAGATCGGCCGTTCGAGCGCCGTAGCAGAGCGTCACTTTGGCAGACGGGGTAACCTCGCGCGGCGGATCGCCGTAGCGGCGCCGGCCAAGATACTCCTGTCCGAGTGCTAGAAACGGCGTCTGTCCGATGCCTCCGGCTACCATGATCAAGTGGTCGACGGGCTCGGCAGGAAAGCCGTTGCCCAAGGGCCCCCAGACGTCCATCGTCTGGCCCGGCAGGCAGCGGGCGAGGCGGCTGGTGAATTTGCCTTTCACGAGGTAGACCACGTCGATCCCGGTTGGGTCCTGCGATTCGGATAATACGGTGTCGTACAACGCAAGAGGACGCCCGATCAGCGGATCGTTGATATCGGACAGCCGCAACATTAGAAACTGGCCGGGCACGATTCGGCGAGCGATGTCCGGGCAATGGAATCGAACGCGATAGGTGTCGCTGGCCAACTGGACGTTCTCTTCCACCACGACGCTACGCTGGAGCGCGCGGTCTGCGTAGCGAGAGGCATGCAGCGGACTGCTCATCTGCGGCCTTTCTTCTTGGGCCTCTTTGACGGGGACGTTTTGGGCTTTGCGCGTTTCTTGCCGCCGGTGGTCTTCTTGCCTGGCCTGCCACTTGATCGCGTTGGCTTCCGTTGGACGTGCCGTCGGAGGCTGCGCACTTCCTCGCGAGTCAAACGCCGGTGAGCCCCAACCGGCAAGTCCCCCAACCGCAAGGTGCCTATTGCCGTACGTTTCAAGCTCAGCACCTTGTGGCCAATGCGTGCCAAGATGCGGCGGATCTCGCGGTTGCGTCCTTCGTCCAAGACGATCTCCAGGTCGGTACTCTGTTTGTGACGTCGCTTGGAACGCAGGGCGGCGACACGTGCCAACCCTTCCGACAGGTAAACTCCCTTTCGCAGTTTGCTCAACTGCTGCGGACTGGGATGCCCGGCTACGCTGACCAAGTATCTCTTCTGGACTCCGTATCGGGGGTGCATCAGCCGGTTGGCCAATTCGCCATCGTTGGTGACGATGATCAGCCCCTCGCTCGAACGATCCAGCCGGCCGATGGTGAACAACCGCTCGTCGGACTTCACCAGGTCGATCACCCTTAGTCTTCCAGACGGGTCACGGCTGGTGCAAACGACGCCCGGAGGCTTGTTGACGGCGTAGTAAACCCGTCTGGGGCGACGTACTGCGACGCCATCCACACGGATCTCGTCACGCAGCGGATCAACGCGCACGCCCAACTCGTCAGCGACCTTGCGGTCCACTTCCACGCGGCCTTCGCGAATCAACTGCTCGCATTCGCGACGGCTGCCAATTCCGGCCGCGGCCAGGACTTTCTGCAGGCGTTCACCCTTGACACTCGTCGCGGGGCGGGGCTGATCAGACGAAGTCGAACGGGAACGCGCAGACATTGACTCACAGCCTGGTGGTTGGGGTGTCGATCCCAAGCGGGAAAGCGAACTCGCGAGAAAATGGCTCGCGTTACCGGCATGCGGCTAGCGCACACCAGAGCGTATCATAATGGCTGGCCGGTCGTTCTCCCAGATGGCGTCCGAGCGATGGCCGCCTAACTTCCCCACCAGCGTTCCCAGAACGGGCGGCTGCGTACTGGCTCGGCCAACGGTTTCTGGAACCCGGGAGGGCGCCCACCAACGATTTCCGGGCCCGCTTCGTTGTCAGCGTAGGGGTCGTGGACCGTGGCACTCAGGCGCTGTTGCTTGACGCTACCTCGCGGCCCCAGCAGCGAGCCATAGCCGTTGCAGCCTCCACATACGGCCAGCAGCAGGGCAATCAGGACGGCTGAAGATCGATGGTTCATTTATCGAAACCTTTGCTGCTAGCAGCCGCGGGACCGTCCACTCGACCGACCATGTGAGGGTTGAGGAGGGCGGGAGTATAGATTTCCGCCGAATCCAGGGAAAGGGGAATCCACGTGCCTTTCTAACGCCAACGCCAAGCCCCGTAGCTACTATCGTCTGCCCGTCCCAGTGACTTGAGACTCCGCAAGTGCCTAGTTCTGTTCGGCTTACGAACTCCCGGATTGTGCCGGTGGCGCCGAGAAGTGGAGACGCGCCACCCCTGTGAGGTATAGGTCCGAACGTGGACAGGCGCGGCAGTCCCGGGGCTCGGTTGTACACCGCGAAGCGGGATGCTATCATTAGAAACCCCGGTTGAGCGTACGGTTCTTCCCCCTCTCAACCGACCAGGCTGGTGCGGCAGCTTCCTTCCGTACGCTTCTCGGCTCGCTGCTTTGGCGGGCGAATGCCGTGCCGAGTCGTCAGCTTTGTTGACTTGCCTTTGACGACTCCTTCAAAACACACATGCTGGTCTCGCTGATTGGAGGTTTCCGTACCAATGGCCAAGCATCCCGACGAAGACCTGTTTGCCGATACAACGATGACCTTCGGGGAACATCTGGACGAACTACGCGTTTCCCTGGGCAAGGCGGTACTAGGCCTGCTGGTTGGATTCATTGTAGGTCTATTCATTGCCAACCGCGTGGTGACTTGGATTCAGACCCCGTTGAAGACGGCACTGGAGCAGTATTATGTGGATAAGGCTAAGGAAGACCTGGCGGACGAACACAAAGACCGGGGTGAGGAGGTGTCGAGTTCGGTCAACAATTTCATCGATACGAACCGTTTCGTTTACGAGAAATTGTATGTCGAGGTCGGTGAAGTTACGCGGATCGGTGCGTTAGTCGACAAGCAAGAGCTTCAGCCAGCCACTGAGGCTGAAAAGTCCACCGAGTCCGCCACGGACGAGATCGCCGTTTTCGACGACGAACTTCCGCCTCGCCCATCCGCTCTGGTGCTGACGCGCGTGTGGCGTCCAATCGACACCGTGGTGCAATCGTTGAGCGCTCAGGAAGCGTTCATGATCTGGTTGAAGGCAGCCTTTGTCTCGGGCCTGATTATCGCCAGTCCGTACATATTCTGGCAAATCTGGACTTTCGTCGCCGCCGGACTTTACCCCCACGAAAAGCGTTATGTTCATCTCTACTTACCCTTCAGCCTGGTCCTGTTCTGGGCCGGCGCGGCTACGGCGTTTTTCTTCGTTTTCCGGTACGTATTGAATTTCCTGTTTGCTTTCAACAGGGGAATGAACATCGATCCGGATCCCCGTATCAGCGAATGGCTTGGCTTTGTGCTGTTTTTGCCTTTGGGATTTGGGATCGCGTATCAATTGCCCTTGGTCATGCTATTCCTTCATCGGATCGGCATTTTTTCCATCGGGACGTACCTGGCCAAATGGCGTATCGCCATCTTGATTATCTTCGTGGCTTCGATGCTGCTGACGCCCGCCGATCCGGTGAGCATGCTGATGATGGCAATGCCGATGACGGCCCTTTACTTCCTGGGCATCGCGCTCTGCAGATGGATGCCTCGGCACAGGAGCCCGTTTTCCGAAGGGTACGAACCGTAGAGAAGAAGCGGTCAGCTTTCAGCGGTCAGCAGTCAGGTAGAAGAGGGGATACGGGAACTCGACAGGACAATCGGATGATGTCTGGCTGAATGCTGAGAGCTGAGAGCTGACCGCTCCTAGATCGCATCGGGACCGTGCTCGCCGGTGCGAATGCGGATGCAGTCCTCCAGCGGCAGCACAAAGATCTTTCCGTCGCCGACCTCGCCTGTGTCGCCGCTGCGCCCGCCTTTGACAATCGCATCGATCGTTGGCTCGACAAAATCCTCGTTCACGGCGATTTGCAGTTGGACCTTGCGCAGCAGATTGACGGTCAACTCGCGGCCGCGATACACCTCCGTTTGTCCCTTCTGCCGCCCAAATCCCTGGCAGTCCATCACGGTCAATCGGACGACCTCAACCTCGGTCAAAGCTTCCTTGACGGCTTCCAGTTTGCTTGGCTGGATTATGGCAATGATCAGTTTCATCGCTGCGCGGTCTCCCGTTCTGGGGTATCGGTCAACTAGAATCTATCTTGCGCGGCTGACGGTCACAAGACCGGTGACAGAGCCGGTCGAAAAAATACCCCGACTCGAGCGGTCGAGGCGGACGACCGCTCGAGCCGTATGGGGTATCCTTCTGGCCCAGGCAAGAGCCACAGTGTTGGTTAGTTGTCCCCCGAGACGCCGCCGACCCGTTCGGCGGCGCCCAGGGGAAACGCTGGGTGGGTTCTCCTAGGTAACCGTTTCCGGAGCCGATACTCAGACGCTAGAGGCCGGTGTCGATACGCCCTGGAACGAAGTCCGTGCCAGCGCCGGAGGATAGGCGTGCATCCCGTGCTCGCTGATATCCAGACCGGACTGTTCCTCTTCCGGCGAGACGCGCAGGATGCCAAGGAACTTGAGGGCAAGGAACAAGCCAAACATTGTCACGAACGCCCAAGCGACGATGATCGCGGTCGACAGTACCTGGATTCCGATGAACCCCATGCGAGTCATCTCGGCGGTAGGTAGCGTTCCGAATAACCCCGTGGCCAAGCCACCCCAGACGCCACACAGCCCATGGACCGGGAAGGCCCCAACCGGATCATCAATCTTCAGCCGGTCTAACAGAAGCACACCGACAACTACCAGGATTCCAGCCACAGCGCCGATCACGAGCGCGCCCCCCTGCGTCACTCGGTCACAGTTGGCGGTGATGCCGACCAAACCGGCCAGGACGCCATTCAGAGCCATCGTTACATCGGGTTTCTTGAAGAGGATCCAAGCCACCACCATGGCGGTGACGGCGCCAGCGGCCGCAGCGATCGTAGTCGTAAGGGCGATAAAGGTGGTCGCTTCCGCATTCGCCGCCCCGAAGAAAGTGAGCTGGCTGCCTGGATTGAACCCGTACCAGCCGACCCACAAGATAAACACTCCCAAGGCAGCGAAAGCGATGTTATGACCTGGCATAGGAATGGACTTTCCCTTGACGAACCGGCCAATCCTCGGCCCCAATACCAGAGCGCCCGCCAGACCGGCGAAACCACCAACAGCGTGCACAACAACAGATCCCGCAAAGTCCTGGAAGCCAAGCTCGGCCAGGAAGCCACCGCCCCATTTCCACATACCGCTGATTGGATAGATCAGACCGGTCAGAAACGCGCTGTAGACCAGATAGGATGCAAATTTCATACGACCGGCGACCGCCCCGGATACGATAGTCGCGGCGGTGGCTGCAAACGCCACCTGAAACAGGAAGTCCGCACTGTTGCTCCAGCCGGCGCTCATGTTGGGCGTTTCGGCATCTCGACTGACAAACGAACCCCCGAAGCCAAGCCACCCGCCAGCGTAGTCATCCCCCGGATACATCAGCCCATAGCCGATCACCAGAAACAGCAGCACGCCCACGGACAGATCCATGACGTTCTTGAACAAAATGTTCACCGTGTTCTTGGCCGAATTCAGTCCGACCTCGAGCATGGCAAAGCCCGGCTGCATCAGCAGCACCAAAACCGCAGCCAACATCATGATCAGCGTGTTAATGGTGTACGTTGTTTCCTGCTCGAAGCTCAGCCCAGCCGAGGCCACTGCAGCTTGATCCGAAGCAACTCCTGTATCAGTCACGCCACCATCGCTGGCCGTAGTCGCCTCGGTCGCCTCGGCCTCGTCAGCCGAAGTGACCAGGGCAGGGCCGAAGGCCGCAGCACAGAGACCAACAATTACCGCCGAAGTACCAAGGAAACTCTTTCTCGATAACATGTCTTGTCTTCCCAGAAGGATTATGTTCATGCCTCAATTCCGCTGCCCCGTGGCAGCCGAAAACGACGCAGCAGTCACAGATCGGGCCCATGGTCAGCGATCGCCACAGTATCATGCACAAGGCGATATGCAACGAACGTGCCAAGCCTCGTTTGGCCGTCGTTGCGCTGAAGCTGGGAGTTGGCTTAGTGCGTTTGCAGGAAACGACTTAGGCGAGAGATGCGCCAGCATAACAAAAAGCCTGCCGACGTTGTTGGTGCAGGTGTGCGCAAAGAACGGGCAGTCGCTGTCGCTTGGTTAGGCACGGGCTGAAAGAAGGCGTCATGCGACGCGTCCGCGCCTGAACATTGCTGGACGGTCCACGACGGTTCGACTGCAAACGAAAACGAGGGTCGCCCATTGGACGACCCTCGTTCGGATAGGGCCTTCACTTGTGTGGAAATAACGTGCTCAGAACTCACAGATCATGTCGACGGCAAAGGTCCATTGATTTCTGTCCAAGCCGTCGTTGAAGGGCATGAAACCAAGGCCGTTGATGCCGTTGAACGAGTCGTATCTGACTTCGGGGCGGATGGTCAAATTGGAGGTTGGCTTCCAATTGGCACCCAACGAGATGTCCCAGAAAGTGCCGGCATAGCCCCACGGCACAATCGGACTTCCGCTAACACGACGTCCGTAGCCGCCCACGCGAAGACCGTCATCATCGCGGAACATCTCGAGCCGTATGCCCAGGTCCCACTTGCAGTTGAGCTTGTAGAAGAGGTACTGGTTAACGCAATACCATTCGGCCGCAAAACCGGTATAGGGCGAGCCAGTCTGCTGGACACCCAAATCATGCTGCAGGACATAGGTCCACCGATGGCCGATTCGCTGTTGCCACACGAGGCTATAGAAGAAGCGGTCATCCTGGAACCCGAGAATGACGGGGTTGGCTGTTTCGTAGGTTGAG
Organism: uncultured Pirellulaceae bacterium; assembly: GCA_964623055.1. Taxonomy (GTDB): domain Bacteria; phylum Planctomycetota; class Planctomycetia; order Pirellulales; family Pirellulaceae; genus JADHUC01. The sequence continues at coordinate 112,100 of CAZURK010000006.1, forward strand.
CTGCAAGTGGCAGACAACTTCGTTCCGGTCCCCTCGTTTTCCCAGACCAAACCACCTAGGAAACCCACGTGGTCGCCATTCGGGTCCGGATTGAATAGGTCCCAGCCGCGATCGAAACCGGCCATCAGTGTCAGCCGGTCGGTGACGTGCCAACTGGCCAACAAGCCCGTGTGCGTGAACGTATACGGCTCGCCGTATTTCATCATGTGAGAGTGCGAGTAGAAAAAGTTGTCCGGCGCCATCGGAGTCTCGTACCCAAAGACGGTGTAGAAGTGTCCCATCTTCACCGAGAGCTTGTCGTAGGCCACCTCCGCGTAAAATTGTGGCAGGGCCAGACCATAGAACTCGTGGCCGTTCCACCCGCGTCCTCCCCAGCCGCCCAGGCCCCCGGTTTCCACAAATCGGCTGTCGCTTCCATACAGCAAGTCCACGCGGCCGCCGATGTCCCAACCGGTGCAGGGCCCGGTCTCGACCGGGCGTTCCATCACCAAGTACGCCTGGTTCATCTGCAACTCGGTATCGCGATCGTTGTAGGCGAGAATGCCGTTGAAATTCGAGAGCGGACGGTCACCGTTGAACGTGATGCCCATGTCCACCCAGCCGTAGACGTCGATCATCCCGCCCCCCAGCGGCCCGCAGGGCATCAGTCGCGCAGGATCCTCTTCGCAGCAGCAAAGAGGACCAGTCAGCTCCAAGCCGCAACCGCACTTGTCACAGCACGAACCCTTGCCGTTGGAGGCTTTGCTGCCACAGTCGTCTTTCGCGCTTTGCACCACCGCGTCGTCGCTCGACGGCGCGTCCGTTTCGTCTTGAATCCGGTAATGAACTCGGTTGGCCGTCAACTGCACATCACCTTGCCCCGCGGCGTTCGCCGTGAGCAAGACACACACGCCGACGACCATCAATACGGTCGTTGTTGCCTTCATGTTTTGATACCCCCCAATCCCTTGGTTGTCTCGGTTCGTTCAACGGCAAGCCAAAGGCGACTGCGTACCGGGCGACACCGTGCGGAACTCGGTCGCCTTTGGCTTGCCGCTAAACGAAGAGAGCATTTCGTGGACGCTGCTACGCCCCGCCTTGGTCAAATGCACACAATACGCCCGGTAGCCAGATCGAGGATGTTGCAGTTCTACGGCGCAAAACGTCTATACGGGTCGTATCGGGCGCGGGAGAAGGTGGGCTAAACAGATTGACGATCACAGCAGTTCGAAACGAGAGTGCCCAGCCGTGCCGTCATCGGATCTTCCCGGTCGCGTTGACTTTGACGTCTGAGGCCGTCCAAGTGGCGCCGTTCGTGACTCCTCTGAGAAGTGGGAAACGATCGTTGTCAGTGGGTATCTCACCTTTCTGACTTCACAAAAAAAGGGCCGCCTGCAAAGGCAGCCCTGTTGAGGATGAATGGCAGTTCCGCCGACCGTTAGAACGTGAAAACGGCGTCGATGCCAAACAGAGTCTGGTCTTGCCTGCCGATCACGGGGTCGAAGTCTTCGTATCGGACCTCGGGGCGAATCACGACATTGGGGTGCGGACGGTAGTTCGCACCCAGGGTGGCTACCCAAACTTCGCCGCGGGCGTTGCCTTTGAGCCACTCGAGTCGGCCGCCGACGCCCCAGCGGTCGTTGAGGGCAAGCAGCAAGTATTGGTTGACGGTGAAGATAGTGGTGGGAACACCAAGGACGGCGGTAGTGAGCAGCGCATTGTCCAAGTAGTCCGACTGTAAGACGTACTTCCATCGCTCATTCAGTTGCCAGTCGAGAACGATGCTGTGCTCGTAAGCGTCTGGATCGCTACCGCCCGCGTCGGCGAATCCAAAATCACCCATCGTCGTGCCGTAGGCGAAGCTCATATCGTCCGTGACCTGCACGTTGAAGCCGCCCAGGAACGTGTTGCCACCATTGTTGCTGAAACCGGTGTCCCAGCCTTGCGTCCAACCAGCGTAGAACGTCAGGCGATCGCTGCGGGCCCACTTGGCAAGGACGCCCGTATGCGTGAACGGCTCGAAGAACAACGACCCGGATTTCGAGTAGAAGAAGTTCTCCGGCGCGGGAACCGTTTCGTAGCCGATGATCGTGTAGAAATGGCCTACTCGGAGCGTGAGGTCGTCATAGACGACGTCTGCATAGAGTTGCGGGATTGCGCTACCGTAGAAGTTGCCGTTATCCCAACCTTCGTCCCATTGCCCAGCCCGACTGCCAAAGGCTTGGGTGTCTTGACCATCCGTACCGTACGCGTAGTCCATACGGAAACCCCAGTCCCAGCCATAGCCGTGGTTCTGGGCCTCTTTCTCGGCGTAGAGCCAGAACTGTTGTAACTGAAGGACGTTGGGGTAGTTGTTGAAGACGGATGTACCATCCCCGTTCGTGCCCTCGGTGTGGTATCCCATTTGGACCCATCCGCCGATCTTCACGCCCCTGCACGTTTCCGGGAACAATTCCCACGGCTCCATGCCCCAGGAATCGTCATAGTACACCGGATCAGGCTCCGCAACGACGTCGCTGGGCAGCGCCTCAGCCTCCTCCTGGCTTACGTAGTAAATCCCATCGGTCGCCAGCCCGACCCCGTCGTCGGCGACAGCATTTGTCACGATCAAGGCACAGATTCCAATGACCGTTACGACGATCCTTGTCGTTCTCATCTCCGTCATTCCCCCAATCCATAGGTGACTCGATGCTCGACGGATCGACCGCACAATCGCCAACTCCGTCCAGCTCGGCCAGTGTTACGTAAACGATATGTTTTGGCACTTCGCAGCACGACATCCCTGGCTACGAGGTGAGACATTTCTGTAAGGGTGGTATCGGACGATGCTGAATGTGCGCTGAAGACGTCCACGGCCACTACAACCCGAAACCAAGCGCCATCGCCTCGTTGCCGTCCGGTCATGACGCTTGTGTCGATCCTGACGCCCACCAGGTGGCCGCACATGTAGTACAGAGGCCATAGTCGCCACAAGCCGAGTCTAACCGTCGTCCATTCGCGAGTGCTCCTCGACGAATCCAGAAGAAAAGGGCCGCCACGCCGGGCGGCCCTATTGATGTTTGCTTGCACCAAGTCGGTCACCCTAGAACGTGAAAATGGCATCGATGCCAAAGACGGTCGAGTCCTTGACGCCAAGTAGGTGATAAAACTGATCGAACACATCGATGCGGACTTCCGGACGGATGACCACATTGGTGTGGGGACGGTAGTTCGCACCCACGGTAAACTCGCTGAACTGCTCATCGGACCCGGCGAGTTGAAGCCACTCAAACCGAGCGCCAAAAGCCCATCGAGGATTCAGTGTGTAGAACACATACTGATTCACATCCATAAGCGGGCCAAAGGGGTTGACCAACGTGTTTTCAACGTAGGAAGTCTCGACAACGTAGTTCAAACGATCGGCAATCTGCCAGTCCAAGAAGATGCTGTGGCTGTAGGCATCAGAGTCGCTGCCCGGCCCTGGAAGGACGAAGCCGAAATCGCCCATCGTGGTCATGTACGTCAACGAGATGGCATCGGTCAACATGACCGAGAAACCACCCAGGAAGATATCGCCCCCGTTGTGGTCAAAACCCGTATCCCAACCGGCAGCCCAGCCGCCGTACAACGTGGCACAATCCGCGACTGGATACTCGGCCAAGAAACCCGTGTGGGTGTACGGCGCGTACAGGAATGCGAACGAGTGGGAGTAGAAGAAGTTGTCCGGGGCTTGCACGCTTTCATAGCTGACAGTTTTGAAGAATTTCCCGGCCTTCACCTTCAGATCGTTGTAGGCCACTTCCACGTACAATTGGGGAATCGCATGGCCGTAGCGGAAGCCTGCGTCCCATGACGTGTCCCAATTGCCGGGTTCACTTCCGTAAGCTTGCGTGTCTTGGCCATCCGTACCGTAGACATAGTCGAAACGGAAGCCCCAATCCCAACCACTACCGTAAGTCTCCGCTACCTTTTCCGCATAGACCCATGCCTGGTGCAATTGCAGCACGTTGGGATAGTTGTTGAATGGGTGCACTTTCGGATTGCCGGATGGGAAATCCGCTGTACCCCATACGCCGGCACCGTTGGCCCCCTCGGTGTGATATCCCATTTGGAGCCATCCACCGACCTTGAACCCTCGGCAGGTTTCCGGGAACAGTTCCCACGGGTCCATGTAACACGGATCGCAACCGCCGCCCTTGCCGGTCTTCTCGCAGCCACAACCATCCTCTTTGCCACTCTGGACGGCATCGCCGTCCTTCTGAGATGCATCCTCCTTCTCTTGACCAACGTAGTAAATCCCATCGGATTCCAACTGAACTAGCCCGTCGGCCGCGGCATCTGCCGCAAGCAAGGCACAGGCGCCCACGACCATTACGACGATCCTTGTCGTTTTCATATTCCCTCACTCCCAAACCTTAGATGACTAGGTGGTAAACGGGTCGGCGGCACAATCGCCAACACCGTCAAGCTCTGTCAACGCAACGCAGACGATATGTTGCGGCACCCCGCAACACGAGGTCCCTGGCTGCGAGGCGAAGCACTTCTGTAAGCGTGGTATCGGACGGTGCTGAATGTGTGCTGAAGGTATCGACAGCGACTGCATGCCAAAACCGAACGGCTTCGCCTCGCCGCGGTCCGGTCATCGTGTTTGTGTCTATCCTGACGCCGACCAGGTGGCCGTACACGCAGTGCAAAGGCCAGAACCGCCATTGCCCGAGTTCTGATCATCATCCATTGGCGACTGCTCCTCGGCGAATCCACGAAAAAAGGGCCGCCGTGCCAGGCGACCCTATCGAGGGTTTGCGTTTGCCAAGTCGGTGACTCAGAACGTGAATATGGCGTCAATGCCAAGAGTCGTTGAGTCTTGAAGGCCGCCCCCCAGGTCGAAATCGTCGTAACGGACTTCTGGACGGATCACGACGTTGGGATGGGGCCGGTAGTTGGCACCGATGGTGACGTCGGCGAATTCCACCTGTGTTCCATCGGCACGAATCCATTCGAATCTGGCACCGAAGGACCACCGGTCATTGACCTCAAAGAGAAAGTACTGGTTCAGAGTCAACAGTGGACCGACGGTCGCGCTAAAGAGCGTGTTGTCCAGGTAGTCAGTCTGCAAAACGTAGGTCAAACGGTCCGTCACGCTCCAGTCCAGCAACATGGTGTGGAAATACCCATCCGAATCGCTGCCCGGCCCCGTGGCAAAGGCAAAATCGCCCGCGGAAGTGTAATAGGCGAAGGTCAGGGCGTCGGTCAATTGCAGCGATAGGCCAGCCAGTAAGGCGTCGCCGCCGTTGCGCTCATAGCCCGTGTCCCAGCCCCACGTCCAGCCACCGTACAACGTCACGTTATCGCTGTAGTCCCACTCCGCCACGAATCCCGTGTGTGCAAAGGGTTCGAGTAAGAAGCTGACCGAGTGAGAGTAGAAGAAGTTCTGCGGAGCCATGACGCGTTCATAGCCAACGATCGAGAAGAAGCGGCCGACCTTGACGCTCAAATCGTTGTAAGCAACCTCCGCGTACAGTTGCGGCAGGGCGTGGCCGTAGAAGGCGCCGGCATCCCATGTCGTATCCCAGTTGCCCGGCGTACTCCCGATCGACTGTGCGTCTTGGCCATCGGTGCCGTATACATAGTCGAACCGGTAGCCCCAGTCCCAGCCATAGCCGTTGGTTTCCGCAGCCTTCTCCGCGTAGACCCAGGCCTGGTGCATCTGAAAGGTGTTGGGATAGTTGTTGAACGGCCCTCTCACAAGAGCCGGGGCCGCCACCCCAATGCCATTGGCCCCTTCAGTATGGTAACCCATTTGGATCCAACCGCCGGCCTTGAAGCCTCGGCACGTTCTGGGGACGAGTTCCCACGGATCCATACCATAGGAATTGTCATAGTACACCGGCTCGGGTTCCGGCTCCGGCACGGCGTCGCTGGGCGACGGGTCGGTGTCATCCTGATTGACGTAGTGAATGTCGTCGGACGCCAACCGCACAAGGCCGTCTGCCGCCGCGTGTGCGGCAAACAGGGAACAAATGCAGGCGACAACAAAAGCACTCCTTACTAACTTCATGTTTGGCACTCCCCAATCCCATGAGGTAATTGTGTTGTGAACGGATCGCGGGTGCAGACCGCGATACTGATAAGGTGAGCGAGAATGACGGTTGTGCAACATCTAGGCAGATCAAAAAACAGGACTCCCAGCCTCCGCTGTGAAGTCGTTCTCCAGTGATCGTATCGGTTGCACTGTCAAGCGCGCGACGGGCACTTCAAACAAATTCGCGTCGCTTTTCTCCGATGACGCACAGTCGTGACGCTTGTAAAGATTCTCGGGCGACGGCCGGCGGCACAGAGGAAAGTGCGCGCAGAGAAGGACAAGAAAGACTGAATATGAAGGCGCCGTAAACCTTCCAATCGCGGCGCATTCCGCATGCATTGTCAGCGGAACCTAATCCGCAAAAAGCGCATCCACGAAACGGTCCACGTTGAATAGTGCCAGGTCTTCGGGTTTTTCGCCAGTACCGACATACTTTACCGGAAGGTCAAACTGCTGCCGAATCGGAATCACCACACCACCCTTGGCTGTGCCGTCCAGCTTGGCCAGCACGATGCCCGTACATCCGGCCGCGTCGGAGAAACCCTTGGCCTGGCTAAGGCCGTTTTGACCGGCGGTGGCGTCCAGCACGAGCAACGCCTCGTGTGGAGCGCCGGGGATTAGCTTCCCTACAACACGACGGATCTTCGAAAGCTGGTCCATCAGATTGGCCTGTGTCTGCAGGCGGCCGGCCGTGTCGATAATGCAAACGTCGGCGCCGGTTTCCAGCGCTTCGGCAACGGTTCGATGGGCAACGCTCGCCGGATCGCTGTTAGGCTCGCCCTTGACGATCGGGACACCGATCCGTTCAGCCCAGATGGTCAGTTGTTCAACGGCGGCAGCCCGAAACGTATCGCCCGCCCCCAGAACGACCTTCTTGCCCTGTTGGTTGAACATGTGTCCGAGCTTCGCGATGGACGTGGTCTTTCCCGACCCATTCACGCCGACGACCATGATGACCGTGGGGCCGCTGTCGGCGAATACGATGGGCTCTTCCGGTTGAGCCATCAATTCTCGAAGCTTGACCTTGATCGAATCCAGTACCTCCTCCATCTGAACGACGCGGGCGCGGAGGTCCGCCCCAACCTGATCGCAGATTTCGCCGGTCGGTCCGCCGCCCATGTCCGTGCGGACCAGGATGGCGAACAATTCGCTGAGAAAATCATCATCGACCAGACGGCCTTTCTGTTTGAACAGGTCCCGTATGTCGGTATTCAGTAGTCGATTGGTCCGTTTCAGGCCCTGCTTGATCCGCGCAAAAATCCCGCCTCCTGCCTGACCACTTGCGTCGTCCGCTTCCGCCTGTTCGGCCGGTGTGTCGTCGGCATTCTCGCTGTCCGGCTTTCCTTTCAGTCGATCAAACAGTCCCATCGTAGTTCCCGTAATGTCTCTGCGAAGATTTGAGGAAGATGTCTCGTCGTCTCTAACACCTCAGGTCATTTTGAAATTGTCAGTCGGATGGGCATTCCTGCCCGTCTGCTTTGGGTCGGGCAGGAATGCCCAACCTACTGAAAACAAGAGGCGCGAGGTACTGGAGACTATAGCGACAGTTCGCCATCTTGTCTTGGGTACACTATTCGTGCTCGTGAAGCAAGCGGTCCAGTACCCCATTGACGAACTGGGCGGACTGCCGCGTGCCGAACCGTTTCGCCAGCTCCACCGCTTCGTTGATGGCGACCCGGCCGGGGGTGTCTGCGTACAGTATTTCATAGGCGCCCAATCGGAGGACGTTGCGGTCCGTAGCTGCCATTCGATCCAGGCTCCAGTTGTCCGCTTTATCCGCCAGCATCTGGTCCAGCTCGGGGCGGTTCCGCCGGACGCCGGACAGCAGGGAACGAGCAAATCGGACCAGTTCCGGATCTTCCTGCAATCGCCGCCGCAGAAACAGATCGCTGGCCGCCATGTTATGCTGTGGATTCAGATCGTCTTCGTATAATAACTGCAAAACGACTTGTCGGGCTCGGCTACGGCGAGGCATAGTGGTGGTGACTTCCAGTCAATTGGGGCAGGGGCATGAGCGTTTGTCGGCGGCACGCGGTCACTTCGGTGTCTGGCCGGTAGCTACGGTCGCCGGACCGTGGACAATCGAAGCGACCACGGTCTGGCGACCGTAGCTACAATTCCCCGATGTTGTTTCCTGCGGGCTCCTAAGCAAGTCTTGCGGCCAAGGCCATCAAGGCAAGCCCTGACTTACGACTGCGGCGAGATTTTTCTCAGGAGGCTTACCATTTCCACAGCAGCCTCGGCGCACTCGACACCTTTATTGCCCACGTTGCCGCCGGAACGATGAATTGCCTGCTCCAAATTGTTGCACGTCAGCACGCCAAACAAGACGGGAATACCGGCGTCCAAGGCGATCCGCCCCAGGCTCAGACTCACTTGCCGGTTGATGTGTTCGTCGTGGGTCGTTTCGCCCTTGATCACCGCCCCCAGACACAGCACGGCAGCGTACTTGCCGGAGCCTGCGAATTCCCGCGCCACCAGTGGTATTTCCCAGGCGCCGGGGACCCAGGCGACGTCAATGGCATCGTCGGCCACTCCGCGCGATGCCAGCGTATTCACCGCTCCGGACAGCAGTTTCGAGGTTATGGAATCGTTGTATCGCGATACGACGACTGCAAATCGACAGTCAGCGACGGCGCCGTCGCCTTCAAAAACGTTAGGCATTCACAAACTCCTACGGTTCCAATACGACCTCCGCCACCAACGGCTCGTCTGCCGTCTGTTGCCCGGATTCGTTCACCCCATGTTCATGCTCATCAGGAATTCGGCGTTCGTCTTCGTCTTCTGCAATCGGGATACCAGCAGTTCCATGGCGTCCGGAGCGTTCATGTCGTTCAACACCCGTCGCATCACACAGACGCGGCGGTATTCCTCCGGGTCCATCAGCATTTCCTCTCGACGCGTGCCACTGCGGTTAATGTCGATGGCAGGCCAAACGCGCCGGTCTACCAGACGCCGGTCAAGCACGATTTCCAGGTTACCGGTTCCCTTGAATTCCTCGAAAATCACTTCGTCCATCTTGCTGCCCGTGTCGATCAACGCGGTGGCGAGGATCGTCAGCGAACCTCCTTCCTCGACCTTGCGTGCCGACCCGAAGAACCGCTTGGGATTCTGCAATGCGTTTGCATCCAAACCACCGGACAGAATCTTGCCCGACTGCTGGCACTCCGAGTTCCAGGCACGCGCCAAACGTGTGATAGAATCCAGAAAGATGACCACGTCCACACCAAATTCGACCATTCGTTTGGCCTTCTCGATCACCATCTCCGAAACCTGGACGTGTCGCGAGGAAGGCTCGTCGAAGGTCGAACTGATCACTTCGCAGTTGCCTCCTTTGACCTGCCGCTCCATGTCGGTCACTTCTTCAGGACGCTCGTCAATCAGCAGCATGATGACGTAGGCGTCGGGGAAATTCGCCAAAGCCGCCTGTGCCATCCTCTGCAGCAGAATCGTCTTGCCTGCCCTCGGCGGGCTGACAATCAATCCGCGCTGCCCAAAACCGATCGGTGTTACCATGTCGACCACGCGTGTGCATATCTCCTCAGGATCGTATTCCATCACGATTCGCTGATCCGGATGCAGTGGCGTCAGGTCGTCAAAGCTGACTTTGTCGGCCAGCAGATTCGGATCCTGATAGTTGATCGCCTCGACGCGCAGCAGGGCGAAATACCTTTCGTTTTCCTTGGGCGGCCGAATCTGTCCCGATACCGTCGCCCCGGTGCGCAGTCCAAAGCGGCGAATTTGGCTGGGTGATACGTATATGTCGTCCGGGCATGACAAGTAGTGATAATCGGGGCTTCGAAGGAACCCGAAGCCGTCTGGCAGGATTTCCAGCGTCCCTTCGCCGTACATCAGACCGTTCATCTTGACCCGCTCTTTGAGGATCTTGAAGATCAGATCCTGCTTCTTCATGCCGGAAACGTCCGTCACGTTTTCCTTGCGGGCCGAGTCGATCAGCTCCGACATACTCATCTTCTGCAACTCGGCGATGTGAACCTCGCCTTGTTTGATTTTTTCGTAGCGGTCCTGGGGCTCTTCAAGTCTGCCCCGGTCCGCTTCATCGGCCAGTTCTTCAGCCAACGAGAGTGGCTCTTGCTCGTCGTAGTTGATGTGTTCTGTCCCAGGCATGACTGTCAGACTCCTGATAAGTCAGGTTTAGCCGACGCTCGAGTGGCATCGACGGGAGGTTAAGCAGCTAGGGTCTCCAAATCCTGTCACGAGAGAAGGTGTCTACTAGTTGGTCTATGGAAGGCGCCGCCCCGGCGATCCGTTTCACGAACTTCTGCCGCAGCGACGTGTGATTAGCAATTGTCTTTCGTGGGCCAATCGGCCTGTCATGTTTCGAGCGAGCGCCAAAACTGTTCGACTTGAGCGTAGGTGTGCTCCGGAGATGACGAATTATCAATTATGACATCGGCGCGACCCCGCTTCACGTCTAACGACTCCTGAGTTGCCTCGCGAGCCTCAAAACTCCCCTCGCTCCACCCGCGCGACATCGCACGAGCCAGCCGCAACTTCCACGGAGCGTCGACAAACAGAATCTTGTCGCACAACTTGTCCCATCCTGCCTTGAACATGACTGGGGCATCCAGCACGACCGCAATCGTCCGACCGCCACGAGCCAATTCGGCCATGCGATCCTGCAGTCGCTGTCCAATTCGGGGATGAGTCAACTGTTCAAGGTATGTAAGCTCTTCCGGTCCCGAGGGTGGCGGTGCAAACACAATCTCGGCAACCTTGCTCCGGTCCACCTCTCCGTCGGCCGTGAACACGTCGTCGCCCCAACGGTGACGGACCGCCTCCTTCACCTCAGGATCCTGCAAAACTTCGTGACCCGTTCGATCCGCATCAAAGATCACCGCACCAAGGCTCGCCAGTTGCTCCGAGACTAGACTCTTCCCGCTGGCGACACCTCCCGCGACTCCGATGAGAATCATTTTTCCATTGTCCACTATCCCCGCTAGACGGGGGGGGATAGAGTAAGGTCTGTTATTGGCCTCCAGGCCCTCATTCCACCCTTTTCCTACAGGGAGAGATTTCCTACAGGGAGAAAGGACCTGTCCGCTTCGCTAACCGTCCCACGGTTCGTATTCAGCCCAATTGCCGCCTACCTTTATATCAACCTTCAAGGGGACACCGAGCTGCTCGACCGTGGTCATTTCCTCCCGAACCAGGGAGGCTAGGCCGTCGACTTCTTCTGATGGGACTTCAAAGACCAATTCGTCGTGTATTTGCAGCAACATCCGTGCTTGGAGTTTCTCTTGCCGCATGCGGTCGTGGACATTGATCATCGCCTTCTTGATCAAGTCCGCAGCCGATCCTTGAATAACTGTGTTTATCGCGATTCGCTCCGGTAGGGTCCTCTGTCGCGAGTCGCTTAGGGATGAGGGATCACGGACGCCTTGAACGGCGCGACGCCGACCAAGGATACTACTAACATAACCCTTCTGGCGACATTCCGCTAGGGTCTTAACCATAAACTCGTCAACTCCAGGGTAGCGGGCGAAGTAGGCGTCGATGAAACCGGCCGCCTGCTCCTTGTCGATGTCCAGGGCTTTGGCCAACCCAAAAGGGCTCTGTCCGTAGATCACGCCGAAGTTCACGGCCTTGGCGCCACGGCGCATATCCCGCGTCACCTCCTCCAGCGGCACGCCGTGTACCTCGCTGGCCACCAGCGCGTGTATGTCGCGATCCTCGGCAAATGCTTCTCGAAGCGTCATATCGCCCGAAAAATGGGCCAAAACGCGAAGCTCGATCTGCGAGTAGTCGGCGGCCAGCAGTTTCCAGCCGTCTTCGCCAGGCAAGAAGGCCGACCTGATCTCGCGGCCATCTTCCGTGCGTACCGGTATATTCTGCAGGTTGGGGTCCTTGGAGCTAAGACGCCCGGTTGCCGCCACGTCCTGCTTGAACGACGTGTGCACTCGCCCCGTTTGCGGATGGACCAAGCCGGCCAGCGAATCGACGTAAGTGCTATTCAGCTTCGCGTACTGCCGGTATTGGATAATCCTTGCGGGCAATTCGTGCTGCTTTGCCAACTCGCCCAGCACTTCGGCATCCGTACTGGGGCCTGTCTTCGTCTTTTTCACGACCGGCAGATTCAGGTCCTCGAACAGAACTTTGGAAAGCTGCTTCCGCGAATCGATGTTGAAGGGGCCGCCAGCCAACGCATAGATCTCTTGCTCCAACGAAGCCATGCGTTCGCCGAATCGCTGCCCCAATTCACCGAGCCTGTTCACATCGACCTTGATTCCGTTGAACTCCATCTCGGCCAGCACGTCGATCAGCGGCACTTCCAGATCGCGGTACAATCCCGCCAGCCCCACTTCGTCCAAGCGGCTCTCGAGGATAGGCGTCAACCGCAACGGCACGTCGGCATCTTCCGCCGCATACGGCGCGACCTGCGCCACGGGCACTTCATCCATCCGCTTCTGCTTCTTGCCCTTGCCGATCAGTTCGCTGATCTTGATCGTCGTGTGGCCCAGGTATCGCTTGGCAAGATCGTCCAAGCTATGATTCCGTTCGCCCGGATCGATCAGATAATCGGCCACCATCGTGTCGCAAGCGACCCCGCGCAACTGGATGCCCGCCGAGCGCAAAACGACCATGTCGTACTTCAAGTTTTGGCCAATCTTCCGGATCCCGGGGTTTTCGAGCACGGGCCGCAAGGCATCCCGAACGGTTGCGCGATCCAATTGCGGATCGCCGTCCGGCGCCCGCACGGGCACGTAGTACGCCAGCCCTTCCTGCCAAGCGAACGAGTAGCCGACAATTTCAGCGAACCGAGGCAAGGTCGACGTGGTTTCGGTGTCGATGGAAATCTGGCTTTGCTGCGACAGTTGCTGCACCAAATCGTTAAACTCATCCAGCGTGGCAACCGTCCGGTAGTCGGCTTGTACGGTCACCGGTTTCGCTGTCGCTGCCAGCCCCTCCAATCGCTCGGCCAGTCGACGAAACCCGAATTCCCGACAGAGCGCCTGGACCTGTTCGTGATCGACCTCGGTCCCGCGTCCCGCGTCCCAGTCAATCGCCACGGGCACATCATCCACTAGCCGAACCAGGTCGCGGCTTAGCATCGCCGACTCGCGGCCGTTCATCAAATTCTCGCGACGCTTCCTGCCCGAAACCTCTTCGGCATGATCCAGGACCTGATCCAGCGTGTCGTACTTCTGCAGCAGCTCGGCGGCGATCTTTGGTCCAATCAACGGCACACCAGGCACATTGTCGACCTTGTCGCCAACCAACGACTGGAAATCAACAACCTGATCCGGTCGGATTCCCCAGACCTTCATCAACTCAGAGGCGTCGAAGATGCTGTCTTTGCGGATGTTGTAGATCGTCACGCGGTCCGTGATCAACTGCCGACAATCCTTGTCGCTGGTGACCACGTAACACTGCATACCTTCCTGTTGGGCCTCTCGCGCAACGGTCGCCAACACGTCGTCGGCTTCGTAGCCCGGACATTCCAGGCACGGAACGCCCATGGCCTCCAGCATTCGACGGATATTGGGAATCTGCGGCTGGAGGTCCTCCGGCATCTCGTCCCGATCCGCTTTGTACTCCGCGTACCGCTCGTCGCGGAACGTGTCCCCCGGCAGATCGAAGGCGCACAACAGATAGTCCGGGCTCTTGTTCTCCAGCAAATCGACGATGTCCCGAATGAACCCGTGAACGGCACCGACCGGTTGTCCTGCAGGCCCCGTCATTTCGGGCAAAGCATGGAAAACCTGGAAAATCAAGGCATATGCATCGACCACGTACACTGTTTGGTCCACGGACCGTGTCGACGTCTGGGCAGGCTGCTCCGGGCGTGCAGGCTCCACATCCTCTTCAGGACGGTCAACGATCTCGTCGTCGAATCCGGTCAACGTGCGCTGACGAGGCTGGCTGGACATGACGTGGGAACAGTCTGTTTGAAGAAACCGCTGTCACGAACGCGTGGAGGAGGAATCGAGAAGGCGTGTCTCAAAGTACTAACCGCAATCGCAAGTGTCAAGGGAGCGGGGGTCAGGTCTTGACTTGTAACTTAACGCTGCGTTTGAAGAATGGACAACTGCTGTATCGCGAGGCTTAAGTTACAAGTCAAGACCTGACCCCGTCTGCCGCTCGGTTGACAGCATAAACAGAGTCTTATTAGAGTGGTCACATGACCACTTGCGGATGGCTTTCCCTTATTCTCGATGGCAGACTGGAAAGGAAAAAGATGATCCGATTCTTCTTCGTCACTTCTGTGTGTTTGTGCTTGGCGGGGTGCTGCGGCGATGTCCCCGTCAGTAGCGATTCGTCGCCGGCTTCCACGACAAAGGTCGTCTACCAAGCTGGAGAGGACGTGACACTGCACGTTCCAAACATGCATTGCGTGTTCGACTGTTGGCCGAAGGTGAAGAAAACGTTGGAGGAACAGGACGGTGTTGCCGAGGTAACCTTGGCCCAACAGGCCGAAGAAGACAAACTCGACAACCCCAGAGTGACTCTCAAGCTGGATGGCGAGTTCGATTCCGCCAAAGCGATCGACGCACTCGCATCGGCCGGCTTTGCTGACACGGTAGCGGAGAACTGACGCGACAATTTGGCGAGATGACAAAGTTAAGTCAGAAACACGAGACACTCCCACCAACACTAGCCCGAAGCGCAAACGAGGGAAGATACCCGACGCGCGCTGGCTCGCGCGTTGGCCCGAACCTCTCGTCGCCAGCTCCCAGGGGCATGTGTGTGGCTTTGGCGATTGCACTCGCAGCCGCAGGCTGCCAGCCTCGCATGCCCGCCCAAGTCCGCCAATCGACGAACCCCGGCAGTACAACCACGCTGGCAGCGAACACCACGATAGTCCCGTCCGTACCAGATAGTGAAGAGCCCCCGGCACCAGAACGCGAGGCGGATGCCGAACGAGAGCGTGATCAATTGGTTCTGATCACATTTGACGATTTGGAATTGAAGATGGCGAAGGACTCGGTTTTCGACCGGTCGCTGTTGACCGACCGGGTGAAGGAGTTGGATGGCCATAGAGTCCGCATCCGCGGTTTCATTTATCCGTCGATTATGCAGCAGAGCGGCATCACCAAGTTCCCTTTAGTGAAAAACACTCAATGCAAGTTCGGTCCCGGCGGCATTGCTCATCACCTGATCGTGGTTGAAATGCAGGAAGGATCGAGCACTTCGTTCACCGTCCGGGCAGTCGCCGTCGAGGGTCGCCTGTCGCTGAGCCCATTAGAAGGGCCGGACGGTAACACATGGGCGATCTATCACGTGGTTGGAGAGAAAGTCGAATAGCTACTTTGGAGACTAGCGGGATGAGTAATCATAGAATCATCGTGGGCTTGTTTCTTGGGGCACTGGGAAGCCTCTCCGTCGGCTGCGGACCGACGGAGACGGCAGAGGATCCGCAGGTCCTCGCCCAGCGCGCAAAATTCGTGCTGGACGAAAAGCCGCAAGGGGCCATAAGCGTCGTGGCGGCCAAAGCGGCCGTCGAGAAGGGAGAGCCTGTTGTTATCGTCGGCCGAATCAATGCCAGCGAACAAGAGCCGTGGATCGAGGGGCACGCGGCCTTTTATGTAACCGACGCGGTACCTGTAAAGGCCGCATCACACGTACATGACCCCGAGGCAGAACATAGTCGCGATGCAGCATCAAATCGGGAGGCCGACGAGCATGAGGCCGACGAGCATGAAGCCGACGAGCATGAAGCCGACGAGCATGAAGCCGACGAGCATGAAGCCGACGAGCATGAAGCCGACGAGCATGAAGCCGACGAGC
>CAZURK010000007.1:0-127685 GCA_964623055.1 uncultured Pirellulaceae bacterium
AGTTCCTCAGTCAATCCCCGATCACCGATGGCTCGGGCCATTTGCAGTGCTCTTTCGGCTGCGGCGATCGCCTCATCAAATCTGCCCGCTTCGGCGTAGGCCGTGGCCAAGACGCTTGGTCTGAGGGGATTCGGGGAGTTGCTTAGCCGGCACGCCATCTCGGCCAGTCGGACGGCTTTCTCTGGGTCACGCGACTCCTCATCGATGCAAGTGGCCAGCAAAAAGGCCAAATTCAATAATGCCGGCTCGTAGGAGGGATCTGCGGCGACTGCCTTGCTGTAGTGCCGTAGTGCCGATTGGAACTGTTCACCGTGCTTCAAGGTTGATGCCTGGCTGGTGTAGGCCATCGCAAGAATCCGCCGAAGGCCCATATCCCTCCCTTGCGTCAACTGGCAACCTCGCTCGGCCAGTTTGATGGCCCGGTCGTAGTCTCGCAACTGCTCATCCTCGCAGGTCACCAGACGGGAGGCGAAGTTTCTGAGTGCGTCGACGTAATCGGGCTCGATATCGAGTGCGATCTGGTAGTGCGCAATGGCCCGGTCAAACTGACCCCGCTTTGCCAAACTGTCGGCGAGGACGCGATGGGGTATACAGTAGTTGGGGGACACGCTCACGCACCTCTCCCACACCGAAACGCTGGTCCGCCAAGTCTGAACCTGGCGGACGCTAAGCGTGACTAAGACAAACAGGCACGAAACAGCCACCGCGATTACTCCCCATACGGCCCACCGCGGCTTCGAGGCGTTCCCAAGCCGCCTCAGCCCGGCGCCCAAGACGATGGCGAGACCAACCAACGGTAGGTACAAGAATCTGTCCGCCCGGTGAATGTGGTGTGGGATGATTTGCAGACTGGGGGCCAAGGCAAGGCCAAACCAAAGCACTCCGAGAATCGCCAATTTCGTTCGCCTGAGTTTCCACAAGAGCACGCACGTCAAACCCAGAGCAATGCCACCGGCAATGACCTCTCCCCTCAGAAAACTCTCTGGGACCAGCGGCTCATAGGTCAACGCTAAGTCTCTTGGCCAAGCGATCGTCTTGAGATTCAGCCAATACACATTCAGAACCAACATCAGTCGCTTGGCCGAAAACAACCCGATTTCCCCGGCGGCGGCGACATCGTGGCCAGGCCCCTTGAGGAAAAGCGTCAGCGCTCCGATCGCAAAGAGTGGGACAGTACCATACACGGTCCTCCACCACTTCCGCCGAACCAGGATCAATGCATCCAAAGCCACAATCAGCAAAGGGATCACTGCCGCCACCGCATTGCTCAAGCAGGCCGCGGCACAGCAAACGGCGGCGGCAGAGTGACAGGTCACCGCCCGCAGAGTTGTGCCGCCACCCTGGCTCAAGCGTCGGGCGGTCAGATGAAAATGAATGCAGCCCAAGGCGCCCAGGGTCATCAACAGCTCTTCTCGTCCAGCTATCCAGGCCACTGGTTCTACCACGACCGGATGGACGGCAAAGATACCAGCGGAGAAGGTCGCCACGGACACATCCCACGATGGTTTGGACGGTCTCGCCGTTGAAGACCGGAGGCGACGAAAACGGAGCGCGAGCCAGAATACCAGTAGCACATTGGCCAGATGAACCAGGCCGTTGGTCAGCTTGAACCCGGCGGGGTTCAGCCCCCAGACTTGACAGTCAATCGCATATGTCAACGTACGGACAGGATAGTAGCTGGTAATACATCGCGACGTGAAAATCTGCTTCAGGTTCTCCCCAGTCAACCCCTGAATGTGTGGGTTCTGAACAACTACAAGAAGTACCTCGCTTTCCACGAATTCGAAACCGGCAATGACAATTGGGTGAAAGACTATGCAGATCAGGCACGCCAGAAAGCAAATGGCGAGGAATATCGTCCAAGGGGCGAGGCTGGGCACCGGTTCCACGGGCAAGCTATTTTCTTCTGGTTGGCAGAAAAATGTTGACATGGCCACACGTTTTGGGAGAATACGGTAGGTATATTAGACAGTTTTAGGTTCGTCGAGTCATCCGTTAAAGAGTGGTTTTCTGAAGTCAGACAACAGGTGTTCATGCATAACTTGCTGAACTTATTCGTTGACAAGTTCTTGTTCCCGTTCGGAAGACTTATCATTACTTTCTCTAACTGACGGAGATGTACTCTCATGAATGCGCGCGCGAAGACAGGGTTTACACTGGTGGAGTTGTTGGTCGTCATTGCCATTATCGGAGTCTTGGTCGCTTTGTTGCTGCCCGCGATTCAAGCGGCTCGCGAAGCGGCTCGGCGAGCGCAATGCATAAACAACCTGAAACAGCAGGGGATTGCGCTGCAAAACTATCACGATGCGCTCGGTACCTTCCCGCCGGCGCTGCTGAACTCGGGACGAGTAAGCAGTGGAACAACCGCGTCGTGGGGTTACCCAGAAGGTGTCAGAAACCACACCGGGTGGGTGCTCATGCTACCCTACATGGAAGAGCAATCGCTCGCAGATCTACTGAGGTACGAACATGCAACCGGTACGTCGAATCCCAGTGCCGGCGCCGGTGCTGTTCCTTCTAACACGCCTGAGGCCCAGGCCAATGTTGCGGTTCTTAGCGCCAGGCTCGAGGTCCTCGAGTGTCCTTCCCATCCTTCGGCGGGAGAGAACTCGAGTTATGGTGGTGTGACTTCGACACACTACTACGCGCGCCGAAACGCGAAGCGGACGAGTTATTTATTCTCCGCAGGTTATCAGACTGATTATAACCCTCCTTTCACGTACTACTTCAATCAAGCCTCCTACGCAAGGCGGATGGGGGCGTTCACGAATAACAGCGGAGTGGACATGGCCACGATAACCGATGGCACCAGCAGCACCCTGGCGATTGGCGAAGGCGCGGGTGGCAGCGGACCGGGCGGCAAGACGTCCGGTCATTACGGTCCGTGGGGCCTCCAAGGGATCCACACATGTTGCCACGGACGTGTCGTGGCCTACAGCAACGTGACGTATCACTACTCACACGCTGTCGATTGGAACATCAATGCGATCTGGACGACCGGCAACCCCGACCCAAAGGGTCGGAGCTACGCGTGGGTGTTCAATAGCTTCCACCCGGGCGGAGCCGCTTTCGTGTTGTGCGACGGGTCGACCCATTTCCTTTCGGAGGATATCGACTACGGCACATTTCTTCGTCTGGCTTTCATCGCAGACGGAGATCCCGTGGAAGTCCCGTAACGCATTACTCGTCAACCCACTCTTGGGCGCGACGTGCATTGCTGGCGGGTTGGGTTAGCCACCAACCCGCCCAGTGGTGGAGTGACGGCCGTATTTCTTACTCCGGCGGTTTTGCCTCCCCCTTCGGTTGGCCCATTTCTTCGTCCATCATACCCTCTTGGTCGCCCAGGTCCTCCTCCGTTTCCGCTTCGGTCTCGGGCTCCGAAGTGGTTGGCCCCGAACAGCCGACCACGAAGAAACTGAATACCGCCATGAGCCCAACATACAGGAGCCGTTTCATCATCGAATGTCCTCCGATCTAGGAAGCCAAGATACCAGTGTTGGCGATTTCTACGCGCACGCCCCACACCATATGATCCCTTTGGCAGCGGGAGTATTCCCGTGGCGAGGAAAGGCCGCCGCCTTTTGTGAAGGAGTCTAAGAGGACCCCCACGAGTTTGCAACCGAGTGCACCAGAATTCCCTGGCAAATCGACGAGCCCATGTCGCCTATGGTCGCCGGGGTAGCTGAATTCGCAAGAATTCAGAATCATCCGCCACTTTGAATTCTTGCGAATTCAGCTACTCTCACATGCCTCGGCGACGGCGCATCCGGCAACTCAAGAACGCCAGGATCTGCCAGAGAATCGCCGACAGCAGCAGGCCAACCATGCCGACTAGCTTGTACTGGCTGTCCGATTCTCGAAGAGAGTCAAACAGATTGGCTTCGACAGAGAACGCTCGCAGAACGGTCGCCAGCGGAGACCACAAGAAGTGGCTGCTGGCGACAATCGCCCCGCTGACCAGCCCATACAGGATCACTCCGCCGCTTGCGGACGCAGTCGAGCGGGTACAACAACCGATGCACAGTCCAATGCCCAAGTAGGCGAGCGTGGCCAGAAGCACCAAAGGCAAGAGGGCAAAGCCGTATTGCACTCGTTGAGCGACCAGCATTGCCACAAGGATCGTTGCCACGGCGTAGAAGAGCATAGTGGCCGACACTGCGCCTGACCAGCCAACCGGTGTGGTTGCCAGCGAGACGATCGCCTGAGATTCGTGCTGCTGGCCAAGACTGAGGGCCGGGAGATAGCAGGCGCAGAAGACTAGCGCCAGCCACACCGCAACACTCCAGAGAGTGATTTGCCGGAAGAACGCAAGCCATGAATCTGCAACGTCGAAAGGTCGGGCGATTTGTGGATTCAGCGATGAATACCTTACTTCGACAGGCAAGGCATTACCGAAATGGTCTCGCGTCACTTCCCAAAACCACGCTGCCGGCTCGTCCAATACGGACGGATCCGAACCGCTGTACCAGCACCAGATCACCCAATGCTCGCGAGTGCCCTCGGGCGATCGGATTTGGATTGAGTGAGTGCCCGGCGGGTAACGTAACAGACCCTCCTGGTCTACGAACCGGTCGACCGGCACAATCTCGATAGGTGGGCCTTCGTCGGCCCGTTGTTCGAGTTCGGACTTGAGCCTCTGGATCCAGGCATCCTCGTGCCAATAGACCACGTAGCAGGTGCCGGCCACCGGCAATTGCGACCGCGGCAGCGGAATCAACGGGGCTACCATCAGACAGGCCAGTACCATACAGGCCGGCCGATTGTTGACCAGTATCCGTAACTGCAACCGCAACAAGCTCACAAACGGGCCAAACATGGCTACCGTACTCTGCACTGCGAACGATCAGAATTCGCGCACCGTGCGCAACACTCGTTTAACGGCAAGCCGAAGGCGACTGCGCCGGCCAGAACACAGTCGCCTTCGGCTTGCCGTTAAACGACTTCGGTTGTGGCTCTGCCTCGTCAAGGGTCCAGTCGACAGAAGGCCGTAGCAAAAATCCTGGTTTCTTGGAGAAACCGGGTTTCCAAAAGATACGGACGGCGCGGAAACGCGTGCCGCAAACCGTCCAATCCATGTCCGCTAAAACTCTGAGATCGGCTCGCCGTCGTTACGGGTGAATAGCCGCCGAAGCGTTTCGAGATCTATTTCTTCGCTAAGGAAATGCACGCTGCCATCGCAGAACGCTGCCAGAAAGCCGCCGGGACGTACGCCGACCAATCCTTTGATCGGTTTCTCCTCGTCCGGTTCGTAGTCATCGGGCTTGGTCCAAATGACGGCTGCTTCATCGCTCGCCTCGACAACCATGATCGTGTTCGAGGTGCCGTCCAAGATTTCGGACATCCGTGTTCCGATTGGCCATCGGCCCTCGTCACCTTTTCTCTTCGGATCCACAAAGATCATGTTCTTCCCACGGATACCGAGGTAGTTCGTCTTACCCGGTCCGGCATTACCGCCGGGCGCGCGGTACAACTCGGGCATCTCGCCGATCAGTTTCTTGTTGTGCTCGCTGTCCCAAGGCTCGTCCAGGTGAAACTGGTCGTGGAGGTGCTGGTACTCAACATAGGGCAAAATGTGAACGCGCCAACTCAGCAGCGGCTTGCCGTCTTCGTCGGCGCTGTGTGCGGCAGGTAGCCCATTGAACGTGTCGTGGTAGTTATGCATGGCGATGCCGATTTGCCTCAGATTGTTCGTGGCCTCGGCTCGTCGCGCGGCTGCTCGCGCAGCCTGAACGGCTGGCAACAGCAAGGCGACTGCTACCGGTGCTGTTGCGCCGACGTTTCCGCCGGGAAGCGACTGGTGACTGACGGTCTCGATTCCCGATTCGGTTCGCTTGATCGCAGTCACCGCCGGCAGCAAATGCCGCTCGATCGACCCGGCCGAGGGCAAAAGGATCGCATCCATGTCGAAGCCTTCCTCACGGGCGAAGTGCAGGGCAAACTGCACGCCGATCTGCGCCAGCGGATACAACGTTCGGAAAATCCGACGCGTATCGCTGTAGGTGACTGCCAGCGGTCCTGAATCACCCTCGAGCAGCGGTTTGACAGCCGGCACTTCGGCCAGCGATACGTACTCGTCGTCGCGTGCCAGATACGCCTTCAGCGTCTGCGGAAACAGCGAGACGGCCAGCACTTCGTCCGTCACGCACCAGGCGGGCGTCAGCGGAAACTCTTCTTCCGGCACGACCAGGTAGTAGATCTTCCGGTCCGCAAAATTGAACTCACGGATCTTTGGGGCGTATTCGTCTTCGTCCATGGCTCTGCGAGCAAGGCTGACCAGTCCGTCGTGGATTTCGCGGAAACGCTGCGGATCGCGCAAGCTGAC
Source organism: uncultured Pirellulaceae bacterium (assembly GCA_964623055.1). GTDB lineage: Bacteria > Planctomycetota > Planctomycetia > Pirellulales > Pirellulaceae > JADHUC01. The sequence continues at coordinate 6,323 of CAZURK010000007.1, forward strand.
CGTAGCCGTCCAGCCTGTGAGCAACCCGCCTTCGCTGGCCGAAGTCGATATGGTCCACACGTCGCCAAGTGACTTCAGCAGATCGTCACGAATCTTGATGCCGAACATCTGTTCGATTTGGAAAACCCCCTCTTCCACGTCTTCGACTGCGTCCGGTTCGATTTGGCCCACCACGTCCAGGACTGTGTCAAGGAGCTTTCCGATATCCAACCGGAACGCGGCCGCCACCAGTGCATCTTGCGCAACAGGCGCCAAATCGTCCGCCGTCAGTGGCGGCGCATCGACGCAGGCCAGCAGTCCTTTGGCTTCGCCGTCGATGTCAAAGAACGATCGACGCACCACGCCGGTTTCATCCAGCCCGCTGACCGATCCGCACTCGGTCAGGGCGCCAAGCCCCAACGCCTCGACGGCCTTGGCGACTTCCGGCGCGGGGGCCATCGGCAGGAGTGTATCCATCAGTTTTCCGAAGTTGACGTACGTTACCGTCGAGACACGATCGACCGGCAATCGTTCACGCAACGCGGTCAGCCATTCAGGCGGACCTGTCCGTGCCCGCTCGAATAACGCTTCGACCGAACCGTCGCCGACCCCGATGATCAGGTATTTGCCTCGCGTACCCCAGGTGATCGAGGGGGCGCTGGGCACAGGCTGAAAGCTGTAGAACTTCTCCCCTCCGGCGTCCACTTCCCGGACTCCATCGCCGAGCGCTTGGCTCTGTAGCCTCTCCAGGACTGCTTTGATCTCCTCGGCATCATCACCGACGCGGATAATCATCCCGCCTTGGATTTGCGGCCCTTCGGGGCCGATTTGCAGTTCGGAAAGGAAAATGGCTGTGGGACAAGTGATCAGTGTCTTCAACAGCTTCGGCCCCTCGGCCGCGAAAAACTCTGCAGCCGGATCGCCGCTGGCTTCTTGCCGCAGGGCGGCGACAATCTTCTGGCTGACGGTGTCGACCAGTTGCTGAATCTCCGGCTCGGCAAGCAACTGTTCGGTCTGATTTGTGCTGTTCGGGTCCGGCTCGGCCATCCCGGCCCACGTGGTGTAGTAGAGGCACTCGCCCGGAGCCACCCTCGCCAGCAGTTCGTCCTCCGGTCCCGGCGGCACGCCGACGGGAATTCCCAGGAAACCGGAAAACATCATTACTACAGACATCAGCATTTCAGCCGGACCGGCTACAGGCATGGCGTTACTCCTTACAGGAAAGGGCGGAAAGACGCACGAGAACAATGGAGTGGCCGGTGAGGACCGGCCAAAGACGACCCAGAGCATATCACGTGGACAACGTCGGGTCCACACGCCGACCGCAAAGACTTGCTTTGCGAAGTTGGCTGGCACGAACGTCCCGAAGGACTTCCGTCCAATCCGAATCCGCTACGGCAGCCTGACGTTCTGCCCGTCGTTCCGGGTGAACAACCGTCGAAGCATTTCGAGATCTATGTCCTCGCTGATGAAATGCACACTGCCGTCGCAGAACGCCGCCAAGAAGCCACCGGGACGCACGCCGACCAGTCCTTTGATCGGATTCTCCTCGTCCGGTTCGTAGTCGTCGGGCTTGGTCCAGATGACAGCTTCTTCATCGCTCGCCTCGACGATCATGATCGTGTTCGCGGTGCCGTCGGTGATGTCAGCGAACCGTGTTCCCTGCGGCCATTTGCCATCCCGCTCGGTCTTCTTGGGATCCACGAAGATCATGTTCTTCCCTCGGATGCCCAGGTAGTTCGTTTCGCCCGGTTCTGCGTTGCTATCCGGTGCGCGGTATACCGGCGGCATCTGGGCAATCAGCTTCTTGTTGTTCTCGCTGTCCCAAGGCTCGTCGAAGTGAAACTGCTCGTAGAGCCGCTGTCCTTCAACAAAGGGCAAAATGTGGACTCGCCAACTCAGCAAGGGCTTTCCATCCTCGTCGGCACTGTAGGCGCCGGGAAAGGCCCTGAATGTGTCGTGGTAATTGTGCATGGCGAAGCCGATCTGCTTCAGGTTATTTATCCCCTGAGCCCGTCTCGCAGCCCCGCGCGCCGACCAGACTGCCCGCAGAAGCAGAGGGATCGCCACGGGCACCGTAGCGCCGACGCTGCCGCCGGGGAGTGTCTGGTGACTGACGGTCTCGATGCCCGAACCGGTTCGCTTGATCGTCGCCACCGCCGGCAGCAAATGCCGTTCGATCGAACTGGCCGAGGGCAGGAGGATCGGATCCAGGTCGAAGCCCTCGTCGCGAGCGAAGTGCAAGGCGAATTGCACGCCGATCTGCACCAGTGGGTACAGTGTGCGAAACATCTCGCGTGTATCGCAGTAGGTAATGGCCAGCGGCCCCGAATCGCCTTCGAACAGGGGCTTCACCGCCGTGGCTTCGGCCAATGACACATACTCGCCGCCGCGTGATAGATATCCCTTTAGCGTCTGCGGAAACAGCGAGACGGCCAAAACGTCATCCGTCACGCACCAGGCGGGCGTCAGCAGGAAATCATCATCTGGCACAACCAGGTAGTAAATCGTCTGTTCCGCGAAACGGAGTTCTCGAATCTGCGGAGCGCGGCGTCCTCGGTCCATGGCCCTGCGAGCACGTCTGGCAAACTCGTCGTGAACTTCGCGGAAACGATGCGGATCCCGCAAGCTGACCGTGGCCATCCAGCCGGTCAGAAGTCCACCTTCGCTCGACGAAGTCGATATCGTCCACACGTCGCCAAGCGACCTGAGCAAATCCTCGCGAACCTTGAAACCGATCTCCTGTTCGATGTCTGCAAGTTCCTCCTCCACATCTTCTAAAGCGCGCGGCTCGACTTGGCCCACCACGTTCAAAATTGTGTCGACGAGCTTACCGACATCCAGGCGGAAAGCGGCTGCTGCCAACGCATCTTGCGGAACCGGCGCCAAGTCGTCAGCCGTAAGCGCCGGCGCATCCACGCACGCCAACAGTCCTTTTGCTTCGCCTTCGATGCCAATGTACGATCGATGCACCACACCGGTCTCGTCCAGCCCGGTTACCAAGCCGCATTCGGTCAAAGCGCCGAGCCCCAACGCGTCCACGGCCTGGGCGACTTGGGGCGCGGGGGCCATTGGCACGAATGTGTCGATCAGCTCGCCAACATTGACGTAGGTCACCGTCGAGACTCGATCGACCGGCAATCGTTCTCGCAGCCCGGTCAGCCATTCGGGCGGTGCCGTGCGCGCGCGCTCGAAAAAACTGTCGACGGATCCATCGCCCAACCCGACGATCAGATACTTGCCTCGCGTGCCCCAGGTGATCGACGGAGCGCTCGGAGCGGGTTGAAAGCTGTAAAACTTGACCCCGGCGGCATCAACTTCCCGAACTTGATCGCCCAGCGTTCGTGTCTGGAACCTCTCCAAGACCGCTTTGATCTCCTCGGCGTCGTCACCAACGCGGACGATCATTCCGCCTTCGATCTGCGGCCCATCGGGGCCCATTTCCAGTCGAGATAGGTAGATCGCTGTGGGGCGAGTCAGCAGTGTCTTCAGTAGCTTTGGCCCCTCAACTGCGAAAAACGCCGCTGGCGACTCGCCGCGGTTACCGGCCTGCTGCCGTAACGCTTCCACAACCTTCTGGCTGACCGCGTCTACCAGTTGCTGAATCTCAGGTTCGGCAAGCAACTGTTCGGTCTGGTTCGTACTATTCGGGTCCGGCTCGGCCATCCCCGCCCACGTGGTGTAGTACAGGCACTCGTCCGGAGCCACTCTTGCCAACAGTTCGTCTTCGGGTTCTGGCGGCACACCCACAGGGAAACCAAGGAATCCGGAGAGCATCATTACAGAGATCAGTATCTCGGCGAAAGTCATGGCGACATACTCCTTACGGAAAAGGGCCGAAATGCACGAGAACGGTCGAGCGGCGAGAACCGACCTTGGACGACCCCCAGGGTATCACTCAGACAACATTGGGTCCACACGCCGACCGCAAACCGCCAAGAATCGCCGGGGGAGTATTCAGTGGAGCCGCTTTGTGGGTTAAGCTAGGGACTCACGGACGGCAGGGAAAGACAAGAACGGAGATCTGACGACACATACTCAGAGGAGGACCATTATGACTCGCTTGCTGCTGAACTGTATTACTGCCATGATCGCTGCGTTAACGTTCATTTCATCGGTCGCCTTCACTCTGGCAGACGAACCACCGTCGCTGAAGTTTTCCAAACGGTTCCTGATGCTTAGCCCCAACGAAGGCTGTGCGATCGCCGACGTGGATAAGGACGGCGACGCCGATGTGATCGCCGGCACCCACTGGTTTGCCGGTCCGGACTTCGTGCCACGACCGCTGCGCGACATCGCCGAGGTCCACAATGTGTATTACAGCTCCAACGGCGATTACCCGTACGACGTGGACGGCGACGGCTGGATCGACGTCATCTCGATCGGCTGGTTCGCCCCCGAACTGTGCTGGTACCGGAATCCCGGTAAGAACGATTTGGATCGGGGCAAGAAGTGGGAACGGCGCGTGTTGAAGGAGACGCGCGGGCAGAACGAGGCGTTGGCGCTGCACGACCTGGACGGCGACGGTGTGCCCGAGATTTTCGTAAACTCGTGGGACAAGAAGGGACCGGTCGTCGCATGGAAGCTGGCCAAGGGCCAAGATGGCAACCCGACGGTCGAACAGATTGTGCTAGGCGAAGAAGGCAACGGCCACGGTTTTGCCTTTGGCGACATCAACGGTGACGGCCGGGAAGATCTGCTTTGCGAAGCTGGCTGGTACGAACGTCCCGAAGGCGATCCGTTTGCCAAACCCTGGCGGTTGCACAAAGAGGGCGCTCTGCCACATCCCAGTTGCCCGTGCATCATTACGGACCTGAACGACGACGGCCGCAACGACATCATCTGGGGCAAGGCACACGACTTTGGATTGTACTGGTGGGAGCAGGGCGAACCGAAAGACGACGGCACGACCACGTGGACCGAGCACTTGATCGACGACAGTTGGTCGCAACCGCACTGCCTGGCCTGGGTAGATCTGACGGGCGACGGCAAGCCGGAGTTGATCACGGGCAAACGCGTCCGGGCGCACTGTGGCAACGATCCGGGCGGCAAAGACCCGGCTGTGCTGTACTATTACACTTGGGACCGCGAGGCCGGCGAGTTCTGTCGACACGACATCGGCGCACCGGGCGACGGCGTCGGTTCGGGGATGCAGATCCGCGTCGGCGACCTGAACGCAGATGGACGCCCCGACGTGGCCGTCGGCGGCAAGTCGGGCTCGTGGGTGATGATCAACGAAGGGATCGAGAAGTAGTCGCGTAACCGAGCAGGACGAAGTCGGCCGTTGGAGTTCACGCTTCAGCGTGCCGGAAGACACGCTGAAGCGTGAACTCCAGCAAGCCGAAGGTCCTGTGCGGCAGGCGAGACCTGCCTGGCAAGCCAACCTGGCTACCGTTTAACCGCCTCCACATGGAGCCAATGTCATGCGAAGCAAAGGCCAATTTACACGCCGTGCGTTTCTGAGAGCCGCTTCCGCCTCGGCCGGCCTGGCCGTCGCTGCCCCAGCGATCGTGCCCAGCTCTGCGTTGGGATTAGGGGCAGAGGGAAAAGCAGCTCCCAGCGAGAGGATCACGGTGGGAATGATCGGCATGGGACGCCAAGCGTACATCGTCAACCTGCGACAGTTCCTCGGCATGCCCGATGTGCAGGTGGTTGCCGTTTGCGAGGTAGATCGCTGGCGCTTGGAGCAGGGAAAGACGCGGATCGAAGAACACTATGGCAAGCAGAAGCCTTCGGGCCAGTACTCCGGCTGCGCGACATGCAAGGATTTCCGTGAGCTACTGGCTCGCAAGGACATCGACGCGGTGATGATCTCTACGCCGGATCATTGGCATGCGCCGATGGCGGTCGCTGCTGCCGAGGCCGGCAAACACGTATCGCTGGAAAAGCCGATCACGCGCACGATCGGCGAGGGCCAGGCGATCGTCCGGGCGATGCGAAAGCATGATCGCGTGTTCCGCATGGACAGTGAAATGCGATCGTACAATCACTTCCTCCGCATGGCCGAAATCGTCCGCAACGGGCGATTGGGCAAGATCAAAGCGATTCGCGTGGGCGTGCCGGCCGGCGACAACGTCGCTTGTCCGCCAACCCCCGAGATGCCCGTGCCCGAGGACCTGGATTACGAATTGTGGCAGGGCCCCGCGCCGCGAGCGCCGTACACCGAGCAGCGAGTTCACCCGCCCGCCAAGTTTGGCCGACCGGGCTGGATGCGAGTCTTGGACTACTGCGATGGCATGGTCACCAACTGGGGCACCCATTTCTTTGACGTGTCGCAATGGTGTTACGGCTCGGAGCGGACAGGCCCGGTCGAAATCGAAGGCCACGGCGTCTATCCGCCGTCGGGTCAATTATGGAACGTGCTAAAGACATTCGAAGTGACTTACCGCTTTGCCGACGGTACACCGATGTACTACGAAAACACGAGGAACAAAGCGATCACCGGAGCGCTGACCCCGTGTTCGGCCTACGTCAAATTCGAGGGCAGCGAAGGCTCGATTTACGCTTCGTTCGGCAAGCAGGTGTTTAAGTCCGAACCGGAATCGTTGCTTGGCTCGAAGATTGGACCGGACGAGATCCATTTTCCGCTCAAGTCCGACAAACAGGACTTCATCGACGCGATCAAGACCGGCGGCCGGACACTGGAAGACGAAGAAGTCGGTCACCGCACAACTTCGCTATGCCACCTGGGGCACATTGCAGTTCACATAGGCCAAAAGCTCAGGTGGGACCCAGGCAACGAGAGATTTCTCGACAGCGACGCAGCCAACCAGTATCTGAACAAACCGATCCACGCGCCGCCGAAAGCGTGATCGTCCCCAAACGCAGAACTTGCACGGGAGATGTACCATGCCGATGTGCCGTGTTGCAGCTATTGTCGTTGGTGCTTTCTTTGCGATTGGTGCCGGGGGGCAAGTTGACGCACAGGTGCCTGATGCCGGCGACGATCTCAAACAATTCGAAGAGGAACGAACCGACGCCTACGCGGCGCAGCTTGAATCCTATTTGCGGAAGTGGCTCGTCGACGAGTATCCCGAGCGGGCTGCCAAGGCGTGGAACCGGGACTACAGCAGCATCGAAGCGTTTTTGGCCAGCGTCGAGCCAAATCGCAAGCGATGGCGAAGCGTCATCAAACCGCCAGAGCTAACCAAGACGGGTGATTTGCAGCGCCGTCCACATCCGCCGCTGGCGAAGCTCGATGGCGAATGGCTGACACTGCCGTTGGGTGGTCTTACGGCCGAGGGTCTGCTGGTCATTCCGGCCGGCGCCACATCGGAGAAGCCCGTCCCGCTGGTCATTGCCCAGCACGGCCTTGGCAGTCAGCCGGAGCGGACGCTTGGCGTGCTGGACGAAGGCGACCACTATCACGGCTACGCCGAGCGGCTGGTGGAAACGGGTTTCGCCGTGCTCGCACCGATGAACTTGCGAAGCGCAGAACGACGCAACCGGATTGAACGGCTGTGCCGCTTGGCCGACACGAGCTTGCCTGGAATCGAATTGATCCGGATGCAACGGCTGCTGGATGAAGTGTTGGAAGACCCCCGGATCGACGAGGATCGTGTGGGCATGTGGGGCGTATCGCTGGGCGGAACTGCCACCATGTTCTGGATGCCACTCGAGCTCCGGATCAAAGCCGGAGTGGTCGCCGCTTGGTTCAATCACCGGCGGAACAAGATGGTCATTCCCGATCCGCGTTACAGTTGTTTCTTGGAGACCAGGGAGGAGCATGCCTTCTTCGACGGTTGGCTGACCGAGTTCACCGACTCGGACGCGGCCGCTCTGATTTGCCCGCGAGCGTTGCTGATCCAAACCGGCAAGAAGGATCGCATTGCCCACTGGCCGCAGGTAGTCGAAGAATTCGAGGCGTCCCGCGTGCACTACGAGAAGCTCGGCATCGCCGAGCGGATCGAAATGGACCTGCACGAAGGCGGCCACGAACCTCGCGTAGAAACCGGCGTGAGATTCCTGAAACGCTGGTTGATGGAGGATGACAAGCGTGAGTAGGGTCTTGTTCAGCAACGTTTGTGTGCAGCGTGCGCATCCTGTGGGACGGCTCTCCTGAGCCGTCTGAACGGGTCGGGAGACCCGTCCTACGTCGTCGTGGAGCGATAGCTATGAAACAGAACCTGGATTCTCAATTGTCTAGTCGTCGTCGTTTCCTCCGCGATGTGGCCGTGCTCACCGGAACGGCGGCAATGGCTGGCTCAGCTCAGGCCGGCTGGAGCGAGCAGGATCAGCCGTTGCTCGTTGGCACCGGAAAGGCGGATATCACGCCTCCGTTGGACGTCGGCATTTTGATGTCTTCCGGCCGTGAGCTTTGGGAGCCGTTCGAAGAGGTGCGTTTGCCGCTGTGGGCTCGGGCGGTCGTTGTGCAGAAGGGCGAACGACGGATCGCTATCGTGTCACTCGATCTTCTCGGGTTGGCCGGTGAGGCAATCGGGGGGCTTTCCCAATTCAAGCAGAAAGTGGCAGCCGCCGCCGAACGCGTGGTTGGCGCCGACGATTTGGCTCTGGCATCCACCCACACCCACTGCGGGCCCGAGTCGATTGCGCTGACCGAGTTGATGGAAAAGGCGAGCTTCAAAGCGTGGGTCGATCAGCTTGCCCGGCAGATCGGATCTGCGATTCGCGGCGCGGCAGGATCGGTGCGGCCGTGCAAAATGATGGTTGGCAGCCGCCCAGCCACAGAGCTTGCGGTCAACCGGCGGATCAAGACCACGCGTGGCATCACCTCCGTCCGCCGCCAAGTGCCGCCGGACGAACTGATAGGGCCGGAGGGTCCGATTGACGATCAAGTACGAGTCGGAGTCTTCATAGACGAGTCGAACAAGCCGGCGGCAATCTTGGTTAACTTTACCGCGCATCCCGTCTTGGAGATGTGTATCAAGCACGTTTCGCCGGACTATCCTGGCGAGATGGTTTTGGACCTCCAGCGGCGCCACACTGGGGCCGAAGTGCTTTTCCTCCAAGGCGCCTGCGGTAATATCAACCCGCCCACCATGGATCGCAACCCAGCCAATGCCCAGCAGTACGCGCGGCGTCTTGCTGGACTCGTTGACGAGGCGCTCGGCGATCTCATCGCAGTGGAAGGAGACGAACTGGCCCTGCGTTGGAGGACAGTCAAGCTCCCAGTTCGAGACCTATCGGGCGAACTGCAAACGGAACCGTTGCAGACTAAAATCGGCGCGGCCCGAATCGGCAACGCGGTCATGGTCTTCCTGCCGGGTGAGCCCTTTGTCGAGATCGCCTTGGCCATTCGCGAAGCGTCACCGTTTCCATACACCGCCGTGGCCGGATATGCCGAGGACTATATCGGCTACATCCCCACCGATCGCGCCTTCGAGAACGGCGGATACGAAGTCAGGACCGGCCGTTGGTCCCGCGTAGCCTCGGGCAGCGAGAAGATCGTGTGCCGCGAAGCAATCGAACTGCTTCGCACACTGAGAGACGAGGGCTAGCCCCGTCATATGATTCTGATTCGGATTCCAGGCCGGATTCTGGTTCCCAAGCTCCGGCTTGGGAACCGGCTTTCGCGAAGCTCCGCTTCGCACGGTGGGAAGCCGGAGCTTGGCAACGAGGATGTGAAGAGGATGTGAAGATTCGCGGACGGACTTGGAAGTCCATCCTACAGGAGAGCGAGAGAATAGCCATGAACGAGTGTAACCGTCGTCCAATGTTGGGGCTGACATTCCTCGCCTTCGCCCTGCTGTTGACGATCGGCGTGAGCGCGTCCGGCGCGGAAGTCCTTTGGGCTGAAGGCGAAGTGTACACCGAACAGCACGGGTCCGTCGGGCCGGATCGCCCGCCGTTCGGTTCGCGCGGCGCGTGTCTCGGATCGAATTTCGGTGGCTCGAAGGGCCATCACGTCATGTACCGCTTTCGGATCGGCGAGGGGATCGCTGACGCTCGGCTGCAACTTCGCTATGCGCGACGCGATCCCGGCGACGCTCTGTGGAAGGTGATGCTCGATGGAAAGGCCATTGTCGAGCGACTTGCGTTGCCCAGCACCAACGGCTGGGGGCATCTTCGGGACGATGAATGGGCGTTTTGTGAAATCACTTTGGGGAATCTTAGTGAAGGCGTGCACGTACTCCGGCTGATCTCGCTGGCTGACCGGAACAACACGAACGTCGACGGATTCTCGCTGTCGAGCGGCCCGTTCGAACCTCCCGATACGCGGGCAGAGATCGAGCGTCTGCCGCGTCTTTCCGCCACCAGGTCATACTCCGTGGATGAGACGCTCACGTTCGAGCAGTTCTTCCCAAACGTCGATGATCCCTACTATCCGCTTGAAGAAGCCGAGGAACGCGCGAAGCTACAATACCCGCGTGTTGTCAGTGTTGGCGACTGTCAGGCGGCCGTAGTTGACGCCGAGGGTCGCTCGACCGCGATTGCGGTGGGCCAGTCGAGCGCAGGGTGGGATCTGGTGGCGATCGTTGCAGGGGATGGCAAGCGGTTGGCGGTGTTCGAGCGTCACTTCGACCGCTGGGGGCTGCTTGCGTACGTGGATTCCGCCGGTGTGGCGACGACGATCCGTAAAGCCGTCGGGCGTCTTGGCAGAATCCGCCAACCGAAGCCGACCTATCCGCCAAACTACGAACAAGCGATCATCGAAAGCCGGCGTGACCTGCTCGGCGACAAGGTACTCACGCGGGAGGGCGATGCATCGTTTGAAGCCTGCTCTGCCTTTCTGCCGGACTTGACTAGCTACACCTTCCTGAGCACTGAAAGGTCGCCGGAGATCACTGCCGTTGCTCCGGATGGCAGCCTGGGGTCGCTTCCAGCACGCTACGGCTGGAAACGGCTGGAGAATGTCATTTTCGACCCGACCGAGCATCTTCCCGATCACTGGCCGACCGATGCAAAGCGGGGTATCGCCGGCGGCTATCTGCCGGTGGTTGACTACGGTTTTTTTGACAACGAGACGAGATTTGGCTGGGAGGAGATTGCCTTTGCCGCCGAGGGCAACGATTCCGCGACGCTCGATTCTCTGGTCTACCTGCGAACCGTCGCTCCAGACGGCAACACCGAGCGAAAGTACCTGCGTGTAGGCGCTGAGACGAAGCCGATTGCCCCGGCAACGTTCTTTGGCCCACTCCTACAGTTGAAACAGCATTGGGAGGCCATCGTTGGCCCGGCGATGGAAGTCCAGTTACCCGAGCCAAGGATTGCCGATGCGTGTCGAGCATCGCTTGCGCGAGCGTTCATTACGTATGCAGGTAACGCACCTCGCTACGGTGTCGGGCACTACGCGGCCGATCGCCACGGCACCTTTCCGCCGACTACATTGAGCATGGTGAGTGCCTGCATCGAATGGGGACTGCTGGACCGCGCCCGGCAGTATCTCGACTACTACTTCGATCACGTAGTGCGTCCGGACGGCACCTTCGACTACTACGGACCGGCCGTGTCCGAGTACGGTCAATTGCTGGACGTGGTTGCCCAGTACGTGCGTCGAAGCGGCCAACATGAATGGCTCGAAGCTCGGATGCCGAAGATCGACAGCATCGTCGAGCGTTTACTTGTCCTGCGCCGTCGAAGCAAAGACGAACTGCCACAGGCAGATGTCCGGCACGGGCTCATCTCAGGTTCACCGGAAGCGGACACCCGCAAGGAAGTCGATTACTACTACTCCGGGAACGTCTGGACATGGCGAGGGTGGAAGGAAATCGGCCGATTGCTCGCGGAGAGTAAAGACGACGACATGATCCGTCGTGGCCAGCAACTCTTGGCCGAATGCGAGACGTATCGAACCGATATTGAAACGAGTATCGAGAAATCCGTTTGCCGCGATGCGCAGCTCCTGTTCGTCCCTCCTGTCGCCGGGTTCGACAGACCTTTCGGAAGGATGACCCAAGATCGCTTTGCATCATACACCAACTATCGTTATTGGATCGAAATGCTCTCCGCCGGCTTCTTGCGATCCGATTGGCACGATGCGATCGTCGAGTATCGAACGGCACACGGCGGCGAACTGTTCGGCACGACCCGTTTCTCGGGGCACTTGGACGACTGGCCGTATGCGGGCTATGCGTATGGACTGCTGCACCGGGACCGGGTTCGTCACTTCTTGCTCGGCTTCTATGGCGATTTGGCCATCCATCGCATGCGCGGTACGTTCACGGCCTACGAACAGGTGGCAATCCGCGGCCTCGGACGCCGGACGTACACGGCCGACTACTGCGTTCCGGCCCAGTTGGTCACGCCATTGATGACCAAATGGATGCTCGTTTTTGAAGAGCGTGACGAGGATGTCATGTGGCTGTGCCGCGCTGTGCCTCGACGGTGGCTGGCGTCAAGCGACGGGATCGCTGTGCGCCGCGCAACCACGCGGTGGGGCCCTGTGAACTTCACCGTTGCGTCGCGTGAGGATGGTTCGATACAGGCAACGATCGAATTGCCCCGCAAGGACTTTCCGGCTGAGATTCGTCTGCGAGTGCGAACTCCGTCGCGAAAACAGATTCAAACCGTCAGCCTCAACGGTCGGCCTCATCTGGATTTCGATGCACAACATGAGTACGTCCGCATCGCCCGTCCAACGGAACAGGTACTGGAAGTCACGGTGCGACATCGATCACTGGAAGACTGATCTTAGGGGCGAGCTGCCAAATCCGCTGGCGGCGAGCCGGCTACCACAGTGCGATGGCCCTCCGAGGCCGTCGAAAGAAAGCAACACGGACAAGACGACGGCTTCGGAGAGCCGTCGTACACACCTGCCAACGGAGGTTCCGGGATGTGCACCAAGTCCACGAAAACCCTGCGTTGCGTGATCCTGAGCGTCTTTGCATACGCCCCACTTGTCACTCGAGGTTCCGAGCCCAAGCCCGTCGCGGGAAAACCAGCGTGGTCCGCACGCGTGCAAACGGTTTTGGACGTGGCCAAACCGCTTAAATTCGACCGCGCGGAACGCTTGCCGCTCTACCTGTGGCCGGCAATAAGCTCGGGCAAATTGGATGACCAGACTGCTGAGTTGTTGGTCAAGGAACTTGACCGGCGCGGAGTCGGGCTGATTAGTTCCTGGTCGCCTCGGCGGCGCGACGACTCGCTGGAGAGCAGCCTGACGATCGCGCAGGCACAAACACGACTTGGCTTGCGCGTGAACGTGAACGCCAATGCCTGTACGTACAATTTCTTCAACGGCGACGAACGAACCGCTCACGTGGACGAGGCGGAAAAGCCGTTCTGGGACGAGTCCTTCGACAGCGGTTCCCGAAAGCACAAGATGGGTTGTCCCTTTGCCCTGGACTTCCGCAAAGACCCGATGCGCGAACAAGTGGAGTTCTTTGCTAGGTCCTACACGGAAGCCGGACTGAAGATCGACTTCGTCTTTGCCGACTGGGAGATCGACGGTCCCATCGAATACAACCGGGCGTATGACGCCTCGAAGAAGTGCGTACGCTGCCGTGAACAAATCAAAAACATCGACGATTTTCTGGAGTTTCAGAAGGCGTTGCGAAAGATCCGGAGCGAAGTGCAGCGATACGCCTACGCCACGCCAATCAAGTCGCGTTTTCCAGAAGCTCTGGTAGGGAACTATGCGGATTATCCGCACAATGGCTATCGCTACTGGTACGACTACTTCGAGTACTACGTGGAAGGCCAACCATGCCTCGTCGACCAGCGGGCCAGATATCGAGTGTGGAACGACAACTTCGCCGGCACCGGCTTCACGTTCGCCATGCCCGTGGTCTACACGTGGTATCCAACTTACCAGTGGTACGATTTCGACGATTCGGATTACCGATGGTTCTACAACATGCTGCTGGTGGCAAGCAACGCTGGTGAAAACACGCCGCGCGATGTGCCGATCATCAGTTTCGTTCATTGGCACACGACCGCCCCACCTGATGACCCCGATCCAAACGTAAGGCAGTTCAGCCGCGAGGCTTACCAGGAGTTGCTCTGGCACATGTTGCTGCGGGGCACCGATACATTCTTTCTCTGGTGCCGACGTGACGAGGATGCCGAAGAAGTCCGGCTGCTCCACGAAGTGTATGCCGCGGCGCAACAGTATGCAGAGTTTCTTGAGAAAGGTACGCCCGTCAGCTTCCATGTGCCCAAGCAACCCGGTCCGGTTGTGTCGGGTCTCAGGCTGGGTGATCGCCTGCTGGTCCGTCGAACGGATTTTGGGAGTTTGCAGAAGCAAGCAACCATCACGGTAGGCGACCATGAAGTGCTCGTCAGGCCGATGCCTGGCAAATGTCAGGTTCTGACACTACGATAGGGACGGCTTTCGGCAATCAATGGGCAAGAAGGATCTTCGAACGCATTTGGGCGCGATAGCAAAGTACATTCTCTTCGTTTAACCGCTGTGCCCAACGGGCCGCGCGTCGGCGAAGACGGTGTGTGGCACTCGTCTCCGGCGTGAAGAGAGATGCCAGTTCCAAGTCAACTGCCGCGCGGGCCGGTGGCCCTGCGGTTAAACGATCTGATGGCACGCTAAACACGTGCGGATCACCAAATCCGTCCCAATACCACGGACGGACTTGGAAGTCCATCCTGCAGACTGAACGAAGAAAGAACACGATGAACTCTTGCGAGCGGTTTCTTGCCGCGCTGCACGGCCAAATGCCGGATCGAACGCCAGTGGCCCACGTGGCCGCCTTGACCACGGTGGAACTGCAACAGGCGACGGGCTGCTGTATGCCTGACGTGCACGCGGACCCGGCCAAACAAGCGAAGCTGCTTGCGGCCAATCACGAGGTGTTGGGGCTGGATGCCGTGACTTTTATCATCAACTACTTCGGCGAGCCGGCGGCACTCGGGGCGGAAATGGACTGGGGCACGCCCAGCCAATTGCCATCCTTCCAATCGAGTCCTTGGCAACGGGCGGATGACGCAATCATTCCGGAAGATCTCCTGGACCGTCCACCGATCAGTACGTATCTGGAGACGCTGCGGATTGCCAAACGTGATTACGGCGATCGGATGGCCGTGCTGGGTAAGGTGATGGGACCGTTTTCCATGGCGCTGGCCATGCACGGGATCGAACAGGTATTGATGGGCATGATCGAAAACCGATCACTGATCGCCCACTTTGTCGATGTTTGCATCGAGGTGCTGGTCAAATGCGCTAACGCCGAACTCGAATGTGGTATCGACGCGCTGGCCATTGGCGAAGGCGGTGCCGGGTCGCAGATGCTGTCGCCGGAGATGTACGAAGAGTTTCTATTGCCGGTCCACCAGAAAATGATCGCCCAGATCGACGGGCCGACAATCATGCACATCTGTGGCGATGTCACACCGCGACTGCCGATGCTGAAGCAGACGGGAATGGCTTGTTTCAACTTCGACTGGGCAATCCAGCCGAAACAGATGGCTCAGGCCGCGGCGGGAGCGTTTCGGCTGATGGGAAACGTCAACACGACTGATTTGCTGAACGCGACTCCGCGGGAAATCGAACGGCAAGTGACGGATAATCTCGAAGCGGGGGTTGACATCATCAGTCCGGGCTGCGCAATTAGCCCCAATTGTCCGAACGCCAACCTGCAGGCCATGGCCCGCGCCGCGGCTAAGTATGCTGGCGGCGGGTAGTGTTGTTCGTAGTACCGCCTTCAGGCGGAAGAGGCCGGCCGAAGCCGGTACTACGAACCGAACAACACAAAGTTGCCGGACCAGTAGCTGTTTCTTCGATGGTAGTCTCTGGAAATGAACAAACCATCCTCCGGTCGCAAACGCCTCACGATCGCGCTCAGTGTCATTTTTGCGCTCGCCATTGTCATGGGAGCCGGACCGGGCATCTATCTGGTCAATCCTGATGCGGATGACCCGGACGCCACATTCACCTTTCTGGGCATGCCCGTGATCTATGCCTGGGTTACGTTCTGGTTTCTGGTCCAGGCCATTGTGGTCCTGGTGGCCTACTGGCGACTGTGGGACAGCGCTTCCGGTGATGATTCGCAACGAACAGGCAAAACGTCCAAAACAACAGAGGTAGGTCAGGCTGTGCCTGACGAGAAGTAGTTGTGGCTGTGTTACTCCCCAATTCGTCAGGCACAGCCTAACCTACGAAGACTTCGAGAGCCCAAAACGAACAGCCAATGAACACACTTCTGCTTGCCCAGACCGCCGTCTCTGGACTCGGCTACCTGCCCGTGGTGGTGCTGGGCGTGTATCTGTGCCTGCTGCTGAGTCTGGGCGTGTACGGGTACATCAAGAGCAAAATGACCGAGGAGGATTACTATCTGGCTGGCCGGCGTCAGGGCTTTGTAGTTACCTCATTGACGATCATGGCCACGTTCTTCAGTTCTGCGGCAATGCTCGGAGTCCCCGGTGCGCTCTACTCGGAAGGCGTGGTGTTCCTGGCGTTTGCCATTAACCTTCCCATCGGAGGCGCGGCCGTTTACTTAATGGGCAGCCGTATCGCCAGACTCGGTCGGGCGAGGGGATACGTTACGCCGGCTGATATGGTAGCCGACTACTACGACAACTCAACGACTGTCCGAATCTTGGTGGCGCTATTGGGCTTTCTCTACGTCGTGCCGTATGTCATCATCCAGATGAAGGCGGGCGGACATCTGGCACAGCAGATGTTCCCCGGCACCTCGACCATCATGCTGCTGGGTTTCGAGGTAGACGTCTTTGCCGTCGGAACGACGGTGCTTTCGTTCGTGATGATGGTCTACATCCTGGTGGGGGGGATGCGCAGCGTGGCGCTGGCCGATGTGATCCAGGGCTCGCTGCTGTTGACTGGCATGCTAGTGGCAGGCTTCGTGGCCATCTCGGCGTTGGATGGTGTAGGCAGCTATTTTGCCTCGCTCGCCGAGTTACCGCCCGAGGCCCTTTCGCTGCCGGGTGCCACGGGCCGATTCACGGCGTGGGGTATGATGACCTTGATCGTGTTCGCTTCGCTGGCCTCGATGATCCAGCCGGCCCAGTGGATGCGGTACTACGCCGCTCGCTCGACGCAGGCTCTGAAGCGCACAGCGCTGATCTTTTCGATCCTTCTGCCGATCTGTTACCTATGCGGCGTCATGCTTGTGGGATTGGGTGCCCGCGCTCTGTATCCTCCAACGGTGGTCACAACCGCAGTCGGCGAAAAGATAGAAGGACACGTCGAGGTTGGCCAGCCGGACCAAGCGCTTATCGCCGTGCTTCGCAACCACGGTCCCGAAGTGCTTGGCCCGGCGGGGGCGATCATCGTGGCGGTAATCATGATCGCCATTCTGGCCGCCTCGATGAGCACGGCCGACTCGAACCTTCACGCGCTGAGCGCGGTGCTCACGCGAGACGTGTACGATCGTTTTCTGCGGCCCAAAGCCAGTCAGCGCGAACGGGCCTGGGTCGGCCGAATCGTCATCGTGGCCGCGGCGCTTTTCGCGTTGTGGCTGGTCCAAGTTGGCGAACGAAGCGAGAAATTCGCACCACTGAAAATGATTGTCGAAATGCAGATTGTAGCCATGGCCTTCTCTTGCCAAGTGCTGCCCGTGACGATCGACATGCTATTTGTCCGTCGTGGTACTCGCGCCGGCGCGGTCTGCGGCATGCTTGCGGGACTGATCGTGGTGCTGCTGTTTACTCCTGTCCCAGGACTCCTGCTCGGCAACGGCCTGGGCGAAGAGGTCGCGAGTGCCGCCGACTACTTGAAGCGACTGTTGGATATCAGTTGCTGGGGGTTTGTCGTCAATACGGCGGTATTCATCCTGGTTAGTGCGGTAACGCGCCGTCCCGATCCCGAACGCGTGGCGGAGATGGCTCGGATCATGCGGAAGGACAACGTCTAGCGTGGCCTGTGACCGTAGGCTGGTAGGACGGATCTCCAGATCCGTCCGGGACGGGCTTGGAAGTCCGTCCTACGAGATGCCCGCGTCACGCAAGCGAAGCTAAAACGGCCCAATTGGGCGATCGTAGAGGCAATACGACTTGTAGCGCTTCACAGGCACTAATCGCTGCAGCGCACGCAGCGAACGCACGTTGTCCTCGACGATCCAAGATACCTCCGCTTCCGTGTAACGCGAGGTCAACTCGTCATACATCCTTTGCAGCAGCAGCGCGGTCACGCCGGTGTGGCGATACTCTTCGTGAGAGCCGAAGGCCGTAACCCTGACGCGTGGCGTTCGGCGCAGCCAGTACAACATCTGCGGGATACGAATAAAGTCCGCGCCACAGACGGTGCGCCAGAGTGCCCAGTTCAAGTCGCGCACTGCGATCAGATAGCCCACCAATTCCTGATCGCGTTCCACCAACACAAACAAACGGGGATCGACAACGCGCCGCAGTTGGCTTGCCATGTGGTCAAGCTCCGCATCCGTTAGCGGCACGAAGCCCCAAACGGGGACTCGTACCCGGTTGCCCAACTCATTCACGCGACGGACTTCTTTCCCGAAATCCCGCATGTCGACGGTGCGAACATGCAATTCCGGATGGCGTTGTGCAATTCGAGCACATACGCGACTGACGTCCTCATACTGAGGCCCGCTTCGCGACAGCACATCGTTGTCGAAACGATAAGCGTAAAACGTCTTCGCCACCGAGAAACCGAGTTCGTTCAGCAACGCGTCGTAGTACGCCGGCGTGTGGGCCATCATCACGTACGGCGGATCTTCATGGCCGCTGACCTGTACGCCGAATTCGCCCTTCATCGACGGGCTGACCGGACCTCGCAAGGTGCCACATCCTCGATCGGCCAGCCACGCTTGCGCGGCTTCCAGCAGCGCTCGCGCTACGGGCGGTTCGTCCGGTGTTTCGAAGAACCCGAAGAAGCCTACGTCGTCGCCATAGTGATCGTGGTGCAGCCGATCGTAGATCGCAACGATTCGTCCAACAGGGTGGCCCTGCTGCCAACAAAGAAAGACCTCTCGTTCTGCATGTTCGTAGAACGGGTGAGCCGCCGTATCCAGATTCTGGCGCTCTTGAAGACGCAACGGCAACACCGCACTGGGGTCGTGGCGGTAGATCTGCCGGCGAACACCGTGGAAAGCGCGCCAGTCTCGCCGGGAGCGCACCGGGCGGACGGCAAGTTCTTCGTCGGCACTCATCACTCGCTCGTTCAGGCGACGTCGCCGGCCAACTGCGTCTTGGTTCTCTGCAACGGCATCTTTCGGTTGATCTCGGCAAGTGCATCGACGACGCGCGTCATATCGTCCGGAGTGTGCAACGCCGAGACGGTGATCCGGATGATCGAGACCCGGTGTGGAACCGCAGGGTACATGACTCCGTTGGCAATGATGTCATATTCGTCCTGCAACAGGCCAACGGCTGTCATGGCCCGGTGGCCTCGCGTGGCGATCGAAGTGACGGCTCCCTGCGGATCGCCGATATCCAAACCGGCGTCGCGAAGCCCCCGGCGAAGCACGTTCAAATTCTCCCACAAACGTACCCGCCGTTCCGGCATTCGCTGCAGGAGTTCCAGCGTCTTGAGCGTGGCCGCCGTGATGACGGCCGGCAGCGCTTTGGTCAGCATAAAGGCCGGCGAAACGAAACGGAGGTAGTCCAACACGCGCCGCGGACCGGCTACGTATCCGCCAAACGTTCCGAACGCCTTCGCAAACGTGCCGCCGTGCAAGTCCACCTCGTCTTCGACTCCGAAGTACTCGGCTGTGCCTCGGCCATGGTCGCCCAGCACACCGGTGCCGTGGGCGTCGTCGACAAACAGCCGCGCGCCGTACTGCTGCTTCAACTCGATCAACTCGGGAAGCGGCGCCAGGTCGCCAGTCATTCCGTAAACGCCGTCCACGGCAATCAACTTTGGCTCGTCACGCGGGACCGCCTCGAGTTGGTTCGCCAATTCGTTGAGATCGTTGTGCTTGAACCAGGTGGCTTGCCCCTTGGCCAACTTCGCACCCTCTTGCACGCAACTGTGCGAGAACGAGTCCACAAACACGTGTTCGTTCCGACCTACTAGGGAGGAAATCGTGCCGGTCATGGCACCCAATCCCAGGTTGTAGATCATCGAATCTTCGGTCTGGCGGAATTCGGCTAAACGGCGTTCCAGCTCGACGTGCAGATCCGTATTTCCGGTCAGCGGCCGAGCGCCAAGCGGCGTACCGGCGCCCCATCGGCGGGCGACGTTCGCGGCGGCCTCGATCGTCTCCGGATGCAGTGCCAAGCCCAGGTAGTCGTTTGTGGCCACCTGCAACACTCGACGGCCGTTTTGCATTACGACGTAGGGCTGGCAATTCGCCACCGGAAACACGCGGAAGAACAGGCGGCGACAATCATCGAAATCGTCTCCGAGTCCCCTCTGCATCCTTCGCCAAAACGCATCACACTTGTCGAACAGGTCGGACATTCGTTCCTTCTTTCCTTGAAGAGTCGACGCACACACGTGTGCAAGTAGGGTATAGTTGCGGTCGGACGAGTGCAAGGACGTTGGGGCGGTTTTGTAGGGAGGGATGCGAGATGCGGGACAGGAAGGTTTGGAACGGGCACCGCTTGTTGACGTGTGAGAGTATTGCCGGCACATCAAGACGATTGGCCAGCCGCGTATCCCGTATCCCGTATCGCGCATCCCGGTCAGTGCCGAGGACGATGCCACATTGATCGCCAATACGCATCGTCGGTTGCATAGACGTCGATGGGATCCTTGGCCAGATCGAACGATTCGGGCAGCACTCCGTAGCGTTTCATCTCGCGGACGTAGTGTTCGTTCGGCTCGAAGCCGGGCATGTCGAAACGCTTGATTTCCTCCAGTCTGGCCTTTGCCGCTTCGATATGAGACAAGATCTTCTGGTAGTCTGGGTCGTTTGAGTCGTCAAAAACGACTGGATGGACGATCGGCTTTGGTGGCCGGCTTCGGTCCTCAGCGACCGGCTGGGAGTTGTCGTTGGATGCGGGATCGCCCTCGGCATATCCACCTGCCTCGTGGGAAAGTGGAGCAAGCAAGACGAGCGACTTGTCAGGCCGGCTCAAATTGTACAACCGGTGTCGCGAATAGCGGCTCAGCGGCCGGGTCCACGAGAGCATGTCTCCCCACGTGTCCAAGGGAATTCGGGCAGTCACATGACGGGGAAGCTGGTCTTTCGCATGGCACGAACCGCATCGGCGTTCGACGGCCTCAACGGCCCCGGCCGTCGAGGGCCAGTCGTCCGCCATCTCGCGCACTGGACGATTGTTGCCCCAACAGCCGCCGATTTGTCCCGTGCCATATGCTGCGTACGTTCCCGGGTACTGCACCCCGGCGTCGATCCACAGCCGGACCATCGTCTTCTCCCGATCGGTGAGCTTCACTTCATAATGCTGGACATTGAGCTTCTCCATAAGCGGAGACGCGGAACTGTAGGTCGCGTACGGCTTGTCGTTGCCCGGTTGTCGGCCCGTCCCGTGCCGGGGTTCGTCGTGCGTGTCCTTGACTTGCCAATGCAGCAGCAATTCGTAGAAGCTGTGCGAAAAGACCGGCCCGTGGTCCCCCACCAGCACAACGCCTCCATCGCGTTTGTCGTAGCTATGGCAGCTCACGCAATTCCGATCGAAGATAGGTTGAATGTCACGCGGAAAATCCGGAATCGCCGGTACGTCTTCGATCGGCTGGATCGAACTTGGCGCTCGGGCTAGTGCCAACAAGTCGCGCCGATCGGCAGTCCCTGGAGTCTGCGTGCGCGGTTCGTGGCAGCCAACGCAACCGACTGTCTCTCCCGGTTGCACCGTGACAAAGCTCCGCATCTGCTTGACCGAGCGATCGTTTTCGTCCAACGCCACGAAGTACAGGCTTCTCAAGGCAGGCACTTCAAAACACGCCGATCCGTCGGTCTCCACAGGCACAGTGCCGAGAATGCGCTTCAACGTCGACGTGACGCCGTGTCCGATCGGCTGGGAGCCGCCTCCGTGGAAGTTGGCCGGTTTGGGGAGATCCTCCAGCACAAGCAGTTTCCTGATCGCGCCGCGCGGCACACCGCCTGTGTTGCGGCCCGCGTAGATGTCCCTCAGGACCAGCGTACCGGTCGTTTTGGCCAAGTCCGCCTTTGGCGAAGTGATTTGCTCTCGCGGTCGTCGCAAAATGGGTCTTGGTTCGTGTACCATGTCGGGCGCTGCGTAAAGGATTTCGGTCTCGCCTTCTGCATCCATCAACAGGATCTCGCTTCCCTTGGCCACCAGGAATGCGTCCGCAAATATCGGATAGGGGTCGCGAAAACCGTTTGATATCGAAATGTTCTTCAGTGCCGATCCGGCATCCGGTCCGCTCTTACTACTCAGCACGGCGACGTAACCTTCATGCTCGTTTCTGCCGTGGCCGGGCGAGTTGGTCAGGATGATGTCATTGGTACCGGGGATCGGCTGAGCGTCGATGAAAACGCCGCCCAGATGCATGTTGCCAAAGTAGACCATCTGGCCCGTGCCGTCCGGATTGACCGTCCAGAGGTGATGGAAGCTAACCGCATCGCGATTCACATACTCCCAGCGCGTGTACAGCACGCGTCCGTCGGGCAGCACAGCGGGCGTGTTTTCCGTAAAGGAACCGGACGAGACCATTCGGATGTCCTGCCCCGAAGCGTCACAGCGGTGAAGCGTCGCGGTGTGTGCCAGCCAACAGCCGATATATCGTTTCGATCGCGACGAGCAAAACATGATATCGCCATCCGGCAGGTAAGTCGGTTCGATGTCGTCCCAAGGACCGTCGGTGATTTGCCGCAAACCGGTCCCGTCCGACTGGATCTCGTACAGATTGTACGAATGGGTGCCACCGTTGCGGTAGGAAAACAGGATCTTCTCGCCGTCGTAATGCACCTGAGGATCGCGAACCGCACCTTGAGGGTCGTCGACCAGCGCGGTCAACTCGCCGGTGCGCACGTTCAGCTTGCACAACCTGCCTCCGTCCGCACCGTGGATCCAATACGTCGGGTCGATGCACGAGTAACCGAAGTTCGCGTAGTAATGCCCAGCGGGATCTCGACCCGGAGCACGCTCGGCAAAGACGATCTCTCTTACCCCATGTCGCTGCAAGCGGGCGAAGACTTCCGCTCGTTTTTCCATTTCCAATTTCCGGCGAACACGCTCCAATTCGCGCAAGACATCAGCCCGTTCGGCGTGGTGGGAAGCAATCTCCTCGGCTGCCAACGCTCGCTTCCAGATGGTCACCTCGTCGATGTAGCCTCGAAAACGGCAACTCGCAGACGGTGCCCCTGCCGAATCGCCGATTCCCAATCCTTCGGCAGCAACGGTCCGGACCGTACCGTCGAACGGAGCGGTTCCCACAGGTCGACCGTCCAGATAGACCGTCAGCACGCTTTGTGCCGGCTCGCTGTTGTTTCGTCGAGCGACAGCGGCCAAGTGGTGCCAACGCCCCACAGCCATACGACCTCCTTCGGCAAAGAGGTATTCGCCGTTTGTCTGGTTGTGGCAGAGGCTCGCTAGACCATTATGGACCGCCACGTGGTAAGCGTAGTTCGGCGGACCGGCCCACTGGAGCACCAAACGATTCCACGTGCCGAGTTGAATAGGCTGAATCCAGGCCTCGATGGTGTAGTTGGCCCCAAGCTGGATGTCGTCGGAAACCGGTGCAACCAGATATTGAGCGTCGCCAGCTTGGACTCCCAATGCGACCGCCTTGCCCGCGACGCCCGGCAGTTCGGATGCGTCGACGAAGCGGGCAGTGCCATCGCGAGTGGATAGTTTGTCTGCCGATTGGCCTGCTCGATCCTCCAAACCGCCGTCGAAGTTCCAGTGACAGACAGGAGTCTCATCGGCCGTTGGTGGCGTTGCCGCGATCGACGCGCCGGTCACTGCAAAGAGCAGAAGCACAAACGTGACTACCCAAATCGAACTAGCCTGCATGGTGGTCCATCCTTCTGCTATTTGTCTTGGCCGAGTCTGCGAACCGAAACGTAGAACGCTCCGCACAGTTCCTTGCCGCGTTCATCATAGAACCAAGTCCGCAGTTCAGTCTTGCCCGCCGTCAGTCGTACGGCAAACGTGGCCGCCTTATCGTCCCCGGACACTGGTTTCGATACGTCCACATCACCGATCTTCAGTCGCGCCTTAGCGATCGGTGTGGCCTTGCCCGCCGGGTAGACGCCGTCGACACCTTCGTAGGCCGGAAGACCGGCAGCGAGGGCTGTGTCGGCTTCCTTCGGCCACCGACGCAGCGAGATCTCGTACTGCCCGTCGCGATCCACCATGACGTTCCACGGTGCGTTCATTACGGGCAGCGGTCGGCCCATCGGAAGAGAGCCTTCGATGACGGGCTCGCCCAGCAGACGCACATCGACCGTCTGCGCGGCGATGACTAGCTTCGGAGCGAGCCAGTCGAGCGATGACAGTCGCGTTGGGTTCTCGCAAGCCGATCCCAGCGTGAGGGTCTCGAAGTCGTCCAGCGTCGGCTCCACCGTCGCCCACCAATCCGCGTATTGACGCCGCAGCCTCCGAACGATATCCGGATGCTCGCCGGCCACATCGTTTTTCTGCCCCGGATCATCCTGGACGTTGTACAGTTCTTTCCCTTTCACCAGCCTCCAACGTTTCCACAGCATGGTCGCGTCCCATTTTTGTGGATGCGCCGGATCAAGCCCGCCGTACTGCACAACCATCGGCCGCCGATCGAATGCCGCTTGGGCCTCGCCTTTCAGCAGCGGGACGAGGCTGGCGCCGTCAAAACTCGCGCCCTTGGGCCTCTGCAAGCGGCACAGGTCGATCAACGTCGGCAGGATATCTGTCGCATGCGTGAGCGTATGGATGTCGTCGGGTTCTCGAAGGCCGCCATCGGGAAAGCGAACGAAACACGGAACTCGGTGTCCGCCTTCGTAAAGGCTCGCTTTGGCGCCGCGCATTCCAGCATTGTAGACCTTGATGCCTCCCGTACCGCCGTTGTCCGTCATGAAGATCAGGACGGTATTGTCGCGCAGTCCGGTTTCTTCGAGCATCGCGTCGAGCCGTGCCATGTTCTCGTCCAAGTTGGCGATCATGGCAAAGAAGCCTGCGGTGTCACGGTCCAAATGTTTGTATGGTTCTTTGTATTTCTCCGGCGCAAAGAAGGGCCCATGAGGTGCGTTGGTGGAAATGTAGGCAAAGAACGGTTGGTCTTTCGCGTGACACTGCCGGATCCACTTCATCGCTTCGTCGAACCAGACATCCGTGCAGTAGCCGGGAAACTGCTTCAGAACGCCATCATCTCGGAAGTAGTCATCAAAGTAGTCGTTATTCCAATAGTCGGATGTTGAAGTGATGCCCCATCCCAAGTGATAGACGGCTCGACCGAAGCCTCGGTCCTTCGGGCGATGCGGATAATTGTCGCCCAAGTGCCATTTGCCGAAGATGCCTGTGCGATAGCCACTTGCTGAAAACACATCGGCCATCGTGGGAAGGCCTTGACGCATAAACGTTCGTCCGGAGCAAACGCAATTTGCACCGTTTCGTAGTGCATACTGCCCCGTCATCAGCTCGCCACGCGTCGGCGTGCACATCGGCGCAACGTGAAAATCGGTGAACCGAATGCTCTCGCGGTAAAGCTTGTCGATGTACGGCGTCTTGAGCACCGGATTCCCGTGGCACGACAAATCGCCATAGCCCTGATCGTCAGTCAGTACAAAGATGACATTCGGGGCGTCGGCCCTGACGGTTCCGACCGACGGGAAAAGACAAGGGAGCAAGCCAAGGATGCAGAAACACGCTTTCATCGTCTTCGTCTCCGGGCAGCAGGTTTGATACTGTTACAGTAGACGATCCATGTGCTGGATGGAATACCTCGCTGTGATCATCTGACGGAATCAGAACAAGAGCTGTCCATGCCGTAGAAGCACTAGCCATATCTCAAGAAACTATGCCCGCTGTGTCTCGTCATTCCTTATGTGGTGTATCCCTGGAGTTTTTGGCTCCGAAGGGGTGGCTTGGCGGTCTGGATATTGGAGAAACGAATGAACAGCAAAACACCGAAGGTGAGTACTTTGTTTCTGACGGCGGCTGTTGGACTAGTTGGTACGGCATCGGCGTGGTCTGCCGAGAAACCGGCGGACGCCATCACTGCGTTAGAGAAGCTGCTGCACGGGGAATGGGACGGCCTCGGACCCTGCGACGGCGAGATAACTTTCCGCGCAGACGGCACTTACCAGTGGCGGTACGTTGGGCCAGCGGGAGACACCAGGGCTGGTACGTGGGACGTGCGGTGGGATGCCCTGCCGCCAACGCTCGTATTGTCGCGCAAGACATCGGGGGATCCGCCCACCGTCGTCAAGACGTTCGAAGTGAAACTCGTCGAGCTGAACAAGGAGGCGCTCGTTTTCGGCCACAGCGATAAGATGCGAGGGCGGTACGAACGACTTGAGGCGATTGACGAAGCCAAGGCGATTTCGATTGCCAAAACCCATATCGCGGACAAAGAGACCTGGGCCGATCGCGCCGAATACACAGCCAAGCGAAGAGGAGGAAACTGGTCGATTCAGGTCTGGAGGTTGCCGAAGACCCCTGGTGGACACCGGCTGATCACGCTGACGCGCGAAGGGAAGCTTATAGACTATGCCCGGGGAAGGTAGACTGCGCCCGATACTGCGTTGGGAATCAAAAGATGAAGAAAGCGATGCCAGTCTCTCTTGCCCTGGCCTTTGCGGCCTGCGCATTCGGGCAGGAGAAGAAAGCCGAGCAACCACCGCAACCGAAGCGCATTTCCGTGGATCTGTACGACATGACCGCGCGATGGCAAGTCATGTTTGGGCTGGATGGGAAGCTAGTCGTCTCAGGAGGGCGAGAGGACGTTCGGGCCGCGGCGGCTGACGGCGAGGTCTTCTTCTCGTTCGACGCCCAGCCAAAGCGGGTCGGATGGTACGCGTTTACGTTTATCCAAGTTGACGATCTGGAGCGCACCTATCAAGTTCACACGGTCAGGCTGCGCGTGCTCGAACGCCTCAAGAACTCACGGCCGCCGGTGATCAGCCCAGAAAGCGAGACCTTGAATCAAGTGGTATCGGTCGCGCCTGAAGAGAAGGCACGCGTAAAGTGGTCGTACTATCCCGGTGGAGAGGGCATTCCAGGCGGATGGAGGCTGATGCAGACATCCTACTGGAATTCGAAGTTACCGCCGAGCGTACCGGGATACGAGAAGGCGACCGGAGAGTAGACTCAACCGTTACAGAAATCGCTAGTGCTTTGTCAATGCAGAAAGTTGGGGTTGGGTGGCCGGGGCTGGACTGAGCGTTAGCGAAGGAAGCCCCGGGGTTTCGGGCTACGCCCTCCAACCCCGGCCACCCTAAATCTAAGCGATGACAAAGCACTAGAGCGACAACACAAACTCCACCAAGTCGTTTATTTCCTGCTCACTTAGCGATTCGAAACGGCTGCTGCTCAGGACGTGTTTACCTTCCACGATCAACTCTTTGATCGTTGTGTAGCGGCCGTCGTGCAGGTAGGGGGCCGTGCGCCAGACTTCGATCAGCGTTGGCGTGTCGTACTTGTCTTTGTACTCGTACTTGCCTCGCGTGCCCACGTCGTGCATCTTCAGGTCGGTGTACAGCGATGACGGATGGCATCGGTGGCAGCCTACACGGGCGCTTCTAAACAGCTCCTTACCCCGTTCGGCGGCCGAGCTGAGTTTGCCGTCCACCAGATGCGGGCTGGGCACCGGCTTAAGCGATTTGACGTACTCGTCAAGTGCCACGGATTCGTGTTCCGGCCGGTAGGCGAACAGGATGTGTTCCAGTCCCGCGCGAACGGCCGCTTCGGCCGTCGGACGAACAGCCTCGGACATCGACGGTGGGGTATCGTGGGAGAGAATCAGACTCTTTGTGTTCTTGAAATTACCTACGCCGTCGTTCAACAGGTCCCAGTTCAATGCGTCGCTGCGGCCGTCTGGATGACAACTGGCGCAGCTTTGCCAATGCTGGTAGCAGATCGTGGCGTCGTTAAACAGAAGCTCGCCCTGACGCCGGACGGTCAACTCTGGCTTGGGACCCAACGCGATCGACCCGGGCTTGTCGTCGTCCTTGCCCTGGAGGTCGACCACGGCCAGCGTGTCGCTGAAATACTCGGCCACGTACACCTTGGAACCAACGACCGCCAACCCGCGAGGGCCTTTGCCCGGCAACTCGACCCTTCGCTGTGGCTTGGTCGCCAGTCGCGGATCGTCAGGGATGGCCCCGGCCAAAGGAGAAATGTACAGATGGACAAGCGTTTCCAGTACGGCCGCAGCATCGACAATGCTCAACTGGTGCGTGCCGGAATGGGTGACACAGATCCAATTCCCGTCGGCCGTGCAGCACACGCCCCAAGGATTGCCGGTGCCCTGAAACGTCTCGTCCAATCCGACGGTGTTGACCAGCTTCCGCTTCTGGATGTCGATGACGCTGATCGCGTTGATGTTCATCCATCCTTGGTCCAGTTGAGAAGTGAGCAGATCGAAGTTGGAAAGAATGTGCGTGATGTAGGCGTACTTGCCGTCGGGCGAGATGCACATACTTCGCAGGCTGTGAGTGCCGTTTTGCAGCTCGATCGTGGTCGTTTCGTTCGTCTTGGTATTGATAAACGCCACAATCGCGGCGACTTGCGGTCCGTAGATCGCGTCGGTTTTGGCGTTCGGCAGGAAGTTGGCCACCAGTACCAATTGTCCGTCCGGCGTGACGGCCGCCGCGGTCGGTTCCCGAACCATCTTGATCCGCGTCTGCTGCTTGCTGGTCGCCAAGTCGATTACCGACACGTCGTTATCGAATTGGTTGCAGACATACAGCCGTTTTCCGTCAGGCGTAATTACGGGGCACGTGGCCGTATGTCCCGCCGGGATCGTCGCGGCGATTTTGCCCGCGACCGTGTCGATCACGGCAATCGTACTCTTCGGCGCGGCGCACGTGACGATCAGCTTCGTCCCATCTGGGCTCAGAACCATGCCGGTCGGTTCGGCCGGGACTTCAACACGCCGCGCAACGTTGCCGCCGGGCAGTTCGACCCACGCAATCTGGCGCGCGTCGGCATTCGCGACATAGAGTGTCTTGGCATCTTTCGATGCCAAGACGACCGTCGGCCCCAGATACTCCGGCGCTTCCGCACCAGCGACGGCGGTCGGCAGCATGAGGCCACAGACCGCCCAAGCTGAACTGCACAGGCCGCGAATCGTTGGGGCCGCCTTCATATCGGCAACTCGTTCTATCAGATGAAAGGGACAGAGTGGACGCGCGAATTGGTTCGTAGCCCCGCCTTTAGGCGGTCTTTGAAACGACCACCACTGAAAACCGCCTAAAGGCGGGACTACAAACGGCCTCACAACCCATTCATGCGTCGGTTAAGAGACTGTCAAAACAGTCTCTTCAATTTACCGGAATTCCTCAGTCGCTGGCAACGTCAAGCGTTTTGCTTTCCAGGCCGAGCTTGGCCAGAACTGCGTAGAGCACAAACCCAACGATCAACGCTGCCATCGGCGGGCAGGGCACGCCTACTTCGAGGAATGACAGGGCGCCAATCTTCGAACCGACCAAGTCCATGGCCCCCACAACGAAGCCCGCAGCCCAGGAAATCCACCCGGCCAGGTTGAATCCGGCTCGTGGCCCAGCCCACTTTCGCCCGGCCAGCAGGTAGTCGGCCATCATGGCACCGCAAATCGGTCCGAACGAGGCCCCCACAACCTTGAAGACATCGACTGCCTGACCCGCGGCGCCGCTGACGCCCAGCAAAATCGACACCACAGTGCCCAGGCCAACCGTGATCCACGGGCTGACGTTTGGCATCGTCGTTCTGAAGCTGTTGGCGGCGATGAATGCCGGGAAACATGCCGGTGCAAAGGACGCGAGCGCCAGTAGAAGCAACATCCAATTCGCAGTCTGCTCGCCCAGGATATTCGGGTCCCCCATCAGTTTCACGGGGTTCAGTTCGCCCATATTTGCATCGGATACCATGCCGCCGCCGTAGGCGCCAGCAATGACAAGGGTGGCGACAGCTCCCGCAAAGAACGTCGCGCCGACGATGCCGACCAAACCGCCCCACTGCACGTCGCTAGCATTTCGGTTGTTCATGCCGAAATCGGCGCCGGCAGCACCAGCCGTCGCAAAGAAGCCTACCACGTACAGCGACAAGAACAGGAACGCTGTGCCCACACCAAGCGGAGTTGTCGCTTGAATATCCCTAGCCGTCTCCAGTTTTTCCTCAGCCGCCTCGAGGTCCTTCTCGGCCTTCGCCTTGGCATCGTCATCTGTGCCGGACGCGACGCTGGCTTTCGCATCATCCAGAGCCTTCGTCTTGACGGTGACCGCAGTTCGAGCTGTCTCGTTCCAGTCGACCTTGCTCGCGTCGCCGATTCCGCCAGCCGTCTTGATCAACAAGAGAAGCAGGATACCCAGAGGCACCAACGGCACAAACGTGGCTACCCTGGCAACGTACTGAATGCCTTTCAAACCGACTCCCACTGCCAGCAGAATGAAGACCGTCGTCATTATTCCGTGGATTGGCCCCGGCACGATGACGTCGCCGTAAGCGTCGGTACCGATGTTGAAGCACTTGCAGATTGCCCAGCACGAGAAGAAAGCATTGACCGCCAACCAACCGAACTGTAGCGCGCCCATTAGAAAACCGGGCATGAGGAAACCGCCGTAGACCCCGTAGGTCGAAGTTCCGACCACGTACAACGGCAGGCCGGTCTTCATTCCCAGCAGGCCAGGCACCAAGTATGTCAGAAAGTGACAGAACAAAGCCGCCAACAGAAGTCCCAGCAAAGCAATGCCCACGCCGGCTGCAAGCGTCCCGCCCGGTGTTGGGCTGCCGGAGACGATGTCTTGCCAGAACACGAACCACAACATAATGCCGGCATAGGTCTGAGCGGTGTTCTTGTACCATGCCGCGCGGGCCTCTTGAGGCACGGGTTTGGCTGCTGACACATACTCGGGTAGAGACGCCATTAGCTCTCTCCTTGAAATCAAATAGTTGCCTGAAACTCCACTAGTCCAATTCCGCCAACATGTCGCCTAGCTCGGCCTGCGTGTGGCACGCTCGCCGAAAGACCGGCAGCAGTTTGTCGTACGCGGCGGCGTTGTCGGCATCCGGTTCGGCGACGGCTTCCACCTGATGCACGTTGTCGATCCGTTCGTAACTGTCCCACAATCCGGCACCCACGGCGGCAACCGCAGCGGCGCCCAGTGAACCGGCCTCCTGGCCGATATTCGTCTTGACCACGCGGATCCGCATCGCGTCCGCAAAGATCTGTCGCCACAGACTGCTCTTGCTGCCGCCGCCGACCGCTACCAGTTCGTCGCCAATGTGACACAGCCGCCGCAGTTCGTCCAGCACCATACGGAGATTCAACGCAATCCCTTCCAGGGCCGCTCGAACGACGTCGGCCTGCGTGTGCCCCAAATCCAAGCCCAGAAAGGCCCCGCGGATGTGCGGACTGGGGTCCAAGGACGATCCGCCGGCCAGGCTGGGATTGAACAACAGCCGGTTGGCACCAACGGGCGACTGTGCGGCCAGCGACGTTATAACGTCATACGGATCCGTGCCTACCGTTTCGGCCTGCGCCACGAGGTTGTGGCACATCTGGTCTCGCACCCATTTCAGCGACGTACCGGTCGAAAAGACGCCTACCGCCGATGTGAACATGCCGGGTATGACGTGCGTGAACACGTAGGGCTTGCTTCGTTCATCCAAAACCGGCTGTTCGGAGGAAACGGCGATCCAAGATGATGAACCGAGCGAGGCATAGGTGCGACCTTCGGCGATGTTCTTGGCTCCCAGAGCCATGCACGAGTTGTCCACGCCGCCGCATGCCACTTTGACCGTCTTCGGCAAACCCAACTGCTCGGCCGCCTCCGGCAGAAGTTCGCCTAGAATCTCGGACGACGGGACGACGTCAGGAAACAGCTCCGGCGACAAATCGCTGGCCGCAACCAAGCGATCGGAATAGCCCCAGCCCAACAGATCGTACACGCCGCTGCCGGACGCGCAACTGTAGTCCGTCTTGATTCGGCCAGTCAGCTTGAAATTGATGAAGTCTTTCGTGCCGATGATCTTGTCGATCCGCCCGAACATCTCCGGTTCGTTGTCGCGGTACCACATGATCTTGAAGACCGTGTAATGCGGCGCCGGGAACCCGTTCCCCGTAGTACGATACCAGTCGGCGGGATCTACTTTGTCGAAGAACCGGTCGACTTGTTCACCGGGGCGTTTGTCCGACCAGATCGGCGTGCTCTCGCGCAACAACGATCCGTCGGGCCCCAGTGGGACGCAGCCCAGACTGTGGCCCGATATGGCCAGGCATTCGATCGCCTGGGCGTCAACGTTCTCGCCAGCCAACAGCCGGTTTGTACTCTCGACCACCGCGCGCCACCAATCCATCGGCCGCTGCTCGTGCCAGCCGGCTCGTGGGTAGGTGGTTTCATACGGGACAAACACGGCGCCCAGGCAACGACCGTCCGCGTCGTAAAGCGAAGCCTTGTTTCCGCCGGTCCCAAGATCGTACGCGATAATCGTCATTGTGAAGGAGACCTTCGGTCGTGTTGTGTGGCTCGGTCAGGAGACCGGCCACAGCCTTGTGTCATGATGCCTCACACTTGAACAGCGGCATCGGGCAGACTAGCGCACTCGTCGAGGATCCGAATTCCCGCATCGATGTTGACGCCAAATCGGCGCGCACCGAGTCGATACATCTCGACCAACGTTTCCAAGTCGCGAACGCCGCCCGATGCCTTCACATTGGCGTCTTCGCCGACGACTGTTTTGATCAGGGCGATATTGTGCAGCGTAGCACCGGTTTCAGCCCAGCCGGTACCCGTCTTGACGAAATCGGCGCCCGCGCGGACACAGATTTCGCTGCCTCGACGGATCTGGTCGTCGGTCAGATAGTGAGTTTCGAGGATCACCTTCACCAGCTTGCCCTCGGCCGCGTCGATCACCGCCTTGATATCCTGTTCGACGAAATCGCACTGACCGCTGCGAAGCATACCGACGTTGATCACCATATCCAGTTCGCCGGCGCCGTCGGCGACGCACTGCCGAGCTTCGGCCGCCTTTACAGCCGTGGCGTGAGCGCCGGAAGGAAAGCCCACCGCGGCGCCGACCAGTACACTGGGCGCATCGTCCAGAAGCGTCTTCAATCGCGTCACATAACAGGGCAGCACGTAGGCGCAGAAACAGTCGAGCCGTTTCGCATGGTCGGCCAGTTGCTGAACCGCGTCAAGATCGGTGTCGGTCTTCACCGCACTAAGATCCATCATGCGAGCCACATCTGTGACGGTAAGCCGCATCGGTTGTTTCCTCTCTGGGGCCGAATGGCCAGTAGCTCCCGGCGGTATCTCCAGTTGCTCGTTCCGAGTTACTCCAAGATGGCCCGGGCGATCTCGCCGCGTAGTTGGGCCTCGCCCGGCTCCTTTTCAAACACGCCGTAGAACATCGAGCAGCAGTCGAGCCACAGCGTCAGACGATGGAAATCTTCCTCGGAAAGCTCTACATCATGGTGGCCCTTTTCCAGCATCTCGACGAGCTGCGAGCCGCGCGCGCCGAATCGGCCATTCAGCGTACGATAGCTGTCGCCGTAGCTGGTGAAGCCGTAGTTCACAAGCGTGTTGTACGAGGCGTAGAATTTGTTCGCGATCGGTTCCCGCGCGAGGTTTGGCGCCTTCTTGTCCTTCTTCTCCTCGTGACACTGCACGCAGTTGCGGTCGAGTACGGGCTGGACGAGACGGGGATAGCTGAACGGATTCGAACCGTCTACGTCGGGCTTCGGAGTGGACGGCGCGCGCCGCAACGCCAATGGCAGCACGGCGGGCGGCTCGCTGGCCTGCGATTTGTGTTCGTGACAGCCCTGGCAGACCAACTGCTCGCCGTGGCGCGCGTGGGTTGCCGAGCGCATCGAGTTGATCGCCATGCCGCGTTCGTCAAGGGCCTGAAAAAACAACTCGCGATAGGCCGGCACCGTGAAGTGCGCACTGCCGTCTTCTTCAACCGGCACCGTGCCGAGCACCCAGCGGCACGGCACGACCGAGTCTCGGGCCTCGGCGATCCGCTTGCCGGTTTCGTGCGGGCGCAGGCCACCGCTGGGCACCGCACACGGCAGGAGTTGCAGGACGCGCAACGAATGGATCTTCGTGCCCTCGGGCCAGCCCTTCTGGTTATCATAGACGTTGATGACCGCCATCGTCGCCTCGCCTTCGTCGCCAATGCTGATCGCCTTGCGGTCCCGGACCTCGGCGAGCGTGGTGGCCGGCGCGGCGGGCAGCGTCTGTGGCCGCAAAGGTATCGGGTTCATGCAGCCGACATCGGGATCGCGGTACAGCAGCTCTTTGTTGCCGAACGCGTCCACCAGATAGATGCCGTAGTTATCGCCCGGACGTCTGAGGGACGCGCCGCTCATGGCGGCATCGTAAACGCAAAGATGATAATTCTCGCTGAGCGGCCACGGCGTGCTGTAGACTTGTCGGCCGCCCTGGCTCTCCGGGAAACCCACCTCCGGTGTAAAGCGTCGCACTGGCCCCATGCCGTCGTCGTCCGGAGACTTCGGGTTGATGATGACGATCGAGCCATAAGCCTGGCCGTGATGCGGCGCGGCCAGGCCGACGTATTTCGCCGAGCCGGGAATTGCACGCACGTACAGCTCCATATCGGGACGCGATTGGCGCGGGGCGTAGTTGCCGTGCAGCGGGCGCGGGTCACGGCCGTCGAGCGTCGTGATCCAGGGCATATGCGCAATGCATCCGTGACGGTCCACGTAATCCCAACGCGTCCAGACGATGCGGCCGTCGTGCGATACGCTGGGGTGCCACTCGTTGCTGTCGTGGAAGCTCAGGCAGTTGATGCCGCTGCCATCGGTGTTCATATCGTACAGGTTGTACAGCGGGCAGGCGCGGCCGCAACGCAGGTAGCCGCCACGGCGCTCGCTGATGAACGCCAGCCGGCCATTGGGCAGCCAGCACGGGTCGAAGTCGTTCCACGTGCCGTCGGTGAGTTGTTCGAGCCCCGTGCCGTCCACGTTGACCTTGAAGATGTGGTAGCATCGCTGGGCGTCCCAGTGGCCACGAGTCGGGTCTTCGTGGAAGATCTGCTCCTTGCCGCCTTTGCGTTCGACGTAGGCAAATGCGACCTGCAGGGCGTCGGGCGAGAGCGCGGGCGAGAGGAACGAACCGCCCTCGGCGTCTTCGCCGCTGAATGTCCGCTGGCCGTCGTAACGTAGGCTGGGCCGTTTGACGCTGCCGCCGCTGAGTCTCTGGCCCTCAAGCCTGCCCGTTTCGCAGATCGAGTTGGCCAGGATGTCGCGCACTTGCGGGTTCGGCCCAAAAGCATCTTCCAGCACATACAGGCCACCACCAGGGTTCTGGACGATGCCGTAGAACTGGTCGCACATGTGGTGATAGAAGGCGCGGTGGCGTTTGATGAAAACCAAATCCTGGAAGTCGAGCAGCGGGTTGGCAAACGCGATCCGGCGGCGGATCCGGCAGATTTCGTGATGCAACGCGCGTCGCGCGTCGGTGTCGGTAACGGGCGTTTCGGCCACAGCCTGCCGGAACTTCGCCAGCGGCTCGTCGAAGGAGGCAAATTCGCTCCCGGCTAGCTTCTTCAGGTCGGCCAGCAACGCCGTCGTCCTTCGCAGCACAATGTCGGCGGGATCGCGGTCGGTTTCAAGCACGAGCGCCGTAGGGTTGAACACCTGGCTGGCGATTTCCTCGGCAGTCGAGCGTTCCGTGGGAATGTATGTGGTGCCGTTCCAGACTCGTTCGCCCGTGGCTTTGCTCAATACCGCGCGCTGCCGGATGTCGTGTTGCAGGGTCGCGAACTGATGATCGAGTTCCCCGGCCCGAACGACGCGGGCACGCAGTTGGTCCCAGCGCGCGTCCTCGGCCGGCGCTTTGGCGGCCACCAGCGCGGCGAGTTCCTTCTCGAAGGCCGCTTTCACGTCCGCGCTGGCGAGCGTCTTCAACATTGCGGCGCAATCGCGATGACGGCAAGCGAGGACGTACAGATCGAGCCAGCGCCCGTCGCCGGCGCCGGCCTTCGCCGCAACGAGCGTTTCGAGTTCGGCGCGCAACGGTGAATCGGGCGCGGCTTCCCGCAGCACGCGGCCGATGATCTCCTGTTCCAACGAGCCCGTCTTGCGTCGCCCGAACCACGCCGCGAGGCCGTCGGCCCCGGCATCCGAGCGCAGCCAACCGGTCTGCAGAGGGAAGTCGCTCGCCAACTCCGACCAGAACTTCGGCAACGGCACCGCGGCCGAGAGCACCTTGAAACGCACCAGTCCGGCCGCACGGTCCTTGTCCTCGCCAACGAATGCCTCGAACCGGTCGTACTTGCCATCCAAAGCGAATGTCAGTTCGCTATCGGCATGGACCCAGAAGCCGAACTCGAACTGGCGGTCGCCCACGATCAGCGGGTGGTTCTGCCAGTTCTTGTCCACGAGCAACTGGCCCCAGCCGACGCTGACTTTGGTGGGCTTGAGGTCCGTGAGCTTGGTGACAGTACCATCTTTGGCAATCAGCTTCGGCTCGCCCCAGATATTGCAGTTGGCGGGGCTCTTCTGGCAGATGGCAACGAGCCGCATTTCCTTCAAACCGGCCACATCGACGACGACCTCGCGGGCAGGGCCATTGCCGTCGATCGGGCCGCTGTCGAACGGCTTGAACAGTGAATCGCGTGCAGCCGCCTGTTCCGCCTCCGGCGATTGCAGGTAGATGACGCGCATGGCCGTCATCGTCTCGGCCCACGAGGTCTTTTTCGCGTACTCCGCCGCGCCGACCCCTGCGGAACTTGCCAACATCACCATGGCCGCGGCAATGAGTCGTAAGCGTCTCATGGATTCCTCCAGTGGCGTTGTAGTTCAGACGACGTTAAGCGTGGTGTCATTCGTTTCCGCATGATTTTGCCCGCCAATCATTTTGCTCGAAGAGGAACAAAGCAAAATCATTGTCGGGCAAAATCATGTGATGCTGTCAGGTCTAGTGTAACACGACAGCCGAACAGCATGCGATACTTCTTCTTAATCACGGCGCATTCTTGCGAGGACCTACTTTCACAGGTCGCCGATCGAAAGCAGCGTCCCATTGACGGTTGACAAGTACAGCCTTCCGTTGGCAATGGCCATGCCGTCGTACACGGGCGCGGCGTCGAGTTTCGTTTCCGCCTTTTTCACACCGTCCTCGGTCGCCAGGGCGAACAGCACGCCGCCACGCTTGCCTTCGTAGGCAGCCCACGGCTCTTTGGGGTCGAGCGTATCCGGCGTTCCCGCACACAACAACGTTTCGCCGCCCACCGCCATCGCTGTCACGCGAATCGGCATCGGCATGGACCAACGCGTCTTCTTTGGCCTTGGCCAGACGGTGGTGTTCAGCTTGTTCTTCCTGCCTGACTTCGGCGCAGCGGCCGGCGTGCGGTCGGTCGCCACGATATGGTAGGCGTTTGTGCCGGGTTCGATGTACTGTCCGTGCCCGCGCGACTTGTGGACGCGCACCGCATAGACGCCTCCTTCGTCATGCACCAGCAGTTCGCCCTGGTCACGGCCGTCGACCAACCAGACCGTACGGTTGAACCACGAGTCGTCCAACATACCGGCGGTCGCGCCGACTCGTTGCCCCCAGCCCGCATTCGCCTCGTCCGTGCCGAACAGTTGAAGATGTCGCATGTACACACCATCGCCTTCGCTGACCAGCAGATCCGACAAGACCCCGGTGTCGTCGTTTTGGTTCCGCCCTGTGTCCACGGGCATATCCTGCTGGTGCGCGATCCGTCGCTCGTCGAGCACTTTGCCCGTCGCGGCGTCCAGGCAGTACGCCATGACACCGCCGTCCAGGAACGAACTTCGTCCCGCTGTCAGGTAGACTTTGCCGTCGCGAACCAGCACGCTGCCGTGCACTGGCCAAGCCGATTCCAACCCTCCGTGAGCCACGACCAGACGGTCTCCCGGCGCCGCGCGGAAACGCCACATCAGGGTTCCGTCCGACACCCGCAGACAATACACCCAGCCGCTGCGACAGCCAAAGATGGCCCGCCCCTTCCAGACCGTTGGCGGAGTGTCCACGCGCCCCGCGGCAACGTAGCTCCACTGTTGCCCGCCTCCATCAACGTCCAAGGCGTGTACGGTATGTGCGTCGATCGAGGCCACAAATACCTTTCCCTCGGCCACAACCGGCGCGCTGATCCGCCCGCTAGGCAGCGTCGTCTTCCATGCAACATTCAGGTTCGACGGGGCGGGCCCATCTGCGCAGCCGGTCCTAGCAGGATCGCGCCGATAGGTAGGCCAGGGGGAAGGCTGGAGGCTGGAGGCTGGAGACTGGAGGTCGGACGCGGTGTACGCGGGTCCCTTCTCCAAACGATCCGTCCATTCTGTCCTTTGCGTCCCTTCCGTCCCTCGTCCTTCGTCCTGCATTCTCCGTTCCGGGGCCAGTGCGTAGAACCCGTTCAGCTTCGACGTGATGTAACAGTCGCACGGGTGCGGTGTGGAATAGAGCAGACCGTTCGAGGGCATCACGCCGTACCGGCAGGTGCCTCGGACCCAGTGGTTTCGGTCCACGTCGCCCGAGGCCCAATCGACAAACTCCACGCCGCGGTAGCTGGTCATCAAAAACCGTTCCGTCGCCTTGTTGCGATAGCAACGGTGGTGATGGCCGTTATCGAGTGCCTTCTCGGTCGACAGCCGGCGCTTCTCAACTCCGCTGAGCGGTTGCAGCCCGACGATTGACATGGTTTCCTTATCGTGTACCCAGACGAGCCCCTGCGCGACGAACACATCCGGCACGCAGAAATGGCCCCAATTGCCGCAGAGGTACTCCCACAGCGGCTCGCCCGTTTTCCTCTCGTACGCTTGGAGCCTGGCCTTGATCACTCGCCAGCCGACCCGCTTCTGAATCGGCTCCAGTTGGCACAGCAGGACCACCTCGTCGGTCGCCACCAGCGTGCACATCTCGGACATGCGGTGATGGTACCGGCTGATGTAGTCGGAACTCTCCGGGCGGGGCGATCGCCAGAGTTGCCTACCGGTTTCCAGGTCCAGACTGACCACCGCGTCGCGATCCAGCAGGAACACTTGTTTGCCGAGCGCCGCCAGCAGCAGATGCGTCACCCGTTCCACCGGACCGGTCTTGGTGCTGTTGCCGACGAAGTCCCCCTCCGACCACCGCCGCGTGCCCGTTTTCGCGTCGAATATCGCCACGTACTTTCTGACCGGTGGTTTGTCCTTCACCTCGCCCGGTGCTTGCGGCTCGCGGTTTATCGAGAGGATCAGCAACCCGTCCAGGTAGAGGATCTCGTCGGTCAACTCCGTGCCTTCGTATCGCTTGACAACGTTTCCGGTAGCGGCGTCCAGCGCAGTCAACTCCGAATTGAAGCCGAGTGTCACATAAACGCGGTCGTCGACCGCAACCAATCGCTTGGGCACGTTGTTGGGTTGGTTGAATCGCTCGTTCCAGATGGTGCTCCATTCCTGCCAACCCCAATTGGTGATTGGCTTCCGCCACAACTCGATGCCGTTGAACGCGTCGCGAGCCACAAGGAACCACTTGTCCGGCGTCGTGCCGGCCATGGCAGGCGGGCCTTCGTCGACGATCGTGAACACCCGCCCATTTGCCGAGACCATGGAGCTGACACACGGCACCGTGTTGTGATGCCGCGACCACAACGGCCCCGCCGCCCACTGGAACTGCCGCGGCGGGCCGACGACGCGATCCCGCCCCACGGCGTTGCCGCTGGGATCGTGCAACCAGTGTGTCCACTCGTCCAGGTCCTCCGGACGCGGCTTGGTAAACCGGGTGTGAGGTTTCGGGTGTCGGGTATCAGGATCGAGTGTGACAGCAACACCGCCGGGTACCAACACACGCAAGATCTCTTCCTTTGCCACCCGACACTCGCCACTTGCCACTACCAGATTCACGAGGTTATCGGCGTACGGCAGTTGCGAGCCAGACAAGACGTCCACGCTCACCGGTCCATAGAGCCCGCAGGATCGGACGTGCTGGCGGGCCTTTTCCACGTTCGCAAGATCGACATCCAGGCCGTGGACGACGTACCGGTTCGAGCCACGCAGGGCCACGGTCAGGCGGCCGTCGCCGCAGCCGACATGCACGATCAGTCCGCCCCGTACGCCGGCCTCCTTGAGAACCGACCGAGCGACGTCCTCAGCCGATGCGGCACTGATCGTCGGCGGCAATGCCAGCAGCGTGCACACCAGAACTGCGGCCAAAGAACACCGGCCGCTGGGGGGCAAGATGGCGGCCAACGCCAAGAGAACAACACCCCGCGATGACGGTCTGCTCATTTAGAAGTCTCCAGTGAGCTGGAAGAACACGGCAACGTGAACTCGTCATTGTAGTCGAATTGCCGCTCAGCCAAACCACACGCGGATGGTTTGCCTTGGCCCAGCTTAGCATCGGCCAATGAATTACTGTCGCATTTGAGTGTAGCCGGAGTCGTGAGACTTCGGTTCTTGCCGCTTCCGTCCGAAGTCTCACGACTTCGGCTACGACACCTATTGTTTGGCCAATGCTTACTGCGCGCTGCTGCCGTTCGGAAAACGATCTTGAAGGGCCTGGACGTTCATGCCCTCTTCGCGCAGGGCTTCCATGGCCTTCACGGCTGCCTCGGCCGCTTGGATCGTGGTGATGCAGGAGACGCCGTGTTGAACGGCGGCGGCGCGGATACGGCCTTCGTCCGTTCGGGCGCCTTTGCCGCTGGGTGTGTTCATTACCAGGCCGATCTTTCCATCGATCATGTGGTCGATCAGGTTGGGGTGGCCTTGGGCAATCTTCTTGACTCGCTGGACCGAGATTCCCGATTGCTCCAGTCGGCA
Organism: uncultured Pirellulaceae bacterium; assembly: GCA_964623055.1. Classification (GTDB taxonomy): domain Bacteria; phylum Planctomycetota; class Planctomycetia; order Pirellulales; family Pirellulaceae; genus JADHUC01. Next base: position 46,899 of record CAZURK010000007.1, read on the forward strand.
GGCCGTGCCCTCGGTAGCGATCAACTCGAATCCCAACGCCGACAGACGCCAAGCCAAGCCGACGATCTGTTCTTTGTGGCGTGCCGCGACGCTCAAAAAGATCTTCCCCTGTTCGGGCGGCAGTACGACGCCGGCCGCAAGTTGGCTCTTGGCAAAGGCGATGGAGAACCGTTCGCTGATGCCCATCACCTCGCCAGTACTGCGCATCTCGGGCCCCAGCACGATGTCCACGCCGGCAAATTTTCTAAACGGAAATACGCTTTCTTTGATCGACACGTGCGACGGGATGGGCTCGCCGTTGACGCCCAACTCGGCCAGCGTCTCGCCCGCCATCACTTTGGCAGCCAGTTTTGCGACCGGCGTGCCGGTCGCCTTGGCTACGAACGGCACGGTACGGCTCGCTCGCGGGTTCACTTCCAGCACATACACGTTGATCCGCCCATCTTCCTTCTTGACGGCGTACTGGACGTTCATCAATCCGATGACCTTCAGGTATTTGGCCATCGCGTGTGTGGCCTCGCGAATCTCCTGAACCACGGGGCCCGGCAGGCTGTAGGGTGGGATCGAGCATGCCGAGTCGCCTGAATGGACGCCCGCTTCCTCGATGTGTTCCATGACGCCCATGACGTAGACCTCGCGCCCGTCGCTGATCGCGTCGACGTCCACTTCGGTGGCGTCTTCCAGAAAGCGGTCGATCAATACGGGCTGGCCTTCGGATGCGACAAACGCTTCGGCGACATATCGCTCGAACTGCTGCTTGTCGTAGCAGATCTCCATGGCCCGACCGCCGAGTACAAAGCTGGGGCGGACTAGTACGGGAAATCCGACCTTGGTCATTTCGTCGCGAGCTTGGTCCATGTTGACAGCGATACCGTTAGCCGGTTGCTTCAGATTCAGCTCGTGCAGCAGTTTCTGGAATTTCTCGCGATCTTCGGCCGCTTCGATCGTATCGACGCTGGTTCCAATGATGGGTACGCCAGCCGAATCCAGGGCCCGAGCGAGGTTCAACGGCGTCTGACCACCAAACTGGACGATCACACCGTCGGGCTGCACGCGGTCGAAGATATTCAGCACGTCTTCGGTCGTCAGCGGCTCGAAGAACAGCAGGTCGCTGGTATCATAGTCGGTACTGACGGTCTCGGGGTTCGAGTTGACCATGATCGACTCGATCCCCATCTCGCGCAAAGCGAAACTGGCATGGCAGCAGCAGTAGTCGAACTCGATGCCCTGCCCAATGCGATTCGGGCCGCCGCCAAGGATCATTATGCGTTTCTTGTCCGGCTGTTTGGGCGGCGTTTCATCTTCGTCTTCGTAAGTCGAGTAGTAGTACGGCGTGTACGCTTCGAATTCCGCGGCGCATGTGTCCACAGATTTGAACGTGGCAACGACGCCACGTGCCTTGCGATGCTCGCGAATGCCCATGTCGCTGGAATTCCACAGCGTGGCCAACTGGCGATCAGAGAATCCAAATTGTTTGGCCTTTTTCAGCAACGCGTCGTCCACGTCGGCAATGTCGCCGTATCCGCGCAGTTCCTCTTCCAGTTCGACGATCTCCGTCAGTTGATCCAGGAACCACGGGTCGATAGCGGTCAGTTCATAGATCTCGTCGATCGACATGCCACTCTTGAGGGCGTAGCGAAGATGCCAGACTCGTTGGTCGTTGGGTATGGACAGTTTCTCGCGGATCTCGTCTTCGCTGGGCTGGTCCGCGGTGCCCCACAGATCCTTGCCGTCGCAACCGAAGCCGAAACTGCCAACTTCCAGACCGCGCAACGCTTTCTGAAATGACTCCTTGAAAGTCCGGCCGATGGCCATCGTCTCGCCAACGCTTTTCATCTGGGTCGTCAGCGTCGCATCCGCCTCGGGAAATTTTTCAAAGGCGAATCGCGGCACCTTGGTGACCACATAGTCGATGGTCGGTTCGAAACACGCTTTCGTCTTGCGCGTGATGTCGTTGGGCAGTTCGTGCAGCCGATAACCGACGGCCAGTTTGGCGGCGATCTTGGCGATGGGAAAACCAGTCGCCTTCGAGGCCAGCGCGCTGGAACGGCTGACGCGGGGGTTCATCTCAATCACTACCATCCGGCCCGTATCCGGATGGATGGCGAATTGGATATTAGAACCACCGGTCTCGACCCCGATCTCGCGGATCACGGCCAGGCTGGCGTCACGCATCCGCTGGTATTCTTTGTCCGTCAACGTCTGAGCCGGAGCCACAGTGATGGAATCGCCCGTGTGCACGCCCATGGCGTCGAAGTTCTCGATCGAACAGATGATGACGACATTGTCATCCAAGTCGCGCATCACCTCCATCTCGTACTCTTTCCAGCCCAACACGGACTCCTCGATCAGCACCTCGGTGATGGGCGACTGATCGAGTCCGCGGCGAACGAGCGTGTCGAACTCGTCCCGGTTATAGGCTACTGCCGAGCCGCTGCCTCCCAAAGTGAAGCTGGGGCGTACGACACACGGCAATCCGATATCCTTGACCGCTTCACGAGCTTCTTCGATCGTATGCACGGTCTCGCCAGGACACACTTCCAGGCCGATGCTCTCCATGGCCACCTTGAACTGGTCGCGTTCTTCCGCTTTGGCGATGACTTTGGCATCGGCGCCGATCATCTTGACGCCGAATTTCTCCAAGACCCCGTGACGATCCAAGTCCATCGCCACGTTCAGACCGGTTTGCCCACCCAGCGTCGGAAGCAGGGCGTCGGGCCGCTCCTGCTCGATCACCTTGGACACAACCTCCCAGGTGAGCGGCTCGATGAATGTACGCTGAGCGGTGGCGGGATCGGTCATAATGGTGGCCGGGTTCGAATTGACCAGTACCACCTCGTAGCCTTCCTCACGCAGAGCCTTGCAGGCTTGGGTGCCGGAGTAGTCGAATTCGCAGGCCTGACCGATAACGATCGGCCCGGAGCCGATCAGCAGAATCTTGTGTATATCGTTACGCCGTGGCACTATGCTCGCTTCCTCACTCTTCTACAAACGGTGCATATCACGCCCCAAGCGATCCTCGCGGAGCGAGTAAAATCCTCCAAGATTAACATTACGGTAGCCGAATCTTCAAGGGGCCTGAGGCGAACAGGAAAGACTGAGATTCTGCGCCGGCCGGACGTTGCGAAGTCACTCGAATAACAGGATGTCGTTCAGACCGAGTTCGACCTCGCATTTCACTTGATGAGCATTTCCGCCAGCGGCCCCGGCCTTCTCCTGTGAGAAAGCTATTCTGCCTTTAGAGACGGATCGCACGGATTTGATTCGTTTGGGCGTCCGCAGCGCGACCTCCAGCTTGTGAATCGGCTCGTACGTGAAATTGGCCAGCACCAGCGCGGTTCCCGCATCGGCATCGTAGACGCCGGCCTCGATCACTGGATGGGACAACTCGACCAGCCTGGACGCGCGGGACAGACTAGCTTGTAGGTTGATCATTCGTCGGATGTCACCCGGCCATTTCTCCTTCAACTCGGCCGGCACGAATTTCGCGTCTTTGATGTATGCCAGTCCGGGGCAAGCGCCCATGTAGATTGCCTTTCCCTTGCCACAAGCATGTGTGACCATGGCGGGTGCCCCGTTGCGAAAGACTCCGACTGTCTCCGCCGTGGTGGGCTTCAGCGCGACCTTCGTGCCGATCACGCCAAACGGCACTGCCAGTTCGTCGCTCGAATCCTCCGCGGGGCGGATCTGGTCGATGTACGGCAAATCGTTCAGGGCACCGCGAATGTGATACCGGCCCGGTTGGGCTTGTGTTGCCACCGACGGTTCAATGCCGAAAACTGGTGAAAGGCCCGCCACTGGTTCGTTGAATTCACTCCGGCTGCCGGCTGCGCACGAGCCGTACAAATACCCACCCGCCTTGACCCAGGCGGCGATTCTGCCGACTGCCGCCTCGCTGATGCAGGGATCGGTGGCGTACAACACATCGTACTGATTGAGCCGCCCCGATTCGATATCCTCCTCGGTCAACATATCCACCAGGTACTGCTCGTGCACAAGCGACAGGTAGGTGGCGCGCCTTTCCAACATATGCACGTAGCCGAACGGTTGCCACAAATCGGACGAGATGCTGTACAGCAGCGCGACACGCGTCTTGCGAGGCTTTCCCGGCGCGATGATGTGCTCGGCGGCGGCCAGATTTCGCGTCATGCTGGCGATGCCGTCGTATGCGCTGCGCAAGTCCGACCAGTAGTTCTCGGTGCTCGTAGCCGTTGGGCCATAGGTCCAATAGAAGAAGTGTTTGGCTCCCTGGCACAGGGCCGATGTGGTTTTCAAACGCAGGTTCGTCTCGTCGCTGGGCGTGATCCAGGCAATCGTGGGCAAGCGTCCGCCGCTGGCGCTGCGAAAGATGGCCGCCTGAAAGCCCATCAGTTGAAAGCCCTCCCAGGTCCAATTTGGACCGTACATGAATTGCAGGCCCATCCAGTCTTCGATGCCGATCATGTCGACGGGCCTTTTTCGGCCGATGTCAAACCAGTCCGCAGCCAATGGATAGCCGCCCCAAGCCGGATTGGGCGTCATGCCCATCCCCAAGCCGCTTCCCGCAAAATACGGGTGGTCGGCCACCAGCATCGAAGTCACGGCTCGGGGAGGAAAATGCTGGTGGAACGATTTGGTGTGCCAACCGACTCGCTCGGTTGCAGCGTGCTGGCGGAACCGCGAGGTGTAATAGAAGATGCGTCGGGCTGCCGCTTCGTTTGATCTTGCGCGTTCGCGCATATCAACTGGCGTTTCGACCGGGCGGACATCGTCCAGACGTCTGACACCCAGATCGCGAGGCGAGATCTTCTGTGCGGCCAGCCATGCGTGAAAATGCTTCAGTGCTTGCTCGTTGTCGCCAATTGGCGGCCGGCTAACGATTTCGTCAGAGAAGTTAAACGGCACGCCCTGGTTAAACGGCTCGTCGTATCGTGCCGCGTGCTTTTTCATTAGTTCGTCTACTTCCTCACGCGTCGCTTGCGGGCCAAAGCGGACCCCGTGCGTATGGCCGGGCATGCGGAAGTCGAACTTCTCGCGCACTTCAAGTCGCTGATTCCCCACGACGTTGAAGCCGAGCAAATGAAGCACCTCGGCTTCCTTTAAGTTCAACTCCTCCCGCTGCGGGCTCCAAAAGCTGGTCTGTACGATCAATTCCTTTGGGCTGATCCGCCGCCCGCCGCTCGCTTCGCGAGCCCAACGAAGACGGCGGTCGGTCATCTCGGCCGCCGTCTCCAGACTGTCGACGTCGTCGCGCAGATTGGGCGAAACAAGGAAGCTTGTCAGCGATCCGCGAAACGACTCGCGAAAACGTTTGACGACGTGCTTCGTATCCGGCGACGTTGCCAGTTCGATGACTACCTCGCGTTCTTCCGATGGTGGATCGCAGACGAAATCCGCGGTGACGTTCGGGAATTCGGCCAGGCCACCCGAGCGGTTCAGCCGACCGTGCAGCCGGTCGCCCGCGTGCTTTTTTAGGTCAAACCACGGTGAAGAGTCACCTGCTGCTACCCGGTTTGACTTTTCCTTGTCCGCCAGCAGTGGAATCACGGTGCGCTGAAGATACCATGGGCTCTTGTGAATGAAGCCGCCAAGCCGCACGTAGTACTCGCATCCCGTCGGCTTGACCAGTTGGAATCGAACGTACACGCCCTGATCGGCGTGGCCGGTTCCACTCAGACAGAGAACGGCGGCGATGATCAGTGCAACACGGCAGCGGATGGGCGAGACGTTCATTGTTCCACCTGAAGGAAGGGGGTCTGTGGCCTATTTCAAACAGACATGCCAGGAGTATAACGTCGAGGCGAAGAATTCTCGGGGGTAATAGCGAATAGATACTGATTATGCCAGACCCGCATGGTCGGTATAACTGAGTGTCCTAGAATTAAGTATTTGGGGCGGTGGTCGGAAACCGGGGCGAGAAACATGGTCACTGATGACTTCAATCCATACCACGAATGGCTTGGGCTGGATGGTCAACTGAAACAGCCGAACTATTACCAGCTCTTGGGCGTCGACCGGGGCGAAGGGAATATGATGCAGATCGCGGCTGCAGCCGATCGAGCTGCTGCCAGAGTACGAAGCATTCGACCAGGCCCTCGCGCTGCCGAGTGGGCAAAGGTGCTTGACGAAATCGCGACCGCCAAGAATTGCCTTTCGGACCCAAGCAGACGCGCCCAATACGACCGGCAGTTGGCGGCTATCCAGCCAGGCGCTTCTGGCGGATACCGTCGTCCCATCCCGCGCGACAAGTCGACCACTCCCTTGCCAACGGCCGCGCAACCGAACGCGTATCCCGCCGCCACGCCGATGCCTGCACCAACGGCCGCACCAGTCCAGCCAACGGCAGCGCCGATGCCTGCAGGCCCGACGACACCATTTCCAATGGCCACTCAGCCGACAAGTCCCGGAGCAGCGCCGCAGATGCCCTACGCGCCGGCGACGCCTACCGCCGGGATGCCTGGCTACCCCGCGCCCGTGGCTCCAGGCACGTCCTATCCCACACAGCAGACACCTGGCACTCCCGTGATGCCGACGCCGGGCGCCGCGCCCGCTGCCGGCGCACCGACGGCTGCACCGCAAGCGTACCCGACGGCCTCGCCTCAAACACCGGCCCCAGGGGTTGCCCCGCATGCCGCCGGCTACGCGACCGGCGGTGTTGCGCCCGTGCCGGGTACGGCCGTGCCTACAGGAGCAGCGCCTGCCACAGGTCAGTATGGCACTGCGTCGGCGACCAGTCCCGCAGCCACGAATCTGCCCACAGGCGTCCCCCTCGGGGCCAACGCGACTGCAGCGACTACCGTATCTGCCTCGACTGGTCCTGGTGTGGAGACCGGCAGCGAGTGCACCGCGTCGAGCATGGTGCGACAACGGACCGATCGCTCGAAGACGGTACCTCTGTTGGCCGCGGGCCTTGGTGGAGCCATTCTGGTGCTGGCCATCGTCCTGTTGGCCGTCATTGGCGGAGGAGGCGACGACGAGAACGATACCGATCGTAGACGCTCGCAGTACAGTCGTCCGGCTACGAACAGACCTATCGTGACTCCTCGCCCGTCCGGAAGACCACCCAGATCGCTGCGCCATAGGCCACCCCCGCCGAGACACGTAACCGAGACGCGGAAAGAGCCAGAGCCCGAGACCTCCCCGATGGATCCGGGGACCGAAACGCCCGGCGAAACCAGCGATTCGCCAGAGACTCCGGTCATTGTTACCCCATCTGAATCGACCCCCACTCCGAGCGAGCCGAAGCCAGAAGACGTTTCGAAACCGCCCGTGTCGGAACCGCCACTCGACCCAACTAAACCCTCGCCGAAACCGAAGACCGATCTGCCTCCTGTAAGCGACCCGCAACCGAAGACGACGCCACCGCCGACCATGCAGCCAAAACCCGCGGAGGTTGCCACGTTGGCAACTGCACTGAAATCGGCACGCGCAAAGCTGGAGGATTCCGATTTCGACGGTGCTTTGGCGGAATTACGAAAAGTGGAATCGTTGCCCAAGTTGCCCGAACATCAGGCCAAATGCGAACGATTACGCCTGCTGACGGAATACGCCAGCAATTTCCGTTCGGCATTGACGGAAGCCATCAAGAACCTTGAAGCCGGCGACGAAATCTCTTCTGGCGACAACGCTGCGGCCGGTGTCGTGGGTGTGACCGCCGATACGATCACTCTGAAAATCGACGGTCGGAATCGAAGCTATCCGATTAACAACTTGTCGCCGGGGCTGGCCGTCGCCATCGCCGACACATGGCTTGACCAAAACGACCCGGTGTGCCTGGTGGCAAAGGCTGCCTATCTTGCATCCTTAAAGGACGCCCGAGACGATCGTCTGGCAAAGGCGCGCGAGTGGTTCCAGGGGGCCGCCAAGAGTGGCGTCGATATTGGGGACCTGGAAAAGGTGATCGACGACAAATATGACGACCTGGAGACGGATCTCGCTCCATAGAATCACGTATGAGTCCCGATCAGCCGGAAAGGCCCACGTTGTGAAGCACTCATCCCTCTCTGGTCTTGTGGCCTCCCTCCTCTTGCTCGTCACGGCCGTGGCGCATGGCCAGCAGACCATCACCTTACTGGGCAGCGTCAATACGAGTGGCGAGATCAAATCGGTCGCGCCCGGCGTGATTGTCGTCACAGATTCCGCCGGCAAGGACACCGAGTTCAAGATCCAGGGGAAAGGAGAAGACGGCGTATCGCTGGGTGGTGCCGCCGCAGTTATCAAGTTCCCCGCTACGGTCGAGGTGTCGGGCACGTTTACGACCGAGGCGCTCACCCGGGGAACGTTGGTCCGTTTTTCCGGTCGCTTGAACCGGCTCGGACGCACCGAGGACTCGGTTGAAGAGATCTTGGTTTTTGACGAAGGGGCATACCCGCTGGGGGTCGAAGTCGATAGCCAGCCGGCGGAAGCCGGCGGCTACGGGACCTGCACCATCACGGGCGAGGCCTACTCGCTGCGCAACAATCGTCTGATCGTGACGACCCCTAAGAACGAATATGTACGCAGTCCGCGGCTGGCGTTTGCTCTGGCCGAGGATGTGAGCGTCAAGCTCCAGAGCAAAGATCTCGGTCGCGTTAAACCCGGCGACAAGGTCGTACGTTTGCTCGCAGCTCGGTTTTCAACGGGCGACACGGTCATCAAGGAGCTGTCCATCGAGTTGGCCCAAGGAACCGCGCAGGCCGGGACACCCAAGGTGAAAGATATCAACCGGTACCGCCACTTGTCAGACCAGCCCGGCAAACCACGCGATCTGCGATCCGCACACTTCATGCTGCACACCGACATTTCCGACCGCAGCGCCAAGATCCTACTGGACAAGCTGGAGACGATGATTGCGTTGGTTTCTCAGTATTATGGCCGCTTGCCGGCAAGGATCATCGAGTGCTACGTTGTCCGCGATCTCGGAAATTGGCCGCAAGGCACGATTCCACCGGAAGCCGTCGCGAAGATATCTGGACCCGCGGGAATTACCCTCTCCATCTCCTTGGGACGTCTAACGCGTTCTGTCGTCTACGCGTGTGACAAACACGGAGTCGTCCAGCACGAGGCCATCCACGCTTATTGTGCCCAGACATTCGGCAGCACGGGGCCTACATGGTACTCGGAAGGCATGGCGGAAATGGGACAATACTGGAAGAAGGACCAGCCAGCCGTCGAGGTCGATCCTGTAGTAATCGACTATCTGAAGAAGGCGCCGCCGAAGAGTATGCTGGATATCGTTGCGGCAGGGCAAATCACCGGCGATTCCTGGCGAGCTTACGCATGGCGATGGGCGCTCTGCCATCTGTTGGCCAACAACCCGAACTACTCCGGCAGGCTCAAAGCCTTGGGCATCGGTATGATGACGGAACAGCCGGGGGCATCCTTCGAAAGCGTGTACGGGCCGGTCGCCCGCGAGATTTCCTTCGAGTACGATCAGTTCGTCAAACACCTGGACAACGGCTACCGCGCGGACCTGTGCGCCTGGCAGTGGAACCGCAAGTTTCAGTTCGTGCTGGGTACGCGATACTCGACGGCGAAGCCAACGGCCAAATACGGCTGGCAGGCCAGCGGGGTGAAACTCCAAAACGGCCAATCGTACGACTATGTGGCGCAAGGAACGTGGAAGGTTTCCGCTAATGGAGACGAAGTCGATGCCAATGGACATGCCAACGGCAACGGGCGATTGGCCGGCGTCATCATGAGAGACTTTCAACTCGGCGAGCCGATGGACCTTGGTGCCAAGGGCACGTTTGTCGCGCCGCATGTTGGCGATTTGTACCTCCGCTGCCAGGATGCCTGGAACAGCATCGCCGACAACGACGGTTCTATCACGGTCTACTTTCGCCGCACGCCGTCTTCGTAAATCACGCTTTCCCTCTGGGAATTTCGATGACCGATTTCGTCTCACAAGGCTTACACGTCCTAACCAAGCCGATCGGTCCCATCTGCAATTTGGACTGCGAGTACTGCTTCTACTTGCACAAGGACCAGTTGTACGACGACGGCGAACGATGGCGCATGTCCGATGAAACGTTGGAAGCGTACATCCAGCAGTACGTCGAAGCCCAGCCGGACGCGGTCGACGAAATCACGTTTGCTTGGCAGGGTGGCGAACCGACGTTGATGGGCGTGGAGTTCTACGAACGTGCCATTGAACTGCAGAGGAGGCACGTTCCAGCCAACAAACGAATCCAGAATACCATGCAAACCAACGGCGTGTTACTAGATGACCGTTGGTGCGAGTTTCTCCGCAGGAATGGCTTTCTGGTCGGGCTGTCCATCGACGGCCCCGCCGAACTGCACGACCGCTATCGACGCGACAAGCAAGGCCAGCCAACATTTCCAGCGGTACTTCGTGGCTTGAAGCTGCTGGAGGAACACGGCGTCGAGTACAACTTGCTGGTTGTGGTCAACCGCCACAACGGCGACCATGGCCGGCGCGTCTACACCTACCTGCGTGATAACGGCGCGAGCTTCTTTCAATTCATTCCCATCGTCGAACGACGCGGCATCGGCGCCCACGCCGAAGAACTCTCGCCTGACGTGCAACCCGACAGCGGCAACGAACACCTTGTCAGCTCGCGCAGCGTGCGGCCGGAGCAATTCGGCGATTTCCTGATCGAGGTGTTCGACGAGTGGTTTCATCGCGATGTGGGACGCGTATACGTCCAGATCGTCGAAGAAGCAGTTCGCGCCTGGCTCGGCCTGGAACCATCGCTATGTCTCTTTCGTCGGCAGTGCGGCCGAGCGATCGTGATGGAGCACAACGGCGACTTGTACAGTTGCGATCACTTCGTCGAGCCCGACTACAAGTTGGGTAACATCCACGATCGGCCAATTGTCGAGTTGGCCAATGCCGACCAACAGGTCCGCTTCGGACGAGATAAAGAGAGTGCCCTGGCTGAGTACTGTCGCCAATGCGATGTACGCTTCGTCTGCAACGGCGAATGTCCCAAGAACCGCATTGTCGAGACTCCTGACGGCGAAACGGGCTTGAGCTATCTGTGCGCGGGCTATCGCAAGTTCTTCCGCCACATCGGTCCGTACATGCAGATGATCGCCGACGAACTCAAACAGAACCGCCCCGCCGCCAACGTGATGAACCGGTTGAACGCCGAGCGACGCGCGAAAAAAAACAAGACGCCGACGACACCGCGCCCTACCAGCGGACCTCCCGCGCGCAACGATCCATGTCCATGCGGTTCGGGCAAGAAGTACAAGAAGTGCTGCATGCGGCGGTGAACGCCCCACAGGCCGCGATAAGCCCTTCGGCTTTCCACGTCGACGACGAATTGTCGATATTGCGGAAGGTGTGTGACGCCTTCTAAGCTTGGTTATAGATGGAGGTGAATTGCGATTCCATCTCCACTCTAACTCCCCATTTTTCACCCCCAATTTATAACCAGCCACGGAGATCGCTGTTCGCCCAACCTGGAAGTCTACTACACCGCACCGTGAGGGCGTAGAATGGGATAGTTCGCCACGACACTACTCCTGCGTCTTGTTGATATGCCTGATTCGTTTCAAGGAAAACCACCCAAGTCGAGTGAGAGCATTCGCGCGTCTCTGGAGGCGATGCGGCGGGACTATCGCGCGGAGATTCCCAGCGGTTCCCGGCCACACGGAATCGAACCGGCTGACCAGATTGTGATCACCTCATTCTACAGTGCGCAAGCATGCGATGAGTTCCAACGGGCACTGTCAGCCGCCGGGATTCGGTCGACCCGGAAGACGCAGAGCGGCCGTACGCATGTCAGCGTAGACAGCGAAGACCGCGGACGCGCCGTGGAGATACTTGCCGCCCACCAAGCGGAGCACCCCGATCAACGACTACCCAGGATTCGACGAGACTACGATTTTCTGATTTTTGGTGCCGTAATCGGAGGAACCTTAGGGCTCGTTTCACTCCATGCATCGGAGCGTATTCTCAGCATGGTCATGATCGCCAATCTGACTATTTGCGGGGGACTTATCGGGCACTTGATTGATCGCTTTCGTTCGAGTTGGCGCAAGTTCGGACGTGTTCGGTTCGGTGTGCTGGAATGCTTGCTGTTTGTGACGCTGGTTGCCTTCTTGTTGTCGCTCCGGCACATTACTAGGATTGCCATTCACGGGTAGCCAACACGATCCAACGGCCATCTGCGATCCCTGCAATGCCGTTGCCGCGTATGACTGCCCGAGGCCATCATGCTTCCCCACAGTCCCCTCCCGAGACAAATGGAGAATGACGCCATGATGCTTGCAGGTCGATTCGTTTGGTATCTACCACCAACACTGCTCGCCACAGCCCTCCTGTCCGCCGCCTTAAGTGCGGGCGAGCCAGAACGCTATCCGGTTCCGGCCGAATGCATGCATCCGGAAAACGGTAACTGCTTCATCGCGTCGATGGACTTCGGCGAGGAGGGCGACAAGTTCACGGGCAACGAATCAATGATTGTGCTGTTCGAGGATAGCAAACCGCTCGGACCGCCGCGTTCCGTGCATGCAGCCATTCGAGAGAAAGGCGGCGGTCGGTACTCGCACTGGACGCGCGAGACATTGTACTTTTCTTCGTCTGACAACACCGATCCCCGTACCAATGGGCGCAAGTACGAAGTAGCCTCGCGCAATCCCAGGAGCACCTTGGGAGGTCTCGATAGGTTTCCCGCCACGCCGAAGGAACACGTGGAGTTGATCACGACCGATCGTCATGAATACGCGATCGAGATGGGCGGTACGCTAGACATGGAGAACACCAGGACCCTTGCCAGCAGCAACTGCTACATCGCCTTTCAAAACAACGTCGCACTGACGATCGAAAACGTTGGCGACGTGCCGGTCGTGAATCCGCGGCTGGTCGTCAACGAACGCGGCAACTGGTACACCTTCGACAGCCTGCTGGAAGAATTCACGCGAGGCGCGGAGACAGACCAGGAAAAGGTGTATCTGATCTGGGAAAACATGCGACAGAACCTGTATCACGAAAGCCCGCTGTTCGGCGACGCCGAGCCGCACGATCCGGTCAAGCTGTTAAGCATTTTCGGTTTCAATCTGTGCGATGACGCCGGCAACTCAGGCTGTTCGCTGTTTCACCACGCGGGATTCGTCGGCTCCAAGAATCGGGCTCTGCGAGGTCACGTGCAATGCGAGGCGTGTGTCGGCGGCGTGCTTCAATTCATGGACGTCGACATGGATTGCTTCTACCTGGACCGCGAAAACGAATTGCCGGTGAGTGGCGATGAGTGCGCACGCGATCACGATTTGGTGCGGCGGGAACTGAACTACGGGCAAGTGGTATCGGGCTTTACGAGCAGCGACGCACCGGCGGCGCTGTTCGGGCCCGACGACCGGCTATACGACGCTCAATTGCGCGGTCACGAAATCGCTTACACGCTCCGGCCGGGTGAGATAGTCGTGTTTCGATGGGACAACATCGGCAAATACTGTGCTGAGAACAAAGAACGAGCCCGTCGGCCAAAGTACTATGGAAACTCGAAGTTCATCTATCGACCACGTCTTACGCTGGAAGCAGTACAGAAGGATGCCTCGTCATGCGAGGGCATAGCAGAGGCGACTGCAACTCACAGAGAAGCCAAACTTGCCGGACAATCGTCCGATGCCTACGTGGTCTACGAGATCAAAACGCCCTATTCCGTCTGCGGTGGCACGGTACGGGCGAGGTTCGCTGGCCGCGAGGTCGGCGACAAGTTTACGGTTGCACTGTCACTGGATGGCAAGAAATGGAAAGACTTGTGGTCCGAACAGGGTGCCGGCGATCGCATGGCCGAAGTCGTCTTGGATCAAGCATTGGACATTCACAACAAACCAGCCAAGTTTCGTTATTTCGTGCGCATCGGTTTGGGCTCCGCCACAAGGCTGACGGCCAATCTCTGTTCGCTAGAGATCGAGACGGACGTGTTGGCCGCTCCCGTTTCGCTACCGCGTCTGTGCCTGGCGACGAACCGCGTACGTTATTGGGACGACACGCCCGGCAAGCATCAAGTGCAAATCACGCATCAATGGAGGGAAAGTGACGCTGTCCAACCGCTACAGCCGCTCGACGCCCCGGAGCACCCTCAACCTGGCGCACAGATCCGAGACTCGATTGTCACTTTTTCCTGGCCAGCCGTCGAAGGCGCTGACCGCTATCAACTGCGCGTCAGCCGGCGGCCGGATCTGGCATATCCCTACCGCCCTTGCCTGGACGTTGTCATCCCGACCGCGAAATGGACCGTGCCCTATACGGGCATCTTCAGTCCGGACACGACCTACTATTGGCGTCTGCGTTGCCGCGACAATTGGGGCGTCTGGGGCGACTGGAGCGAACCGTGGACGTTTACCTGGCAAGGGCCGCGCGTCCCGACGAACCTCCGGTTCGAGCAGCAGGAACAGACGATCTCACTCCACTGGGAACCCAATCCACGCGGCGAACAGCCTGTCCGGTACGAGGTCTACGGCAGCGACGAAAAGGGATTTTCGATCCACAAGCAACAGCACAATGTCCCGGGCCGCGGCACGGTGCCGGGTAACTTCCTGGGCCAGACGGCCGATACGTCCATGCTCGTGGTCTCGCCCGATGCCACCGCCACGGCCGCGAACAGAGTGTTCTACCGCGTCGTGGCGATCGACGCTCATGGCACCCAAAGTGGATGTTCCGACTATGCCGAGTTGCCGCACCCGTTCATCTACTCGAAACCGACGGCAACCGCCAAAGTCGGCCAGATGTACACCTATCACGTCAGGAGCCTGAACTCCTTGGGCGACTACCAGGGCAAGCAAGATCCATCGGTCAAGTCCAAGAGGTACGCCTATCGGTTTTGGGACGGCGAAGAGAACACATTCAAACTGATCCAAGGGCCGCCGTGGCTGACGATCGACGCAAAGACGGGTATCCTTAGCGGCAAGCCAGACACCGACAATGTCGGCACTGTGACAGTGAAGGTGGAAGTCCGCAGTCAGTTCGACGGTTGCGTCGATCAGCAATTTGTTCTGACTGTAGTGAAATAGGAGGTCAAAGATGAACAAGAAAGGGATCCGTTTTGCGGTTGGATCATCCTGCTGCCTCAAGTTGGGGTGGCCGAGGTTGTGGGCATCCTGAGAGGATTCCATCCGCTTGTCTCATTCATCAATGAGTAGAGCGGATGGGATCAGGGATCAACTTCTGAGAAAGCGTGGCGCAATGCGTGCGGTGACAGGAGAGGCGCCGCGACGAGCGGTAGCGAGACACGTCAGATGCTTTCTTCGGCGCGCATTGCTGACTAGAATAGGACACGCCGGTAGGAAGGGTAGCCATCAGTAGCCGTTGCCACGTGAAAATGGGAAGGGATGAGCCGTGAGGCTCCGATTGATCGATTTGGCTGATATGCATCCTTGTCTGCTTTGGGATGATATCCTGGCGGCTGCAGCGGCCGTCATGATGCGACGCGAGTCGGAAGATGCGTACCGGCTTCCCCTACGGATGCAGGACGTCCCAGGATGGGGTAGTAGCGAGATCGACTTGGAGATCTTACGTACTGGTATCGGACAGGGAAATGTGGCGAAGGTGCAACGTACGTACGAGGCTCATCGTTTGGTCGAGTTGGCTGCCATCGCGATGGCAGGTTTGGCTTTGTTTCACGCGGGTGGGCATCAGATACGTGATGTTTCGTTACGTGGATCATCAGCGGACTATCTGGTCGACCATGGCGGGCATGTCCTGGAGGTTGCAGGAAGATCGCGGCGTCGCGATTTCGACGCGGCGTGGACGGAGCGTTGGCAACGATTGTCCGGACGCGAAGGAACCGGATTCTACGTGTTCGTGGCGGAATTCGAGACGCCGTCAGCCCGCCTCGCCTTTAGTAGCCACGAAGGAGAATAGACGATGAGTACGGTCCAGGCGCCGGTCAGTGATATGTTGGTTACGGTCAAATCACGGGAAGTGCAGCGGGGTTTGCAGGCTGCCATGACGGGGCGGGCTGTGGACGCTGAGCAACATTTCCTGGCGGCCGCGCATCTGGAACTCGTACTTGCCCGAGACTATGAACACGCAGGCGAGCCGGAACTCGCGCTGCGAAGCCGAATCAGTGCTGCATCGTGCTTTTGGCGCGCTGGTGATCAAGACCGAGGTCGCACGATGTTTGCTGTGATTGCACGCGACGATCCAAGTCGAACGGGCGAAATCGAGGACGTGATTGAACAACTCGAACGATGAGGACGGAATCGAAACAGTAACCAGGAGCGAATTTCACAATGACAATGAAACATCAGCACCAACATCACGAATTCGGATGTGCCTGCGATTGCGGTGTCGACCGCCGAGAGTTTCTCGCGGCCACGGGCGTGGCAGCCGGCAGTGTCGCTTTTACTTCGCTGACTTCGTCTGGGGCGGAAGCGACCAGTTCAGTTTCCGGTGACAAACAGAGAGCGGTGGTGCGAGCCGTGTTTCTGTATCCGCCATCGGAGACGTTTTCGGCCAATCCGAACGGCTGGTGGAGTTGGCCGGGCAACGATTTCGATGCGGAAGGCCGCCAGAAGGAATACACAGCCGCGCTGCGCGATATGGAAAAGCGTCTGGGCATGAAGATCGCCGCGGACGACAAACCGGTGACTTCAAAGGAGGACGCCCAACGGCTGATCTCGGAGATCAAGGAGAATCAGCCTGACGGACTGCTTCTGATGATGTTCTACAATCGCAGCTTGCCGGTGGCGGATCAGTTGCTTAAGGCAACCGAGGAATTGGGGATTCCCACTGTCTTTTTCATCGGGCTTGGCGTCAAACACGGGCAGGTCCGGCAATACCGGCGCGAGGGTGTCTACTTCATCCAGTCGCTCGATAATCTGGATGCGATCGAGTACGGAATGCGCATGATAAACACCAAGAAGCGGTTGAGCCAGAGCCTACTACTGAGCGTTACCGAGGCCAAAGAGCCGCGCGAAGGCGTCGAGAGCTTCTTGGGCATCAAAGTGCGTGTCATTCCCTTCTCGCATTACGCTGAGGAATTCAAGAATGCGTCCATTAATGACGAGGCCCGCGAGTTGATCGCTTCGACCTCCAGTGGCGCCAAGGAGATCCGCGGCGTCACGCAGGAGGCGTTCGAGAATGCGGCGCGGGCGCACTTGGCGCTAAAGAAGATGCTGGCAGATGAAGGCGCTGACGGCGTGACGATGAACTGCCTGCGGCGCGGTATGCTCAAGCCGTGCATCAGCTTTGCCACGCTGAACAACAATCTGATCCCGGCTGCATGCGAAAACGATCTGCCGGCCGCCTACACTCAATTGCTCGGCCAGTTGCTGATCGGCCGCCCCGGTTTCCAGCACAATCCGTGCTTCGAGACCGAACGGAACCACTACTACGCATCGCATTGCACGTGCGCGACGAAGTTGTACGGTCCGGACGGGAAACAGGTGCCTTATCTGCTGCGACGGTTCGCCCATACGAACGAAGGAAGTTGCGCAATCCAAGTCTTCTGGAATCCGGGCGATCCGGTGACGATGGTTCGGTACCATCCGGGCAAGAACCCAGCGCTGGATGTGTATGCTGGCCAGGTGTTCAAGTCACACCCAATGCCACCGGCCGCAGGTTGCACCACGAACGTGGAAATCGAGATCACGGATCGCCCCGATGCGTGCATGGTGTCGGGCCACCACAATCTGCTGTTTTGTGGCGATTTCGCGCGCAAGTTCCGCTTGTTCGCCCAATTGTACAAAATCCGCCTAGCCGATACCGGGTACACGGGCCCTTGGCCCATCTAGCATGACACAAGATTCCAGGCCCGACGGACGATCAGAATACCGCTTCAGTCTGCGCGGCCTTTTTGTGTTCGTTTTCGGCTGTGCGGTTGGCCTGTCAATCGCCAATCTGGATGCTTGGTGGGGACACGGTGTATTGGCGTCCGTCGCCACGTGGTGCGTCCTGGGGCTGTTTCACGAAATCCGAGACCTCTGGCGTGCTCGCAAGAGAACGGCTTGGGAGCATGCCGAGCAACTCTGGGGATGGCGGACGGCCGTCTCGTGGCGGCTAGGCATAGTCGGTGTGTTTGCCCTTTTGTTCATCATCCAGTACCTGGATGCATTCGGTTGGCTGGAGCCGGACGACGATCTCTGGCTCCAGCAAACTGGAGCATACTTGCGCGAGCCAACGCTGGTTCTGTGCATTCTGATCCTGATATGCCGCCCATCGCATTATCCTTCGGTGCTGGCCAAGTGGCCGTTGGCATCGCGGGCGTACAGCGTCTTGGGATGGACTGCTCTTGGATTAATGTGTCTCTGGATTTGCATCGACCAAACGATGATTCCCTTCCTCGTGCATACTGCGATACGGGGAATCCGTGCCGCCATGCCACTGCACTTCGTCGATGGAACGCCTAATCCCGAGGCGTACATCAACATCCGCCCCGCCGTCGACCGACTCTGGTGGAACTCGGTGTTCGTCGTTGGGGTCGTGCCCGTTAACGTGATTCTCGCGTGTCAACTGGCCCGGCAATGGAAACGGGGGAGCCTCCGCCGCGTGCTCGTTTCGCTTGGCTTGTGCGTTGGGTTGGGCGTCACGGCGGCCCACGTCGTGTGGATCTATGCCGTTGTGTTCCCGCACATATCTCCTGAGCTGGCTGCAAATTCAGCAAGATGGCATTGGGACCGCTGGCTCTTTGCGGCGATAATCGTTGTCATATTCATGACGGCTTGCACTCTCCGTCTTCTATCCTTTGACGACAGTAGAAAGCCGGTCTTCTCGGAGGAGTGGAAACAGAACGAATGGCGCTACCACCATCAACATCGCTTGGTGTTGGGATTCGTGTGCGTGATGTGCTTCGTACTGCTCATCATGCGTCTGGTCGACTGGCATTCGCTACCTGTCACTCCATTCCAGGAGATCCTCTATTCATTTGGCTTCCTGTTTACATCCGACGCAACCGGAGTTCTTCTGCTTGCGATTCTACTTGTTAGCTTGCGGGGATTGTTCCGGAAACGCAACGCGAGAACGGGCCAACTCGAAACAGGCCCGTTCACACTGTCGCCGTGGCATTTCGCTGCTGTTTGGCTGGCCACACTCGTGACCATCGCCACTGGCGTTACCACGTTCTACTGGCTCGGCTTCTCTGTATGGCTTGTCTCGCGATGAGCGCTTCTGTCGTCTGCGGGACAGTGGTAGAATGACGTGGTAACTGCAAACCGCGCATGCAACTTGATGTCCAAACAAGAGAGGATGATGGCAAATGAACCAGTACCGTCTTGCGGCCGTTGGCTTGTTCCTGCTTGCGTCAGCATTCGGCGTCCGCGGTGCGACTGGACAACCCGCCGAGAATGACAAACCTCTGCGGTTGGCGTTCATTACCACGTGTGTCGAGGCGAAGTTCTTCGAGCCGGTGAAGAAAGGTATGCAGGACGCCGCAAAGAAGATGAACGTCCATTGTGACTTCATCGGCACAGAAGGTGTGGATGTCAAGGCCCAGGCGGCCATGGTCCGCCAAGCCGTGGCCGATGGCTACGACGGGATCGCGTTGAACATTATCCACGCAACGGCCTTCGACGATGTGGTCAAAGAGACCATCGACAAGGGCGTGCCAGTGGTGGCCTTTAATACCGACGATGCCGACACGCTGAACGCCCGTATGAGTTCCGTAAATCAACGGCTCTACGACGCCGGACGGTCGCTCGCCCAGCACGTCTCACCACACGTTCCTGATGGCAGCCATATCCTGATGACCATGCACGACGCGGGCGTATCATCGTTGGAAGATAGGCTGCGGGGCGAGCAAGATGTACTGAAAGAAAAGAAAGTACGATGGACCGTTGCGATCACCGGCAACGATGCAGAAAAGGGTGCTGAAATCATCCTCGAAAAGTTCCGCAAGCACCCGGACATCCGCATCATCCTCGGCACAGGCCAAGCGGATACCGAGGCGGCGGGGCGGGCCATCAAAAGACGCTTCCCGGGCAAGGGCTACTGGTCGGCCGGATTCGATTTGTCGCCCGTCACGCTGCAGTTGATCAAGGAAGACCACATCCGCTGCACGGTCGATCAGCAGCCGTACATCCAAGGCTTCTACCCGGTAGTGCAATTGGCATTCTATCTGCGCTACGGCATCATGCCCTCGGACATCGACGCCGGCGCAACGATCATAGATCGCACGAACGTCGATCAGGCAATCGAGTTGACCAAACAGAAATACCGTTGAAGCAGCCACGATGGCCCCGATCCGTGGCGGGACCACACTAATCGGATTCGGTAAAGAAGTCCATGTCGGCAAACAAGTCTACGACTTTCCAGATCGAGCGTTGGAACTCGAACGGTCCGCGCTGCCCCGCTGTGACGGCCGCCAGGACTTGCTCGCGCTCGGCGAGTGTTTCGCGCAACTGTTCGATCAACTCGCCCAGCGGCACGGCGCCGCGCCCTTGCATCCAAGGTGCCTGCGCCGTTGCCGGATCTTCGTCTGTGGCCACGCAACGTACGTCCACGGTTCGTGTCCAATCGCCGCTGGACGATACGCTCGCCATCAACGTCAGCATTGGTGTACCGTGTGCCCATCCCGGCGGAATTGCGCCGACCAGAATCAGCCGCGAGCCATCATCCCGATCGCGGATCATGTTCGCGCTCTGAATCTCCAACCCCACCTCCTGACATGCCGCGACGAATCGCCGCTTCACATCTTCCGCTGGCTCTCGCCCTGCTCTTGACATCTTCGTCTTCCTTCTTTCTGTATGCTGATCCGTTGTTTCGAGTTGGTATAGCGTTCTCTGATCGCAGAGGCTTCATCGTCGATCACTGACGACCGCAGTTCGTTTGGCATCCCCTGGGTAGGTACAAGCCTTCAGCAGGGTTCGACGCGTGGATACTTCTGGATAGTCCGTGGCGAGTTCTCGGATTCGTTCGATGCTGTCAGGATCTCCGATGCGGCCTAACGCCTCGGCAGCCGCGTGACGTGTGTCTGGGGCGTTCTTCAGGTCGGCGACGATGTTCAGCAAAACTGGCACTGCACGACGATCGCCGATCTGGCCCAGCGCCCAGATCACGGCCGCTCGCCAACAAGGCGTCAGATCGTTGTGGAGGAAGAGGACGCCGGGGCCAAGTGGATCGGGATGGCCGCTTGCGGCTTCGGTAGGTTCCGATTCCAGGACGGCGATCAACGCGTCCGCTGAATTCGGATCGGCTAGGTTGCCCAATGTTCGTGCGAGGAAGAAGCATACCCAGTGCTTGATCGGCAAATCCAGAACCACCGGGATTCCCGTGTCGAACACCCGCGGGATGTCGGTGGGCTTCGCGCGGTAGCGATCGAAGGCCGCACGGATGCGCAACTCGTATTTCCGATCACGACAGACTAGCGACAGGACCTGAGCGGCGCGGTTTTCCGGAGTCGGGTGTCCGCCCCAGCAACGGTGCACCTCGGAAATGGCCTCTTCAATCTCCTTGGATCGGACCGCATCAGGATCGCCTAAGATTGCCAGGCACGTCTCCACCACTGCGGCTTCAGCGCCATGGCGACGGATGACCCGGCCAACTAGCGTTTCGCAATCGTCGTTCGGCAGCAGAAGCGCACGGTCGGGATCGACTGGTAGAGAGCGAATCAGATGCGGCAAAATGCTTGTCGCCTGCGTGGATCCAAGCGTGTCGAGTGCTTCTGTGATGAAGTAGTGTACCGGCGAGGCGTGGCATGCCATCAAGGCAGGATGGTCGCCGTACCAGAGCGTGTAGTCCGGGTAGTCCTTCAACTCGGCGAATGCGGCGACCAGCGCCGCTTGCGCCTCGGGAGTGCCGATTCGGCCCAGCGCTTCGACGGCGGCTTCCGCTAAGAACAGGTTGCCCGTATCTGGGTTGCTGTTCTGACTGATCGTCTCGGCCAGCATCGACACGGCGTCGGTGTCCTTCAAGTAGCCGAGCGATCGAGTCGCGGCCTGCAGGGCACGCGGATTCACATCCGCCAGAGAATTAAACCGGGCACGGTCGCCGCGGTTCTTCCCGTCTTTGCGCCATTCTGGGAACGGATTGTTCGCGCGGTGGTGAGTCACATACTGTCGCAACGCCACGCGCGCGGCAGCGCCGCCGGTGTGGCCCAACGCCACTGCGGCGCGGCGGGCTACACCGCGGTCCGGGCTGTCCAGCCGCTGGATGAGCCCTTGTTCGATCTCGTCCCAATTCGTGTTTGCGAACCATTGACGCCATACACTTGCTTGCCGGCCTCGTTCGTCCGATTCAGCAAATGCGTTGAAGGGCTCGGCATGTCCCGTCAAATTCTCCAGGGCCACAGCCGCCGCTTGCGCCACTAGTGGATCTCGGTCGGCCAACGCCTCCAGCAGCGGCGGTATGGACTCGCGCGTGCCGCATGCGGCCAGCGCCAATGCCGCGGCAACGCTAACCTCGCGGCTGTCGTTCACCAAGCGTTCTGCCAATGCGGGCCCAGCGACGGGGTCACGGAAGATCGAAAGCCGTTGCGCCGCCGAGATTCTTTCTGATTTGCGGCCGTCGCGCAGTTGCGCGATCAGCGCCGCCGCTTCTTGCGCGCCGGTGGCCAGCGGGTCGTCCAAATCGCCGTGCCGATTGATCCCCGCAACTTCCCGGTAGCGGTCCAACTGCAATTCCATCAGACCGGTCACTGCGGCATTATTGCCACGGAACCGGTGCGGCTGGCCGAGGCCAAGCAGTTTCAGAGGACGCGTCCCGAGCGCCAACGGCACAGGGTCCGTGTGGATCGGCGTCGCCTGGCGCTTGTGGTGGCAGCCAACGCAGCCTCGTTGTTCGCCCGGCCGGACGTAGATCCAGGACATTTCGTTCAACTCGGATCGCCCTTCGGCGTCGACCGCTTGAAGGGCGATGGGCATGTCGGCAGGAACTTCGATGAAGAACGAGCCGTCCGGTGCTAAAGGCACGGTACCCAACTCGATCGTTTCGTTGCCGGCGTGGACGATGTACGAATGGGACGATCGCGTCGTCAGCCCTTTGCCCGCCAGGACACGGATGGCACGCACTTGGGACCAGCCCGCGGTGGTGTTCTTGGTGAATCGCGCATTCTGGCAAAACAGAAAACCCGTTGCCCGTATGTCGCCCGCTTCCTTCTGGTCCACCTTCTCTGCCAATACCGGCGGTTTGGGCCGGCCACCAAGATAGACCGGCGAGTGCAACGGTCCGTCAGACGATTCGTGCAAAACTGTTAGCGTCGGTGGCACGCTTTGTGGATCGAGAATTCCGATCTTCTCGTAGCTGAAATCCAGGATCGTCCGTTTCTCTTTCCCTGCCATGACCTCGACGGGAACTCGGCTTGCCGTAGTGCACAACAGTCGGCCGTCCGGCAACGCGGCTACATCCCCCGCTTCGACGCGGAAATGCTGCAAGTCCTTGGCTGGATGGCCAAGCCGCGCAACCGTGATTCCAGGGCTGGAGAGAAAGGCAACTCGACCATCGGGCATCGGCGCCGGACTGCCGCAGTAGTACGCTCGCAATCGGCCGCCGTATTCCGGCCCGTTGTCCAGCCCGAATTCCGTGTAGCCTTCCGAGCCGTCCAAGTGAATTGCGTGTAAGAGCGTTTCCACCTTGCCGCGGTCGAAGAAGTTGTCGGAGCGGATGAAGAGGATCCGCCCGTCAGCCAATACCTCCGGCTCGTTGTCAAAAATAATCGTGTGCGTCAGTGGACGGACGTCACTGCCGCTGGCGTCCATGACAAACAACGCGCGCGACGGCGGGTTGTGATATTCCTCGAACGTCCCGATCCGCGTCGATGTGAAGACGATGCGCCCGTCGGGCAGTTCAGCCGGGTCGATGTCGTGAAAAGGGCCGTCAGTCAATCGTTTGGGTGAGCCGCCATCGGCCGGTATCCGATAGATGTGGAAGAACGGCTCGCCGTCGTAAGCCATCGAGACGAGAATCGACTTGCCGTCGAAAGTCACGCTTGGCGAGCCGATAGCGCCCCGACCGGCGTCCAGCAACAATCGCGGCTCGACGCCAGGGCAGGCCGGCCGCAGCACGTGCAGTTTGCGCCCGACTTTCATTGGCGCAGGCAAGTCGTGCTCGGGAAACGTACGCGACTTGCGCGGATTGAAGATGGTCACGGTGAGACTGTCATAAGACGTGCCGTTGCGCTGGTGCGGCCGATACAGGCTGCAATCGTCGCCCAGGAAAACGATCGCTTCGGGCCAAGAATAATCCTCCGGTGGGGCCTCCTCGACCACCGGGCCAACGTGCCCTCGTCTTACGACTTGCTCCAGCACCTGCCTGGTCGTCTGGTGGACTTTGCCCACTGGCGTGCCCCCGGGCGCGGCCTTGGCGGGGACCGCGACCTTGCCCCACGGCTTGACGCCGAACTGGCCCACGACCTGTGCCGCGCGCCATTTCTGGTCGTCGAAGTCGGGCTGCTGCCAATTCGGTTCCTCTCGGTAGCTGCATTTCCATGTTGCATCGCTGGCCAGCACAATCTGCTGTCCGTCGGCCAATTTGGCGACCAGTTTCACAACCAGCGCGGCCGGCCCTGGCAGCGTGTTGACCGCCTCGACCGCAACGACCGTCCGGCCCGGCACGAGCAGATTGGTCACATCCCAACGCTTAGGCCGGTGCCAGGCACTATTGTCGGTCTCGCTTTCGCCGACACTCTGACCGTTCAGATACAACACAAACAGATTGTCGGCCGTGACGATCACCTCGGCGGACTCTAACGCGGGACTTTCGGGGATCGTCACTTCGGCGCGAAAGTAGCCGACGCCGGCCGACATGGAACCCAAGTCGCCGTTCGAACCGAACGAAGGCCAAATCCATTTCGTTCCGTCGAAGCTCAACGGTTCAGCGTGAGCCACGGCCACGCAGCACGAGGCCATAACGACAGTCGTCCGCAAAACAAATCCACGCAATCTCATCTACAACCTCCGCGTTAGTACGTTTTTGGCCTCGCCCTTGAGCGCACCCGTGCGTCCTGCGTCGTGAGTTGGTGACTGAGTATAACTGAGAGTGGCTGCAGTTTCACGTGCACAAGCAGACGAGGGCATCCTGCGAAACCATGGGAGCAATCGGATTCTTGCGTCACACCCCATTCCAGCGAGTGGATTCGAATGATCCTATTGTGACGATAGCCAACGGCGGGCGATAATGGAAGTCGCTCCAGGGGAGCGTGTGATTGTGGAACTTCAAGGCCTATTCAATCATCGCGCAGTCGGACTATCGGCTGCTGCCGCAACGGTCACGCAGATCGCGACCTTTGGCATTCTGGAAAGGGTACCCATGCACCCCAAGTTGAAGTTTGTTTGGATGTGCCTGCCTGTTGTCCTTCTGTCTGTGGCTTCTCCTAAGAGTTGCTCTGCGGAGGCAGCACAGAATGACGACCCCGCGGTACGTCTCGGCGCATCGTCGATGGAGGTTCTTACCTACGAGGTCGTCAGCACGATCGAATACCGAGGAACGGGGCACTTTGCTGCATGTTCAGCAGGTGTGTTGCTACAGGGCCGGACACCGCCGGCCGAGGGCACCGCAACCTACCACTTGGCCGCGGACATGGCCGTCGTCGCGGACGACGACGATGCTGTAGCAGAGATCTTTACGCCCGTTACGTCGCTTCGCCGGGATCCCAAGACGCATTGCATCGTGGGCGGCAAATCCGAAATGCGCAATGTGGGCGCGGTCATCAACACGGCTTTGGCGCAAATCGATTCACCGCTGGCGTGCGACGATTCGGTGCAGAAGCGCAAATTTCGCTTCAACGTTCCAACGAAGTTCCCCGCCGAGTTGGAGTTTTCCCTACGTGCGCGTCGACATAAGTTGCCGACCGTCGGTGAAGTGGTCGTAGCTCTTGCCGAGGCCCCGGTGCGCTACGAAGCATTGGAGAGCCACCGGACAATCGAGGCGCAGCATCGTGTGTTGGCAGTGATGGACTCCGAGATGCAGGAACTGCTTCTTTATCTGAGCGTTTTTACTGCCACTGGTCCAGGAGACGAAGAACCGGGCCACATGCGGATCGAGAAGTTCGTTGTGCAGCTTCGCGAAGACCAGCCCGTTCCCCTGACCGACTTGGAAGACGCGTTTCCGGAGTACTTCGACGCTCTTGAGTTGGCGGACGACGAACTCAGTCCGAAATCGAATATCATTCCGCCCCGGTGGGTGTGGCATTCGCTGGCCGCTCACGACGTGGCCGAGGCGACGGCCGCTGTGGCCATCGAAGGAAACTCGAACCCGTTGCCGATCGTTGCGGCTGTCGCTGCCATCAAGACGGCGGACAGCGTGCTGAGCACGAGTACCTTCGTGCTGCACCAAGCGGGCGTGATCGACCAGGAATGGAAGGGGCTGACAACGTACGCGGGCGAGGCCGTTGGGCTGGTCGGCGCTGCGTGCTACGAGGAGGCGACCGGCCGCGAGGCCGACCGACAGTTCTGGAAGGATACCGGCGGCACGCTGGCTTCCGTTGCTGATCTTGTCAAGCCACAGCGATTGCTCAAAGCGGGCAGGTCGGGAGTTCGAGGAATGAAGATGCTCCGAAACGTCGGCCGGCGAAAAGAAGTCCTGCAGCGATTGGCCGGCCAGGTGGGCACGCTGCGAGTGGCAATGCGAAAGACGGCCACGCTAAAGAACCTGACAACTGCACTCAAATCGCCTGACATTCTCACTCGCTCGGCCGATCTGATCGGTGGCGTCAGCACGGCAACCGGTACTTGGGACTATGTATCGAAGTACGGCTTCAAACGTCCCCAGCCCAAAGTCGTCGATCCGCCGACGCCTCTTGCAGGCGAAGAACGCTCGTTCGGCCCGTACACGAGTGCGCACAGGAAGACCACCGAGACGTTAGAGTTGCCCGACGATTTTGCCCGCGTCCTCGTATCGGTCGACGGGAACCGATACGGCAACGCCCTTCGATATCTCGGGATCAATCGTCAAACCGTGTGGAGTTACCGCGAGACGGACAAAGAGCGAGGACCGATCTATCAGAACGCGATCTACGGTCAGGATGAAACCATCGACAGTGGCCAAGGCAAGTGTGTCGACGTTTCGTCGCTGTGCCGCCCGGGAGAGAACAAACTGGAGATCCACACGCGCGGCGAGACAACAGGCCGAGTGCAAGTGCGCATCGACCGAGGCGGTTGGCATCCCGGCTGGCCGTTCGATGCGGCCACGGCCGCCGGCCGCCAACTCGCTGTGGCCCAACGCTACGGAGTGCCCGTGCGGAAACAGATCGAACTGGCCACCGGAATCGCGATGAAGATGGTACTCGTGCCGCCCGGCCAGTTCGTCATGGGATCGTCAGAGAAGCAGGATCAGCGCCCCGCGCACCCGGTGCGGATCACGCGTCCATTCTATTTGGGCACTACCGAGTTGACGCAACAGCAGTATCTTCAACTTGCTGGTGAAGAGAACCCCAGTCGTTTCTCCGAGCAAGGCGACGGCAAGAAGCTTGTGGAACATCTGGACACGCGCCGGCTTCCAGTCGAGGGCCTGTCCTTCGCCGACGCGCTGGCCGTCATGAATCGACTGAGCGAGCGAAAAGGGCTGGCCCCCTACTATCGCCTGAGCGCCAAGTACTCGGAGTATTCAGGTTGCCGGCAGGTAATCGAAGTGCTCGGCGGCGATGGCTTCCGCTTGCCCACGGAAGCCGAATGGGATTACGCCTGCCGGGCCGGTAGTGATGCCGAGTATTTCTTCGGAGATGACCCTGCGCTGTTGGATCAATACGCATGGCACCAGGGGAATTCGGGGCGGCATACCCATGTCGTTGCCACGAAGAGACCAAACGCGTTCGGGCTATACGATATGATCGGCAACGTCGCCGAACTGTGCTTCGACCGCTATTCCGCTCGAGGATACCGGTCTGACGAGTTGCAGGTGAACCCAGTTGGTAGCCGGTCCGGAGGCGCAAGCCTCTACAATTGGAACGAAGGACGCTCGTACACAGTGCCGGCACGCGTCGCGCGCGGCGGACGCTACAACAACAAAGCCGAAGATTTTCAGTCGGCCAGCCGCAGCTACGCCTTGCTTGACAGAAAATCGTTCGGCTTACGAATTGCCCAAGATCTACCGTCCGAATAGCGATCTCGTTTGGGCCCCACGAATCTATGGATATTTGGGGCGTCCGGGAATTGGGAGGGTGAAGCTCCCGCTGAGCCGGATTTCTGATACCGACGCGCGGCTCGGCGAGAGCCTCGCCCTCCCGAGAACCGTGGAATCAGCATGTCGAATTCCAGGACGCCTTCGACCAATTCTAAGACGGGGAACTCAGTGCCGCCGACACGACGGCTACTGCGGAATGTTGGCGGCTGCTGATTCGGCGGTTGTCTGGAACCGGGCGGCGACGAGCCCGACGGGTAAAAGAAGACAGAGGCAGCAAGTTGCCAGAGCTGCCATACTGCCCACCACCACTGGGATTGCGGCGCTGCGGAGTGAAAAAGTCCCAACGACGTACACGACGATTCCGGCGAACCACAAGGCTGCCAGCAGAATCGCGAACGGAACTGCGCTGCGCAGGAAACTCCGCCAGATTGATCTGGGCGTACTCTGCTCGTCGCGAAGTCGTCGGCGAACGGACTCGCAAATCAGCACATTGCCGGCAACCGCCAGCAGCAGGATGGCAGCCGAGGCGTATATCGAGGGCATTATGACCGATCCTCGAACGACTTCGATCACCGCAAGCATCAGCAGAAGCTGCAGCAAACTCGCCAAGCCGCCACCCAATCCCATGACACCATACCTCACAGGTATGAGCAACCAGATGAGCATGAGCAAGGCGAGCGTAATCGAGACCGTCAATCGGGCCGTTTCGCATACCGTATCGTCAGAAGGTACTGCCTTTTCCGAAATCGGCGCATTCCGTAACGGGACCGGCAGGGCGCCGGCATGCAGTATGCCAACGAGGAAGTCGACCTCTTCTGTCGTGAAATCACCGGTGATCTGGCCGCGGTCGCTGATTGTGCTCATAATCCGGGGCGCTGTCAGCACTCTCCCGTCCAATAGAATGGCCAACCGATGATACGAGTTCCTCTGCTTGTCCGGTAGATTGCTGCCGGTCAGCGCGGCCAGTATCGCAATGCCCCGTCCTCTCGTGCCGAATCGGACCATGGGTCGCATTGTCTCGTCGTACCCGCGGCCGACCATACCCAAGTGCTCGCCGGTCAGCGATAGGTCTTTGTCGACGAACAACAACACGTCGATTTCTTCGATGCCGTGTTCCATCAGGTAGCGTTCCAGGGCATGCTCCTCGATGGCGTCGAACGAGGCAGGCAGTTGAATCAGCTCTCCCGTGCCGGCGTCGCGGATGACCTCACCCGCCACGTCGAGCCTGAGGGGGCCGATACCGGGGGCGATCGCCTCTTGGTTTGCATCGACCCGGTCAACGCGACCCCAGTAGCCAACGATAGTGTCGGCATCTCTTACGTACTTCGAGGGCCGCCGTTCGGTTCCCTTCGATTGCTCTTCAGCCAGAGCGACGACGTGTTCGTGCCGTACATGGTCCCTTTTGGCCACGATGTGGAACTCCAGCAAGCCGGCCGTGCCGATCAGCTTCTTGATCCGATGCATTTCGCGGGTATCGGCTTTCGGGACAATGATTTCCACTTGCCATTCGTCGCACCGGCGTATGATGACCTCCTTCGTGCCGCTGGGGTTGATTCGGCTCGCCAGTGCTTGGACCAGATTCGACATGTCGAAGGCCGCCAAAGAGTAGTCACCGTCTTTCTCGTCTTCCAGTGCTTCAAGGTCTACCTCGTAAACCAGTCGCACCCCGCCGGTGAAGTCCAGGCCCATTTGCGGCGGCCAAGCCACGATGACGAGCAGCAGCAATACGATTGCGAAGAGGAACAAGCCCACGAAAAGCACGGTCGTCAGCAACTTCATGATGACCTCCCCTACGTCATGCCGTTGTTGTCGCTTCCTTCATAGGTTCTGCCTTCACAGTCTTTGCTTTCCGCCCGATCGAGCGCGACTTCATACAGTCTCTGCCCGCACGGCGTCGGGTACTTACCCGTGATGCACGCCTGGCACAGTTCGCTCGCGTCAAAGCCGATGCACTTGGCCACGGACTCAACGGGCAAGTACCGAAGCGAATCGGCTCCAAGCTCCTTGGCCATGCTCTCCTGTGCCTCCTCCGTCAGCTTTCCATCGGGCAGGAACTGGCAGGCGAACAACTCGTTTGTTGTCGACATGTCTATGCCATAGAAGCACGGTGCAATAATGGGTGGACAGGCGACACGGACATGAATCTCCTTGACGCCGCCGACCTTCCGCATTCGCTCCAGAACAACTCGCATCGTCGTTGATCGCACGATGGAATCCTCGACCAGGAACACGCGTTTACCCTGAAGGACCTCGCGCAAAGGAATGTATTTGCGCAGTGCCTTCTTCAGCCGGTTGTCACCAGACTCGATAAACGTCCTGCCGGTGTAGCGATTCCGTATGATGCCTTCGCGCGATGGAAGTTTCAGCTCGAACGCCATGGAATCCGCAGCGGCTTTGCTCGTGTCCGGGACGGGCACCACGATAGTATCGTCGTCCAGCCGGACCTTTGCATACTCCAGCTCGAGTCGCGCCAACTCGGCCCCAAGTGCCGTGCGCGACGTGTATACCCCACGTCCGTCCAATGTGCTGGCTACGTTGGCAAAATAGACCCATTCGAAAAAGCAATGGGCGCGTTTTGTCTCGGACGAGAAGGGCTTGATATCGAACTTCCCATCGGAAATGTCAATCGCGTGTCCGGGCGGCACAGGCTTGATGTTCTCGGGAGCGATCCCCAAGTTGACCAGAGGGACACTTTCGCTGGCAGCGGTGAACAGCGGACCTTCTATCGCGTAACACAATGGCTTGATCCCCAACGGATCACGTGCGACCAGCATTTCACCATGAGCGTTAAGGAACACCAGACTGTATGCCCCGTCAAAACGACTTCCAATCCGCCGCATCATTTCAACTAAACTGGTGCGCGGCGATGCAGCCAGATCGCGACTAATCTCGTGCATCATCACTTCGGTGTCGGTCTCTCGGGCCAGATGGTGTTCCCTATCGTGCAGCAGCGCGTCGCGGAGTTCCTGATAATTCGCAAGCTGTCCGTTAAAGCCAAAGCTGAACCACTTGAACTTCTGCAGGTGATGCCTTTCGAACGGTTGAGCGTAGCCTCGATCATCCTTCCCGCAAGTCGCGTACCGCACGTGCCCAATCGCGGCGGGGCCAGCATACTCTGCCATCAGCTCTTCGTATTCGGCTTGGTGAGACAACTTGAATACTTCACTTACCGAACCCACGTCCCTGTGTGTGTCAATCACTTGGGCCCGATCGGCGTTGTAGGACGTCAAACCGGCGGCTAACTGCCCACGGTTCTGAATATCCTGCAACATGTGAGGTACCAACCGCGAA
The DNA here is from genome assembly GCA_964623055.1 of uncultured Pirellulaceae bacterium. GTDB lineage: Bacteria > Planctomycetota > Planctomycetia > Pirellulales > Pirellulaceae > JADHUC01. The sequence goes on from CAZURK010000007.1 coordinate 78,112, forward strand.
ACGCATCCTTCTCCAGGTTTCTCCGGATTCGACGCGTTGCCGTCCATGCTGGGCAAGTGATAAACAGCAGCCACCCCACATTCGTCGTGTATGTCACTCATCGAACCGTCCTGTGATGTATTGATGACGTGGGAAGCCGCGGGAGCGATTGGCCCCTGGAAAGGGCAAAGATAGAAACGCTCGTTCCCTCACTGCACGCCAAGGCCCACGAAACCAGGGCGACGGTGGCTGAACACTTACTGATGCGCGAATGATGTCCGTCTGTTGGTATGGGATCAGCCAAGGGGAACCGGCAACACGATAACGACCGACAACCGGCAGTATAAGGTGGCTATGTCCAATTGGCCAGCATGGCATTAGGCCGGCTAATTAAGCGAAAGGCCGGGGCACTCCCTTATCCCAGAAGGGAAACCGACCCTGACTAAACGTAGTTTCAAACCTGTAGCTGCACTCGCCAGAGTGCGGTCGGATGCCAGAAAAACCTGCGTTCTGGCGAACGCAGCTACGATCGATTTGGGCTTTGAAATGCCCTCTAAGCACTTTCTGTGCACCCGACAATGTCGGCGCGACAGTCTGTGCCTTGGAATCCAATACGGAACGGCTAAAATCGACCTCGCGTATCGGCTGCGCCGCGTCGTTGAGGGTTCTATGGCACCTGTTGGGAAGAATCGTCATGAGATTGCCCTTCTTGGCCTCTTGCGTTCTGGTGTACCTGTACACTGCGTCTGGAGCGACGCAAGCCGCATCCGAGACGGGGCTTGACGTTCCCATGGATCGCGACTTGGTCAGTGTCGTGATTCGGTTCGGTCTGAAGGACAAAGAACCGGCGACATGGGAGGGGACCTACCAACTGACGCGTGGCCGAATCGTTGCTACGGATGGTTGGCGGTTTGCCGGCGGCGACTATGCGACGCGGTCCGAGTTCAAGTTGGACGTACGCCGCTTCTATCCGCGATTCTGGAACCGTCGCGGTCGCGATCCGAGTACGCTGCCGATGGAGCCAAACGGTTTTGTGCTGACCTTCGCGGATGTAGCACAGTCCACATCGCTTGAAGTCAAGTCGTCGCAGGGCAATTTCACCGTGCCCGTCGGACGCCTGCAGTACGGCAGTGCCAGACGCGCACTAGACGGCAACGTGGAATTCGAGCGTGTGCCTACTTCGCGTTTGATCGTCGCATCGGGAACCGAAGATGCGTACCCGTGCGCACTGATGGGGCCGAAGGGCCGGCTTTGTGTCGCCTATATCGCCTTTACGCATGGAGTGGGTTTCAAGTCGCGTCTCCCCATCACGACGGCTCCCTCCGATTTCGCCTACTTGGCGAAGCCCACCGGCGGCGACCAGATCATGTTCATGGAATTCCACGACAACCAGTGGACAACGCCGACAGCATTGACGGATGAAGGCAAAGATCTGTTCGGTGTGGCGATGGCCACCGACGGCCAGGATCGGCTGTGGGTGTTCTGGTCAGAGAATGTGGAAGAGAATTGGGATCTGTACGCGAAGATGCGAAACGACGATGGCTGGTCGGAACCAATCCGGATCACCACTGCTCCGGGATCGGACGTCAATCATGCTGCGGCAACAGATGCCGATGGTCGAGTATGGCTGGCATGGCAGAGCTTTGGCGAGACAAACTCGGATATCTGCGTGGCCTGCCAGGACGGTGACAGCTTTGGCAAGCCGACGCCTATCGCCATCAGCGCGGCCAACGACTGGGCGCCGTCGATTGCCGCGTCGCAAGACGGCCGAGTTGCGGTGGCATGGGATTCGTACGAGAAAGGCAACTATGACGTCGTTGCCAAGATCTGCAAGGCGGGGCAATGGGGCGAACAGCGAGTCATCGCCGGTACGCGGAAAAACGAAGTTCGGTCCAGCCTTGTGTTCGACCAGCAAGAACGATTGTGGATCGCCTACGAGGTTTCGCCCGAGGGTTGGGGCAAGGACTTCGGGCCGTATGACCGAAGCCCAAAGGCCACTGCGCTGTATCAAGAACGAGCCATCGGCGTGAAGGTGCTGAAAGCCGACACGCTGTACGAACCGGAAGCCGACGTGAATCGCGCATTGCCCATGCCGGACGGCCGACGGCGATGGCCGAACGCTGCCGACGGCGTAAAGGCGGCCGGGCCAAAGCTGGCCGTTGACGCCAACGGCCGATTGTGGCTGTCCGCTCGGATACGTATGACGCGGTTCGACAATACTACCGGCGGAGCGTGGCTGAGCCACCTGACCACGCTCGATTCTGACGGATGGCAATCGGCCGTGATGACGCCGCAGTCGGATGGATTCTTGCACGAGTCGTCGGCACTGGCGCCGGCGCCGGGCGGCGGCCTGTACGTCGTTTCCTGCTCGGATGGGCGTTTTCGCGATGCCGCAACTTTCGGCACTCCACGAACGCGTCGCAAGGCAAAGCCCGGGGCCGCCAAACCCGCGACCACTCGAACGTACGTTACGTATCCCGATGCCAGGTTCAACAAAGAGATCGCTATCGCCGATACAGGCGAAGTGGCCAAGCCAAGCGGCGAGTGCAAGCTTGTAGCCGTCAAGCCCGATGTGTCGGCTGGCCCTTCGAAAGCGGCTCGCGAGGAAGCCGAGCACGTGGCGGCCATGCGTGCCTATCGCGCCGAGGTGGATGGCAAGTGGCTGCGGATTGTGAGGGGCGAGTTCCACCGTCACACCGAGATATCCAGCGACGGCGCCGGCGACGGCACTATCTTCGATATGTGGCGATACGGGCTCGATATGGCCGCATTGGACTGGATCGGCAGCGGTGATCACGACAATGGAAACGGTCGCGAGTTTTCGTGGTGGTTCACGCAGAAGACAACGTCGATCTTCGGCGTGCCTGGTCAGTTCACACCGATGTACACTTACGAGCGCAGTTGCACGTATCCCGACGGGCACCGTAACGCCGTATTCGCCAAACGCGGCATCCGACCGTTGAATCGGCTCCGAAGCGGCTTGGGCAAAGCCATGGATGAACTGCCGCCCGACGCGAAGCGGCCCAGCAGTGCCGACACTCGGATGTTCTACAACTACTTGCGCTACTTCGACGGTGTCTGCGCCAGCCATACCAGTGGGACGGGCATGGGCACCGACTGGCGCGACAACGATCCGAAAGTCGAACCCATCGTCGAAATCTACCAAGGCGACCGCCAGAACTACGAACGACCCGGCGCCCCGCGCACCAACACGGCCGAATACTCAATCGGAGGTTGGCGGCCGTTGGGTTTTGTGTCGAGGGCCTTGTTGATGGGCTATCGCCTGGGCTTTCAGTCGTCCAGCGATCACATCTCGACGCATATGAGCTACTGCAATGTCTGGGTCGAGGAACCCACGCGCGAAGCCATCCTGGAAGGCATGAAGCTTCGCCGCGTGTACGGTGCGACCGACAACATCATCGCCGATGTGCGTTGCGGCGAGCGTTTCATGGGCGAGGAGTTCACCGTCGACAAGCCGCCCACGCTCGATGTGAAGCTCATCGGAACAGCTCCGTTTGCCGAGGTGGTGATTGTCAAGGACAACGAATACGTCTACTCGATCAAGCCAAACAAGCGAACGGTGGAATTCCAGTGGACCGATCTTGACGCCAAGGCGGACAAAACCAGCTACTATTACGTTCGCGGTATCCAACAGGGAGAAACGGAAACGCGGAAGATATCCGGCACCACGGGTGGGAGGATCCCCTACGAGATCAACAATGGCGAAATCGTCTGGGTCTCGCCAATGTGGATCACATATAAGCCGTGAAGATGCTGCGGCATGTGGCGCATCTCCGTAGCCGCGTTCGCCAGAACGCGGGAATCTCCGCACTCTGGCGAGTGCGGCTACGAATTGGCAAACGAGCCGCTAGGCCTCGATCGCATACGGCGGCCTCTGCGGCCGGGCGACCAAGGCGCTAGCTTGTTCGTCGTCGATGAAGTCCTCCTTGGCCGGGTCCCAACGAAGTTCCCGGCCCAGCAGCATGCCGATGTTGCACAAGTGGCACGAACTGACCGAGCGGTGGTGAGTGAACACGTCGGACACCGGTTGCGAGCGATCTTTCACGCACGCGAACAGGTTCCGCATGTGCTCGACGGTTGCCAGATCGCGGCCCGTGTTCGCCGCGTCCGTCGTCACGCCGTGCGGGTCGATTGGCTTGCCTTTGTATAGGCGAACCGTGGCTTCGGCCAACTTGTCGCGATCGGCCTTGGTAAGGTCTTCAATCGGTTTGCCGCTCAGACGCGCGCGGTTGACGTAGATCCGGCCCTTCTCGCCCTCGAACATGATGCCGTTGCCGGGCCCGTGGGTCGCGACCATCTTGGATCCGTTTGCGAACGTTAACGTCGCCTCGAATTGAGTTGCCGTGTTGAAACCGTTGGGGATTTTGGTCTTGCCGGAGAAGAAGTCCACTGGATCCACGTCGTCGGGGATCATCGGGTATTGGCCGTTACCCTCGATCTGTACTGGTCCCGATTTGTCATACCCGAGTGCCCACTGGGCTATGTCCAAGTGGTGGGCTCCCCAATCGGTCAGTTTGCCGCCCGAGTATTCCAGCCACCAGCGGAACGATCCGTGGCAGCGCTGGCGAGTGTAGGGCACCTGCGGGCATTGGCCCAGCCACACGTCCCAGTTCAGATTCGGTGGCGGATCGCCCGTGGGGAACGGCCCGCCCGTCGGGCCCGAGCCAATGTAACACGTGGCTTTGATCACATCGCCGAGACGCCCGCTCTGTGCAACGGCGATGGCCATGAGAAATTGAGCGCTGCTTCGCTGTTGAGTGCCCACCTGCACAACACGGCCGGTCTGCTTGACGGCCTTGCACAGCTTTTTGCCTTCGTCGATAGTCAGCGTCAACGGTTTTTCGGAGTAGACGTCCTTGCCCGCCTTGACCGCGTCGATCACGATCCGCGTGTGCCAGTGGTCCGGCGTGCCGACAGTCACTACGTCGATATCCTTGCGATCCAACAGCTCACGATAGTCGCTGTAAGTTGTACACGTGCCGCCGCCAGCAAACCTCTCGGCACGCTGGCGATCCACGTCGGCACAGGCGACCTTCTCGCCCAGCCCACAGGCCGTGTTGCCGACCAGCGTACCGCGCCCCCCGACGCCGATGCAGCCAATACGCAACCGCTCGCTTGCCGCTTCGCCCGAGTGCGACCGCCCGGTCCACAACCACGGAACGGCGAAGCTGCCCGAGAGGGCCAGAGATTTTGTCAGAAACGCGCGACGGTTGGATCGGTGTTCAGTCATCGGCGAATTCTCCTTGAGTTGCTTGTGTCAACGCTGGCGCCAAGCCTGGCCTGGCGCGTGACTCCAGGATACCTTCCGCCATTCCCGTTGGCCAGTCTTGCCTGTTGATAATCCATCCCCTCCACACGGATGCTTACCTCGCGCCCTCACATCGCGTATACTCAAGCTGTGAACATCGGTTGTCTCGAACGCAGGCAGACGAATCTGGCAGGGCATCTGCCATGAGCATCATCGTTGGTTGTCGATGCGGGAAGCGTTTCGCAGCGCAGCCGCACTTGGCCGGGAAGCGCGTGAACTGCCCGGTGTGCGGATCGCCGATCGTGATTCCCGAACCCCAGGCAGATCCGCAGCAGCCCCCAACGCTTGAACCGCTCGGCACGTCGGCCGGAAGCGACGTTTGGAGCCAACCGGTTGCGCCAACACCGACCTCGCCTTTTGCCGGCGGAGCCATGCCTTCGACGCCGGCTTTCGGCGTTGACCCGCCACGTCAACGCCAGTTCAAGATCTGGCCGTTCGTTGTCGCCGGGGTGGCGGCTTCGGTGTTGATCTTCGTGTGTGGAGGCGGGTTCTTCATTTGGAGCAAAGTCTCCAACTTCGTCGGGCAAGAACGCGAATGGATCTCGACGCTGCCGGAAGAGGATTACGCCGATGTGCAAAGCAGTTTTCAGACCGACTTGGTCGAGCGCGGTGCGCCGCCACAGGACTGGGAGCCGCTCAGCACCCCGCACGGTGCGCAACAGATCGAATACCGCTCCGGGGATCTGACGCTCGCAGCATTTGTCGATCCGGCGCCCGGCGACGACTCGGAACGTCCGGGCTTGCTTTTCCTGCACGGCGGTTTCGCATATGGCGAAGGCGATTGGGAGATGCCTCAGCCCTACCGTGATGCAGGATACGTCGTCATGACACCCACGCTGCGAGGCGAGAATGGCCAGTCAGGCGAATTCACGCTGTATTTCGACGAGGTGAATGATGTGCTGGCTGCGGCTGATACCCTTGCGGCATTGCCGTATGTAGACGAAGAACAGATCTTCGTCGCAGGCCACAGTGCAGGCGGCTCGCTGGCCGCGCTGGCCGCCATGGCTTCGGATCGTTTTCGGGCGGCCGCTTCGCTGTCCGGCTGCATGGACCAGCGGCTGAACTCCGGCATCGCACCGTTTCGGCAGTCGGACAATCGCGAGTTTCAGGTGCGTTCGCCTCGGTACTATGCTTCCAGTTTCAAATGCCCGACGCGTCTGTACGCGGGCAGTCAAGAGTTCTTCCTGGCATCGTCGACCGAGGGAACCGCCAGCCGAGCCCAGAAGGCCGGCTTGGACGTCGAGGCGAAACGCGTTTCAGGCGACCACTTCACATCGGTCACTCCGGCAATCCGCCGCAGTGTCACCTTTTTCCGGGGGCATCTGAAATCCGGCTCCGCGCCACAGGTGACCTTACCGCCCGTCTCGACGCCACGAGTGCCGTCGTTCGATCCACCCGCTCCGTCGATTACGCCTCCGACCATTCCAAGCCCTTCTTCGCCCAGCTACACCCCGCCACGTCTGCCCAGCTACACGCCGCCCGGTCCGCCAAGCTTCACCCCTCCCCGTCATCCGAGTCTGCCTCGATCGCAAGCGGTTGTGGTATTCGAGATTCTCGGCTACGAAGGCAGATCGCCCAAACGCTCGGCAGCCCTACGTGCGTTGATCCGGATTTCGTGGGTAGATCCCACACGAATGGACATAGACGAGTCGGCCGGAACGATAACAGTCGGTGTACGCGGCAGGTCCGTCAGCACTGCTGCCGCCAAATCCGCTTTGGAGCAAGCCGGTTTTAGGATCGGCTCGACCACCTACCAGGGCGCGGGTTCGCCGCGCAAGGAGATGAACAAATGACCGGTTCGGAAAGACTGTCACGAAGGCGTTTCTTGCAGCAAAGCGCGGCGGCTGCCGGCTTGGCCGTGCCGTGTTTTATCCCTTCCAGCGTACTGGCCAGCGCCGAGGAGCCTGGAGCGAACGACCGAGTCGGCGTGGGCTACATCGGTGTGGGACGCCGTGGAACACAATTGATGCGCCTGCCTCCAGACGCCCAAATCGTGGCGGTCGTCGACGTCGATCCAACTCGAGCAGGCACTCTGGCCAGAGTGCGGAAGTGCAGGCCTTACAGCGATTACCGCGAGATGCTGGAAGCCAAAGATGTCGATGCCGTGGTCGTTGCCACGCCCGATCACTGGCATGCCTTGCCCAGTATCCATGCCTGCCAGGCCGGCAAAGACGTCTACTGCGAAAAGCCGCTTAGTCTGACGATCCGCGAGGGCCAAGCGATGGTTCGGGCCGCGCGCAAACACGAACGCGTCTTTCAGGTAGGCTGCCAGCGAAGATCGTCCCTCGAACATCGAATCGGGTGCGAGTTGATCCGTAGCGGACGGATCGGCAAGGTGAAGACAGTCGCCACGTCGGCCTTTCCCAGTCCGTGGCTGTGCCGATTCCCTGGCGAGTCCGTACCCGAGGGACTCGATTGGGACATGTGGTGCGGCCAGACCGAGCCGGTCCCGTTTCACCGCGACATCTACATCCAGCGTTCGCGCCCAGGTTGGATCTCGCTGCGACCCTATTCGGGCGGCGAGATCACCGGCAACGGAGTTCACGGGGTGGACCTCGTGCAATGGGCGTTGGGCATGGATCACACCTGCCCGGTCGAGGTATGGGCCGAAGGTGGGAAACTCGAGGACTTGGTCTACGAGGCTCCGGAGGATCGTGGTCGCGGCAACGCCCACGGCGGCAGCGGGCGGGAGATCACTTACCGCTATGCCAACGGCGTGACGCTGAAGTTAGGAGGCGGACCGCTGGGCGGAGCGTTCGTAGGCGAAAACGGCAAGATCGAAATCGGCAGTGGCAGCGTCAAGTCGGACCCGCCAGAGATCTTCCAGGAGGCGCTGAAGGACGCCAGCGGTCAGTCGCGTGTGAGTCACCTGCAAAACTGGATCGAGTGCATCAAATCGCGCGAGAAACCTGCCGCCGATGTCGAGATCGGCCACCGCGCCACCGTCATCTGCCACCTTGGCAACATCGCCCGTTGGGTCGGACGCAAGTTGAAATGGGACCCGGAAAACGAGGTGTTCCCCGAAGACGACGAGGCCAACACACACCTGGAACGGCCGATGCGAAAGCCGTACCAATTGCCGGACACCGTGTAATCTGCCAGTAGGTCCCGTCTGCCGGACGGGACCTCGAAGCGGCAGAAGACGTCGCCACACAGTTCAAGGTCCCGTCCGGCAGACGGGACCTACCGCTCACTCCGTTGTGGCAGGGTCTCCCGACCCTGCCACTCGGCGTGCACGACGTTGCAGTAGCAGCAAGAATCCGCAGATCATCAACGCTTCCACAACAGTCACGGCAATCGATGCTTCCAGGCCGAAACCTCCGCCGGTCAGCCATGCGGGCGCCTCATCGATCAACCGAAGCCGAATAACGCCCTCGACCGGCATGCCGCTGATGGGCAGGCTGAGAAGAACGCCTTGTGCAAGATTCCAGCCGAAGTGCAGGGCGGTGGGAAACCAGATATTCCTGCTGACCATGTAGGCCAGCGCCAAAACCACCCCGGCGCCCATCATGTTGACGGGCGTGATGACGGGTGAATCCCAAACGTCCGGGTTCACCGCATGTGCCAGCCAGAAGAACACCGACGTGAAAACCACACCGAAAACGGGTCGGCGAATGTCCAGCAGGTTCTGCAGAAGATAACCGCGAAAGACTATCTCTTCCATAAATGCCATCACTAGCAACGTCGGAATAAGAAAAGCTGCCGTGACAGAGAACCCGAAACCCGCGAAGAGAAAGCCCCCGGCCGCGAACACTGCGCCGCCGGCCGCGGCGATGGGCAACAGTCCGGCGAGGAATCCAACCACTACTGAAGCACTCAACCTTCGTTCCGGGCGCACGAAGCCCATCGAGGCGATGCTGCGCTGGTCGAAGAACTTCCGGCAAACGAGCACCCAGCCCAACATCGCAGCGGTGATCGGAACGGACGACAGGACCATAAGGGTCGCACCGTACTGTTTCATCGATAGGCCGGTCCGCACAAGCTGGTCAACAGCTTCGGGGCCTTCCGAAATGACCAGCCAAAGCCCCAGCACGATTACCACGACCATACCCACCGCAATCTGCCCCACGACGGACCCTGCTCCGAAAATCAGGAATCGCCAGAAGGTGCGCAAACGCCGCGACTCGTCTAGAAAGAATGTCGGCTCGGTGGGCACCACCGCTGGCATAATTCCCGCCTGCGGGACGCTGTCGTCGTTAGGCTCGTCGAATGGGTCGTCTGGATTCGCATTCATCGATCCACATCGCCTGCTCGATGTCAGCTAAAGAACTTGTCCAGCATCTGTTTGAATTTCTCGACCCGATCGGCCAGTGCAGCCAATTCGTCTTCGATCCCTTTCACGAATTTGTTCGCTTCGAATTCACCTCGCACCTCGGTGAAATCGTCCTCGGCCTCTTTGTCGGTACCGTCTTGGCCGAAGCCGGTGCGCATTGGTTCGCTGAACTCCTTTCCCGCGTCGCTTTTCACGAGACGGAGGAACCTGCTGCGCGCGTCGAGGAATCCATCAGCGACCTTTTCCATATCCTCTCTCGTCACATCGTTCAGTTCCGTCCCGAACTCGCGGTTGTACGCCCAGCGGACCCAGGCCCATTCGTCTTCCGCGTAGGCAGCGTTGATCCCGTCCAACTCGCCGTTGATGGCGTCCAGGTCGGCAATCTCGCCCGACTCGATCAACTGACATAGACGGTCAAGACGCTCACGGGGCATCATCTGTCCGCCAATGTCCACCCACGGTTCACCAGAAACGGCTTCTGGCGCGGGGGTCAGCGCGTCGTGCAGCGAGGTCGCGTTCCTTTCATCTGCTGTTTCCACACGCGACATGACCTTATCGAGCAGGTACATGGAAATCCCCATACGGTACGTCCTCTGACATCGGTTCAAAATCACGCGCTTCACGTCAGCACCACCGAGCTTGACCATGTCGACAGACCGATCGGTGTTTTCGTGAAGCTCCTTCATGCACGCGGAGCCCGCAATCATGCGCCCCACAGTCAGTGGACTGAAGACATCGAACGAAATGCGATCGCGAAGCACGGACCCTTTGCGACGGTCGCGTGCAGGCCACTTTTCCCCGTCGCGCACGGTGCCGACCGTGGTAAGGTTGAAACCGGGCGTAATTTGGCATCTTCCGTGGGACGTGGCGTCCAGATTGCTGAAGGGAAAATCCCTAGTATCGAACGTGCTCGTATGCTTGCCAAAGACCGCGCTGAACGGGCCGACTCGGCATGGCCACATGATATAGCTGAACGATCCGGTCTTGCAGCCGCGTTCCAGTTTTCCTTCGTGCACCGGTCCGAGCTTGTAGAGGTGATTCGACTGATTCGTGCCGGAACCGGCGTTGTAGAAGCTGAACAGGCCGGCAATCAACAGCGTCGATTTGTGATGGGTCACCGTGTACGGCCCAGCGAAGATGCTGCACGCCTCGCCGTGGAAGCCCTCGCAATTGGCGAAGAACAACGATCCTTCGGCCGAGAACTGTTTGCCAATCTGGCATCCCTGTCCGACAAACGACTTGCTGATCACCGCCCCACCGGTGACCTGCGAGCCTTCTGCGATGATGAAATTGTCGGCCTGGACGTCAATGCCCACCGTGGTTGGGGCTTTTTGGCTGCTCAGCACCGTGCCGTTGTCCAACGAAGCCGCACCGTCAATTATCGCGCATTCACCGATATTCACATCCGTAATTCGTTTGACGCTGCGAATCCGTGCGCCGGCACCGATCGCACCCCGATCCGCTTTGCCCTTTGCGGCCTCCTGGGCGGCGATCGCCTGCAGTTTCTCGATCAGCTTCGTACGGTAGCGGTGCAGGCAAAGAAGATGGGCGAACTGGCTGTCGAGCCGATTGAACAAGACGACTTCGCGCCCGCCGCCTTCATTGACCGGTTCGATCTCGACTCCATTGCCAAACGTCGTACCAGGAGCGGTTTCAACCGTGCCTACGTCTTCGATCACCGCGCCGGACCCGATATCGTAGTTCGCGATGTGTGCGCCAATGTTCGCAATGCGGGCACCGTCGCCGATCGTGCAGCAGGATACGTAGGCACCGTCGATGCCGCATGGTTTCTGGACGCCTCCGCTCGTCTCGACGCTGCCGGCCAACGACCCGATTCTGACCTCGCCGGCGAAATGGGACCTGCGCACTCGTTCAGGCTGGAAGTCGTCAACGACCTGGATTTGCGACCAATCTCCTGCAGAGCATCCCTGCTCCTGCATGGTCTGTATCTCTTCATCTCGAAGGGGGCGATATGCGGCAATGTCGACCATCGTGGGCTCCGTTCTTCTTTCGATTCAGGCTTGGGGAGTCGGCTGAAACATGTGCATGGGAGGGCGAAGCTCCCGCTGAGCCGAGTTTAGCGGTGGCCCGTGGCGTCGCGGCTCGGCGGGAGCCTCGCCCTCCCGTCTTTCGCTTGACGAGAGTTACCAACCGGAAACGCCACCGCCATTTCCAGTCGATAACTATCTCGGCAGGCGCTCACCGCACGATGTTATTATCCCCAACGCTTCTCGTCCAGAGCCCTGGCAAAGTACGTTCACCGGGACCGCGCCGCCAGAGGATATCTCCGCAGCGCCCCACGAAACACTTGCACGGCGGCTACGGAATGTTAAAACTGCGGTCAGGTCGACGAGAAAGCCATCTGTACTACCATCACCATAGGGATAAAGGGCTAGCTCATGAACGTTGAAAACCGCAAAGAAAAGTCTTCGTCACGCCGCGAGTTTCTCAAGCGTACCGGCACCGCTGTGGCGGGAACGGCGCTGGCCAGTGCTGTGACCGCAAGGAGCTATGCCGGCGAAAACAATACGATCAATGTGGCGCTTGTCGGCTGCGGCGGGCGCGGGACCGGAGCTGCTGCCAACGCCCTGTCCACCGAGGGGCCGACTAAGTTGATCGCCATGGCCGATGTGTTCGATTTTCGGCTGCAGCCCAGCCTCAAGGGCCTTTCCCAGCGATTCGGCGAGAAAGTCGACGTTCCCCCGGACCGGCAGTTCCTTGGCATGGACGCCTACAAGAAGGCGATCGACCTGCTTGGACCGAACGATCTGGTGTGTTTGACCACACCGCCATGCTTCCGGCCGATTCACCTGGAGTACGCGGTCGCCAAGGGGGTAAACGTCTTTATGGAAAAATCGTTCGCAGTTGACGCTCCTGGTATTCGCCGCGTGCTGAAGGCAGGCGAGGTGGCCACGAAGAAGAATCTCAAAGTCGCCGGCGGCCTGATGAGTCGCCACTTCAAGAAGCTGGAAGAAGCCGTGGCACGTCTGCACGATGGCATCATCGGCGACCTGATCACGTGCTGGGCTTACCGCGAGCATGGGCCGGTTGGTTTCAAGCCTCGCCGCGAGGGCTTGAACGAATTGTGCCACCAGATCCACAACTACTCAAACTTCACGTGGATCAACGGCAGCTTTATCCTGGACTGGCTAATCCACAACTTGGACGTGTGCTGCTGGTGCAAGGATGCCTGGCCGGTTTCAGCCCAGGGACACGGAGGCCGGCAAGTCCGCACCCACGCCGATCAGTTGTTCGACCACTATGCCGTCGAATACACCTTCCCGGACGGCACACGGCTGTTTGCTCAAGGACGGCACATGGCCGGTTGCTGGGGCTTCTTTGGCGATATCATCCACGGCACGAAGGGCAGTGCCATTTTGGGCGAAGGACAATCGAACCCGCGAATCTACTCAAGCCACAACCAGACGGAGGACAAACTGGTTTGGCAGTACGATGGGGCGGTCAAGAATCAATATCAGGTGGAGCACGATTTGCTGTTCCAGGCGATTCGCGAAAACAAGCCATACAACGAGGCGGAGCGTTGCGCTTATGCCGCCATGACGGGCATTCTGGGCCGCATGGCCGCCGAGTCCGGCAAGCTGATCACGTGGGAAGAGGCCATGGCCTCGAACATCGAGTTGGCACCGGGCTTGGACCAATTCACGATGGATTCCGAGGCACCGGTCCAGCCCGACTCGGATGGCCGTTACCCGGTCGCCATGCCCGGAATCACGAAAGTGCTCTGATCAAAACAACGAGGAGATTGAACCATGTCCAAGCCTAATGCTTCACAAGCAACGCACCGGACGTCGCGCCGGGATTTCCTCACCTCGTCGGCTGCTTTGGCCGGCGCGGCCGTGGCCGGTAGTCTGTCCGTCACCCGCAGCGCCCATGCTGCAGGCAGCGATACGTTGAAGATCGGGATGGTCGGCTGCGGAGGTCGCGGCACCGGCGCAGCAGCCAATGCCCTGACGGCCGACGAGAACACCAAGCTGGTCGCCATGGGAGATGCGTTCTCCAATCGCTTAGAGTCGAGCATCGACACGCTTAAGAAGAAGTTTCCCGACCGCGTGGTCGTGGACGCCGATCATCGCTTCACGGGTTTCGACGCCTATCAGAAGGTCATTGCCAGCGACGTCGATGTGGTGATCCTTGCCACGCCGCCCCACTTTCGCCCTGCACATCTTGAGGCCTGCGCCGAGGCCGGCAAGCACGTGTTCTGCGAGAAACCTGTCGCCGTGGACGCGCCTGGCTTCAAAAGCGTATTGGCCTCGTGCGAGAAGGCCGAAGAGAAGGGGCTGAGTTTCGTATCCGGACTGTGCTTTCGCTACCACGCTGCCGTGCAGGAAACGATAGGACGAGTGCTGGACGGAGCCATCGGCCGGATCGTGGCGATTCAGGAGACCTACAACTGCGGTCCTCCCTGGTTCCGTAACAAGCCGCGCCAGCCAGAATGGACCGAAATGGAATACCAGATGCGCAACTGGTATCCGTTCACTTGGCTTTCGGGTGACCACAACGTGGAACAACACGTGCACAGCCTGGACAAGGCATCGTGGGTCATGCAGGACGAGCCGCCCGAGCGGGCCTGGGGGTCCGGCGGGCGACAGTTCCGCGGCAAGCTGGCTATCGGGAACATCTTCGATCATCACTGCGTGACATACGAATACGTGAACGGCGTGCGGCTGTACTCGCACTGCCGCCGCCAAGCGGGTTGCACCAATGACGTTTCGGACATCTGGCTGGGCACCAAGGGCACGTGCAACGTGCTGAAGCACCGAATCGAAGGCGAAAACGAGTGGGCCTTCGAAGGGCCGAGACCCAATATGTACGTTGCGGAGCACGAAGCTCTGTTCAAGTCGATCCGCAACGGCCAGCCCATCAACAACGGAGTGTACATGGCCCGCAGTTCCATGCTGGCTATCCTGGGACGCATGGCAACGTACACCGGAAAGACGATCACGTGGGAGCAGGCAATTAACTCAAAGGAGGATTTGTCGCCGAAAAGTTACGCGTGGGACGCCGAACCGCCCATTCTGCCGGACGAGAACGGCGAGTACCCAATCGGAGTGCCCGGCGAAACGAAGTTCGTCTGACGTGTCGGACGGGTGAATGGGCGATTCGGGTCACTTTCTTGGGCCCGCTCCGCGCATTCTGTGGGGCACGTTTCCAACGTGCCATTTGGTTCCTGAGGCACGTTGGAAACGTGCCCCACGCGAGGAGGTTGATGATGAACAGAACCGTTTCAAATACGATCCTCCGGTCCGTCTTCCCGGCGTTCTGCGTCGCTGGTTGGTTTGCAGCGTCGGCTCACGCGGCGCAAGCCACTTCAACGGGAGACCCGCCGAACTTGATCGTCATCTTCTGCGACAACCTGGGCTACGGCGACATCGAACCGTTTGGATCGACTGTGCATCGCACGCCGCATCTGAACCGGATGGCCCGCGAGGGAACGAAGTTCACACATTTCTGCGTCACGGCCGGAGTGTGTACGCCTTCGCGGTCAAGCATCATGACCGGCTGCTACTCGCAGCGAGTCGGTATGCACACCAACCCGCGCGATGGGCAGGTGCTGCGGCCCGTCTCGCCCTACGGATTGCATCCCAACGAGGTGACCGTCGCCGAGGTGCTGAAGAAGCAAGGATACGCAACGGCGATCATCGGCAAGTGGCATTTGGGCGACCAGCCTGAATTTCTGCCCACGCGGCAGGGATTCGATCTGTTCTACGGCATCCCCTACAGCGACGATATGACAAAGCCCACCGGCCAGCGATTGGGCGATCGTCTGGACGGTTCCTTGTGGCCGCCGCTGCCGCTGATCGAAAACGAACAGGTGGTCGAAGCGCCGGCAGACCGCGATCTGCTGACGAAAAAATACACCGAACGGGCGTTGGAATTCATTGACGAAAACAAGGACCGCCCGTTCTTCCTGTACTTCCCACAAGCAATGCCCGGAAGCACCGCCGCGCCGTTTGCCAGCGAGCGCTTCAAAGACAAGAGCCGCAACGGGCCGTGGGGCGATTCGATTGAGGAGTTGGACTGGTCGACCGGAGAGATCCTGGACAAACTAGTCGAGTTGGGCATCGAGAAGAACACGCTGGTCATATGGACGTCGGATAACGGCGCGCCGATGGCCCGCGACATGGACAGTCCATCGCGCGGAACGAACAAACCGCTGCACGGCCGTGGCTACACCACAAGCGAAGGGGCCTTTCGTGTACCGACCATCATGTGGTGGCCGGGAAAGGTATCCGCGGGTGCGGTCTGTGCAGAGTTGGCCACCACGATGGACCTGCTGCCGACGTTCGCCCGTTTGGCAGGGACTGAACCTCCCGCGGGCCGAATCATCGACGGCCGCGACATCCGCCCGCTGATTCTCGGCCAGCCCGGCGCGAAATCTCCGTACGACGTGTTTTACTACTACTATCAGGATCAACTCCAGGCGGTGCGTTCCGGTCCGTGGAAGTTGTTCCTGCCGCTGGAGAGCTTCACGCGCCATCCGCATTTCAATCGGAACCAGCAGGCGACGGCGCTTTTGTTTGACGTCGTGGAGGACATCGGTTCAACCACCAACGTCGCCGCCGATCACCCAGATGTTGTCGAACGGTTGATGAAGCTGGCTGATCAGGCCCGCGAAGATCTTGGCGATAAGGGTAGGTCCGGCAAAGGCCAACGCCCAGCCGCCAAAATCGACAATCCGACGCCAAGGTTTGCGACAGCCGAGGCAAAACCGTGAGGAACGTCGAGTAGGTCCCTTCTGCCGGAAGGGACCTGGAATCGCGACACGACGAGCCACCTAAAAGGAAGGTCCCGCTCGGCAAGCGGGACCTACCTCTTCCCTGCCAAGTCACTATCAAACGAGTTAATCAAATCTCACAACACCAACCATAGGAGAACACCAGTGAATCGCGCAACTGTGCTGAAGATCGTCTCTATCCTATTTGCAGGTTGTCTATTGCTCGCGTTGGTGACCAACTCGGCTGTTTCCGCGGAAAAGTCGCCGGCTAAGGACAAAACCCCCGTCATCTTCGACACCGACATTGGCGGCGACATCGACGACACCTGGGCATTGATTCTGCTGCTCAAGTGCCCCGAACTGGACGTCAAACTCGTCGTCGGCGACCACGGCAAACCGGTCTATCGCGCGAGCTTGATTGCCAAGCTGCTGGAAACCGCCGGCAGGACGGATGTTCCAGTCGGTGTTGGGATTGGCGACGATCGCAAGGTCGAGGGACGTCAGGACGAATGGCTCAAAGGCTATGACTTGGCATCCTATCCCGGTAAGGTGTACGAGGACGGCGTTCAAGCAATGATCGACACAATCATGAAGTCGCCGAAACCGATCACGTTGATTTGCGTCGGACCGTTGCCCAACATCAAGGTGGCGCTGGAACGCGAACCGCGGATCGCCAAAAAGGCCCGTTTCGTCGGCATGCACGGCAGCGTGCGCAAAGGCTACGGCGGCAATTCAAAGATTTCGGCCGAATGGAACGTTCGTGCCGATGCCAAGGCATGCCAGGCAACGCTCTCGGCGCCGTGGGACATAACCATCACGCCGCTGGACACGTGTGGCTTGGTTCACCTCCGGGGCAAGAAATACGCGGCGGTACGCGACTGCAAAGCCCCGTTGATCCAGGCGCTCGTGGAGAACTACCGGATTTGGTTGAAGAAGGGGCGCGGCGATCCCAAGCGAGCCGACAAAGCCAGCAGCACGCTGTTCGATACGGTTGCCGTATACCTGGCGTTCACGCAAGAGTTGTGCAAGATGGAGACGCTGCCGATCCGGGTGACCGACGACGGCAAGACGGTGATCGACCCGGCCGCGAAAAAGATGAGTGTGGCGACGGAGTGGAAAGACATGGGCGCCTTTGAGGACTTCCTTGTGGAACGCCTGACCGGCAAGCCGTGAGTGACCTTCGACATACGGCGACAAAGCCGGTGTCAACAAGTCGTTTAACGGCAAGCCGAAGGCGACTGTGCCTCCGGACAACGCCGACGCCTTCGGCTTGCCGTTAAACAAAGATACGCACGGCGCGCATACTTGGAGGAATTCACCATGCACGGCAAACGATGGCTGCGAACTATCGCCTTTGCACTGACCGTCGGCCTCGTGGCAAGTTTGGCCGATCAAGCGGCAGCTTTGGACTTGGTCCGCAATGGGAAGCCAGTGGCCTCGATTGTGGTCAGTTCGTCGCAGCCGGAATCCGGTTCACGCAGTAGACGTCGTGGACCGGTCGGCGATGCTGCGGCCGCTGAAGTGCTGGTCGATTGGGTTCGGAAGATGACCGACGCCGAGTTGCCCGTGGTCGATACGCCGCCCAACGCAGGCCCGGTCGTTTACGTGGGTGCCGCAGCGATCGCGGCGGGCCTGGGACTGGATGACATCGCCAGCCCAAGCCGCGAGGGACTACGTATCCGTTGCGATGGTCGGCGGCTACTGATCGCGGGCCAGAACGATAACGCCACGGTCAAAGCCGTTTGCCGATTCCTGGAAGAATTGGGATGCCGGTACTTTGTCGACCATCCGATCGGCGAAGTGTTTCCGCGAACGAGGAACTTGACCGTGGGAAGACTGGACGTCACCGACAAGCCCGGGTTCCTGATGCGTAGCATCTGGGGTTCGCAATGGTCGGGCCAGTCGCTGTGGAAGATCTGGAATGGGGCCGGCGGCATCCGTTTTTCAACTGGTCACTCCTGGGGTCGATACGTTTCGAGAGATCTCTTCAAAGATCACCCGGAATTCTTCCAGTTTCGCGACGGCCAGCGACGGCCCAGCGACTGGTACTGCACGTCCAACGCGGGATTGCGGAAGGCATTCGGCGACGCATTGATCGAGCACATTCGATCGGGCGCAACGTATCCTTCGATCTCGCCCCCCGACGGCCGCGGCTACTGCCAGTGCGACGCCTGCCGGCGCCAGGACGATCCAAACTCGTTGGAGCCCACCACCGGCACGGTCGCGATAACAAACCGCTATTTGGACTTCTACCAGGACGTAGCGAAACGCGTGTCGCGAGAGTGCCCGGATGCCATCCTGAGTTTCTACTGCTACGCGGACTACACTCAGGCGCCGACCAGCGGGATCAAGCTGGTACCCAACCTGTGTGCATGGATCGCACCGATTCGCTACTGCCGGTACCATCGCATCGCGCACCCGGACTGTCCTTCGCGAGCACAATTGGATGACTTGATCGATGATTGGGCCGCCGCGGCCAGCAAGATCGCCTACCGCACATACAACTACAATCTGGCTGAATGCTGCGTGCCGTTCTCGCTGCTATCCGTCTGGAAACACGACATTCCCTACCTGAAGGACAAGGGCTGTGTCGGCGTCAACCTCGAAACGCTCACCAACTGGCAGATCTACGGGCCGCATATCTACTTGAGCATCCGGCTGGCTTACGACCCCTCGGCCGACGCGGACGCGATCATGGACGATTACTACCGGAGCTTCTATGGCCCGAAGGCGGGGCCGGTGATGAAGGAGTATTGGACGGCGATCGACGAGGCATTCGACCGACTGAAATGCCACACCGGCAGCTTCTTTGCCGTGCACCTGGTCTACACCCTCGAGTTCCTGAAGCAGTGCCAAGGGATCCTCGGTCGGGCTTCCGCCGCGGCCCGCGGAGACAAAACTCACGCCGCCCGCGTCGACATGGTCCGCGAGGGCTTTCGGAACGCCGAGGAGTTCATCGCCATTCGCAATGCCATGAATCGCGGCGATTTCCAGGCGGCCAAGCGCATCTACGATCGGCTGCTGGAACGTAGCCAGCGGAACCAGCAATCCGGCCTGGGCAACCATTACACGGTCGGCTACCTGAAGCGATTCGTAGGCCGTCATGTCGAGGCCGGGGCAACCGCCACGTCCGCGCCGAACCGAGTAGTCCAGGTCCTGCCCGACCAGTGGCACCTGGCATACGACGACGGGGACGAAGGAATCAACAAGGGCTATCAGCGGGTAGACTTCGAAGCCGACGCCTGGCCTCTGGTGGCCACCTACAGCAATACTTTGGACGCGCAGGGCATACCCGACCGGCAGACGGTAATGTGGTACCGAACCACTTTCGACCTGCCTGGGAAAACGGGAAATCTGTCGCTGTTCTTCACCGAGGTGGACGGCGATACCGTGGTCTACGTCAACGGCCGCGAAGTCGGCAAGAGCAAAAAGAAGCGAATACCGTTTTCGGTGGACATCAGTCGCGTGGTACGGGACGGCGAAAACGTGGTCGCCGTGCGCGTCGACCACTCAAACATCACGGAGCTCTTTCTGGGCGGCATCATCCGGCCAGTGCCACTGGTCGAGACGCCGTGAGGTGGCGGCTATGACTCGCGGGCACGACATAGCGATGCATTTGCGGATCGCGTACCTGACGCTACACCGCAGAGCGCAGAACCATTTTGCCGACTTCGGTGTGACGGCCGATCAATATGTCATATTGACGCTGTTGGCGCAGAAGGACGGCGTGAAACAGCAAGACTTGGTAAGCCGCAGTTCGTCCGATCCAAACACGGTGAGCGCCATTTTGCTGCTGTTGGAACAGCGTGGTTTGATCACGAGGCATGAACACAAAGAGGACCGGCGGGCTCGTGCAGTCCGGCTGACGGCCGAAGGGCGACGTCTTCAAGAACGGCTCATGCAACATGCAGAACAGCTACACGACATGATCTCAGGGGCCGTACCGGAAGAAGATTTCGACTCCATGATAAGGTGCCTTGAACGGATCTCTGAGGCGATGGCTCAACCTAAGCGCATGTAGTGGCCGGCGTACGCGAAATGCGACGGCGTGAACGCCTGCCGCTTCTTGCCGAGAGAGGTCACGACCATGCTTGCGCGACGGGCTATCACATCTGGCCTAGTGATCACGGCACTTGTGCTCCCGATACTCGCGTGTGCCAACCAGGCGCCTGCCGAGGTCCTGGTGTCGGAAGATTTCGAAGATCAGGACCTGCGTGCTCGCGGCTGGTACGACATCGCGCGATGGGGAGAAGATCAGAGCCTGTCGATTGCGGGCTCGCCGGAAGTACGCGCGAACACCGGCAAGCGATGCTTGAGGATTCGGTATGCCAAAGGCGGCACCGGCGGATGGATGCACGTTCGGCTGAAGGAGGTGCCGGAGGTGTACGTGCGCTACTATCGCCTTTTCCCGGAAGGATGGGAATGGCCGAAGGGGTATGGTCCGCATGACAGCATCGTCTTCGCAGGCTCCTTCGGCTCGCCCACGGACACCGATCTGTCGGTGTACCTGGACTTCTGGAAATCTGCCGACACGTATGTCCGCGTCGCCACCGCGCGCCAGAAATGGGGCTACGGAGGCTTTTCACAAGTGCTGAGAAAGTGTGGGGGAGTTGCTAACCGGACTCCGTTCAACGTCGACCCGCCGGACAAGGTGCAGGTCGGTGAATGGCATTGCGTCGAGCACTATGCAAGACTGTCTGATCCGGGACAAGAGAACGGCCATCTTAGACTGTGGGTCAACGGCAAACTGGTCAGCGACCTTCCAAACGTGCCGCTGGTGGATGAGAAACATGCCGGTATCTTGTTCAATCACTGGATGCTGGGGCCTTACTTCCACGGCGGCAGTCACAAAGAGCAGTGCAACTATCTCGATAGCCTAGTCATCGCCACCGAATACGTCGGCACGCTGGAGCAGCGAGGCAATCAGCCGCCCCAGGCGAGGTTTTCACAGAGTCGCGATTGGGGCAGCATGACCGCCAACTTCGACGCGGGCCGTAGCGTCGATCCCGATGGCGAGGTCAAAGCGTACACGTGGGAATTTGGTGACGGTAGTTCGGGGGAAGGGGAAACCGTTTCACACACCTACACTCAGCCGGGCGAATTCACGGTGGCATTGACCGTCGAGGACGAGGTCGGCCAGAAGCACTCGATCCGTCGCACGATCACCGCGAAACCAGATGTTGGCAGCGGCAACGGTTTGAAAGGCGAGTATTTCGACGACGAGCAGCTCGGCGGGCGGCCTGTGATCGAGATCGCACCCCAGATTGCGTTCCGGCGACAGGGATGGAACGGGCGATTCCTCTGCAGCCACGTGGGCGACAACCAAGGAGACCACTACTCGTGCCGCTGGACGGGCTTCGTTCAACCGACTCGTACCGAAGAACACACGCTGACTTTCGAGGTGAACGATGGCGGCCGTGTCTGGTTCGATGGTAAGCTGATCATCGACGCCTGGGACCGACCGCAGACGCAGTTCGCTTCCGTAGGCAATTTGGTCGCGGGCAAAAAGTATCCCATCCGCGTCGAACACCACAAGGGCACGTTCGACGCGACGCGTGACTGGAAAGCGATGTTGTACTGGGAAAGCCCGTCAACCGAAAAGCAGCTCATACCCGCGACACAATTCTACTTGCCCGTCGCCATGGACATGACCGAAGGAGACCTGCCATGACAGGAGCAACATCATTTTTGATTATCCTGACCGTCGTTGGCGATTCGGGAGCGGACAGTGCTCGCGAGGTTCAGACGTCAGGACTTGCAGCCAATCACATCGGCGACCGCGGAATCGCCGATAATCCCGATGTGATATTGGCCGATGATTTCGA
Organism: uncultured Pirellulaceae bacterium; assembly: GCA_964623055.1. GTDB lineage: Bacteria > Planctomycetota > Planctomycetia > Pirellulales > Pirellulaceae > JADHUC01. The sequence continues at coordinate 100,254 of CAZURK010000007.1, forward strand.
GTCGTGGGGAGCCGGTGGGACCGAGCCGCCGAGCGACACGAGGCGCGTACGCCAGAACAAGGTAAGCCGGACTCATGTGATTCCGGGCCGGGTCGACCTCGACGGAGGTGCTGGCCCCGGCGAAAACGTTCTGGAAATCGCGTGTTGGTCGCCCGGCAGCGGTTCACAGACCGGCGGCCTGTCGCTCAAACTTGGCAACTACAACCACGGGAAGGAAGGACTCGGCGACGGCTACGAGGAATTGTTCATTCGTTACTACGTCAAGTTCGACGAGGACTATCGCGCCGTGCGCAATCACGGCGCGAATCTCGGCGGACGAGACGTTGCCCGCCGAGACGCTGCGTGGGTCGGGATGGCGGGTATCCGCGATGTGTCGACGCGAGGTTACTTCTACTCAGGCGTTCAGCCGCGCGGCAAGCAGGGAAGCCGTGACCTGGAAATGGGCTTCTACAGCTACCACTTGGACAAGCGCGGTCCTTGGGGTGAGAACTACGAGATCCAGAAGCAGATTCCGATCGAAGTCGGCACCTGGCATTGCGTCGAACGGCACATGAAACTGAACTCGGTCGACCCCACCAAAGCCGATCCCGCCAACACCGACGGCATTGAAGAACTGTGGATCGACGGCCAACTAACGATCCGCAAACCGGACGTTCGTTTCCGGCGAGTTCCCCAGTTGCGCATCACGTTCTTTTCGCTGGAAACCTACTATCACGGACTTCCAAAGGAGTATACCGCGAGCAAACCGATTCGCATTTTCTTCGACAACGTCGTGATCGCCCGGAAGTACATTGGCCCCATCACGAGAGGATCCCCATGAAACGCACAACCATTGTTTCTTCACTCGTTCCCAAGCTCTGCTTGGGAACGCACTTCCTGGAAGCTCTGCTTCCCTTTTGGCGAAACAGAGCTTCGGGAACTCGGGTCCCCACGCCGGAGCTTGGGAACCAAGTGCCGTCTAATGGTGGAGTGCGACGGTTGTTTCATTGCCGTTCCACGGCCATCTTCCTCATCGTTTGGATGGTCGTATGTGGTGTTCCTGGAACGGATGCTTCCGAGGAGGCGGTTCCTGAGCAACTCGCTTCGTTCTTCGCCCCGCCAACCGATTTGGCGAACGATTCTGGAGATTACGAATCGCCGCTGGTTTTCTACGACGGCCGCAAGGTGAAAACTGCTGACGACTGGCGACTTCGCCGCGAGGAGATCCTCAGCCGTTGGCACGAAATCATGGGGCCTTGGCCGCCACTGATCGAGAAACCGAAGATCGAATACGTTGAAGAAGAACGCCGAGAGGATTTCACCCAGCACCGCGTGCGCGTCGAAATCGCACCGGAAGGACGGACGGTTGACGGTTATCTCCTTATGCCCGATGGCGAGGGTCCGTTTCCGGCCGTCGTAGTCGTTTACTACGATGCAGAGACAGGCGTCGGGTTGGGCAAGGAATTGCGAGATTTCGGATACCAACTAGCCAAGCGAGGCTTTGTTGCGATTTCGATCGGAACACCCGGCTGCCGATACTACCCCAACGAAGCGAAGGCTCAGCTCCAGCCGCTGTCGACTTTGGCTTACGTGGCGGCCAACTGCTACAACGCATTGGCAACGTTGCCCAACGTCGATCCGAAACGAATCGGCGTCGTCGGCCATTCGTACGGCGGCAAATGGGCCATGTTCGCGTCGTGTTTGTACGACAAGTTCGCCTGCGCGGCCTGGTCCGACGGAGGAATTGTGTTTGATGAAAAGCGGGCCAACGTCAACTTCTGGGAACCGTGGTACTTGGGCTACGACCCTGACAGGAAACGACGTCCCGGTATTCCCAAAGACGACAATCCTCGCACCGGCGCATACAAGCAGCTTGTCGAGGAAGGTCTGGATCTGCACGAACTGCATGCCCTGATGGCACCGCGACCGTTTCTGGTTTCCGGCGGCTCGGAGGACCATCCGGGGCGTTGGAAGCCGCTGAACCACGCAATTGCCGTCAACAAGCTGTTGGGATACACAAACCGCGTGGCTATGACCAACCGCAAAGGCCATTCCCCAACGCCCGAATCGAACGAACAGTTGTATCTCTTCTTCGAGCACTTCTTGAAATCGAAGTGATGTGGGTGTGACTGCGGTCGTAACAAAACCTTGCGTGCATGATGGGGTTAGATAAAATACGTATGCGTAATACTCGCGTTATCGTGTTTAGGAGAAAGTCATGACAAGACATCAGACCGTCGCATTGAGTGTGGCAATCGTGCTGGCCCTGTTCTCCGTGACAAGAGCCCAGCCACAGCAGCAAACCGATCCTGCGCAAGCGCAACAAGGCGCCAAACCACAGGCGGAGCCAGCGCAGCAGGAGGCCAAGCCTGAGGATACCAAACAGGCTAGACCGAAGACCCCGCCCAAGAAGAAGGTCCCGCGGCGGGAACCCGTCAAGGTTGTCGATATTGCTCCCGAGACGGCGACTCATACTGAGGGTGAAGCGCTGAAAGTCGAATTCAAACGACTCACGGCATTGCGGATCCGCGACGACGATTCTCTGTTGGCCAGCGACGCGGACGCAAAGGCAATTAAGATCATCAGCCCGGCAGGCGAGCAGGTTGGGACGATCGAACTACCGTTCGCGCCAGAGGCCCTGGACATTGCCGCTGACGGCACGCTGTACTGCGGCGGCCAAGGGCAATTGGCCAAACTGAGTGCTGATGGACGTGTTCTGAAGATAGAGACTGTTCCCGATGACGTCGCGCCGGCAGCGACGGACCAGCCGCCTTCCAAACCGCCGAAACCGGCACCCAAGGCAAAACAGCCTCCGGAAGACTCCAAGCCGGCTCCGAAGGCGGAAACGTCCGGCGAAGAACCGAAACCGGCGCCGACCGCGAAAGACGCGACAGAACCTCGCAAGCCAGCACCTCCTCGCCGTCGCCGCAAACCGCGTCCGAAACACATTTCCGGGATCGCCGTGACCGACCGCGATGTGTTTGTGGCCTTCGGGTCCGGGTGGAGCCTAGGCTCGAAGTCCAAACTGTACCGATTTGACTTGGAGTTCAAGAACCCCCAGGCCCTTGCCGAAGGCCTGCGCGGATGCTGCCAGCGTTGCGACATCAAGAGCCGAAGCGGCGTTGTGTATCTGGCCGAGAATTCCGCTCATCGCGTCGTGTTGTACGACCGCGAGGGCACCGTGCTGAAGAAGTGGGGCGAACGCGGCCGCGATGATCTGAAGACGTTTGGCGCCTGCTGCAACCCAATGAATATCTGTTTCGACGGCCAAGGGGTACTGTACACCTCGGAATCCGGCTTGGGACGAGTGAAACGTTACACAGCCGATGGACAATTCATCGACCTGGTTGGCTACGTCGGCACCGAACGTTTCTGGCACGGTAGTGGGCTGGCGGCCTCCTGCAGCAACATGGCGATCGCCGTGACCGGCGACGGCCGACGAGTGTACGTGATGGACTACAAGAACAACCGGATCAGGGTTCTGGACAAGAAGGCGGCGGCAGATGAAGTCGAGACTCGTTAGCACCGCTCGAGAAATGGCTGTCCGATTTGAGTGTAGCCGGAGTCGCAAGACTTCGGGATTTGCCGCTTCCGCCCGAAGTGTTGCCACTTCGGCTACGACAGTCGTTTATCGAGCGGTCGTTGGCAGAGTAGCACGGCCGTTTCTCGTCGCCGTGCTTCTTGCGGTCGCGGCTGGATACACTTGTGCTCAAGATGCCGGCAAAGAGACCGCCAACAAAACGCCGCTCCGCATCGTAGTCATGGATCCGCTTGCGAAGCAACTGGCGTGCGATTGTGTGGCGGGGTACGCCCAGCGCGACTACGGGGAACTGGCAGCGTTTCTGGAGGCGAAGCTCCAACGTCCGGTACAGATTGTTTATGGCGAAGCTCTCACGTCGCCGCAGATCGGCGGCGTCGACACGGTGGACCTGATTGTTGGCAAGTTCTCGGTGGTCACGTTCGATGCCAAGAAAACTGGACTCGCCGTTCGTTCGATTGCGATGCTGAGCGGCAAGGACGGCTCCGTCATGCAGAACGGCCTGTTCGTGGTTCGTCAAGATGACGCCGCGCAATCGATCGAAGACCTGGCGGGGTATCGCATGCTATTCGGGCCGGAGGATTCGGACGAGAAACGTTCGGCGGCGTTTGCGACGCTGGAAGCGTTCGATGTGCCGTTGCCGGAGGAAATCCAAAGCAAATCGTCTTGCAGCACGGCTGCACTAGCCGTGGCGGAAAATGACGCCGATGCGTGTGTCGTGTCCAGCTATGCCATGCCACTGTTGGAAGGCTGCGGAACGATCAAGAAGGGAGAGTTGCGGATTGTCGGCATCACGGACCCTGTGCCGTTCGTCGGTGTGTTCGCCACCGATCGTGTGAGCGGGGCGGAAGAACAACAACTGTGCGAAGCATTGCTGGAAGTCAAAGATAACGGCGAGCTTCTGACCGTCATGGAATCCAAGAGCGGATTCGTCCGTCTGCCAGCCATCACATCTGTCTGGGACGATTGGCGGGGGCCAGGACGTCATGCCGGGAGCAAAGACGTACCGACCGACCTGCCATCAAACAAGCGACTCCTATGGTCGCGGACGATGACGGGGCCGGGCATGTCGGGTTTGGCGGTGGCCGATGGCTACGTTGTCGTGGCCGACAAGAATTTGGATGAGACGCACGATATCTTCCGCTGCCTGGATGCCGACACCGGACGCCAGGTGTGGAGTATCACATATCCGGCGGCCGGCGAAATGGATTACACCAACTCGCCGCGCGCAACCCCGGTGATCCACGGCGGTCGGGTTTATCTATTGGGCGCATTCGGCGAACTGCACTGCGTCGATGTGAATACGGGTCGTGTCGCCTGGAAGAAACAGTTGTCGCAAGACTTTGTTGCCGAACGACCAACGTGGGGTTACTGTTCGGCGCCGTTGATCGTGGACGACAAGCTGATCGTTAATCCCGGTGCCGTGGACGCCGCGTTGGCTGCATTGGATCGTCGCACAGGCGAATTGCAGTGGATCACGGCAGGCCGCGCGCCGGGCTATGCCTGTTTCGTCTTGGCGAAACTTGGCGGTGTACGGCAAATCGTCGGCTACGACGCAACAACGCTCGGCGGCTGGGATCCGGACACGGGCGAGCGTCTGTGGGAGCTGCTGCCCGAGCTTGACGGCGACTACAACGTGCCAACGCCGATCGTCGTCGACGACAAAATCCTGGTGACCACCGAAAACAACGGAACGCGGCTGTACGGCTTCGACGCCGACGGGCGCATCCAGCCAAAGCCCGTGGCGGTGAATGAAGACTTGGCTCCCGATACGGCCACGCCCGTCGTTACCGAGGACATGGTCCTCGCCAACTTCGGCGGCCTGACGTGCCTGGATATCAAGGATGGCCTGAAAACGCTTTGGGAGGCGGATGACGACGACTTGTGCGAATACTGCACAATGATTGCAGGCAATGGACACGTCCTTGTGACAACGCAGACCGGCAAGCTGTACCTGTTGAAAGCCGACAAACGACAGTTCAATTGCGTAGCGAAACTGAACTTGTTCGACGACGTACCGCTCGAGGACCGGGACGTGTGGTCGCATCCGGCGCTGGTAGGGAATCGACTCTACGTTCGCAACATGTTGGCCGTATACTGCTTCCTGCTGGAACGTCGCTGACTTCATCGTTTAACCGCAGGGCCAGCGGCCCGCGCGAGACTTGAGCCGGCATTCTCTACGCCGGAGAATAGCGCAATATCCTCGCCGACGCGCGGCCCGTTGGGCACTGCGATTAGACGATCTAGTGGTAGCCTCACCGCTGCTTGCGGCGCCAATCGTCTGGTTTGATATCGTACTTCCGGTACAGGGCGTTGAATTGCGATATATCGAGGTCGAATTCCTCGTGGGCGCCTTTCTTCTTCTGGCGCTTCTTCAGCACCGTGAGAATCTGCCGTTTGGTCGGGGGCCTGCTGGGTGGGGACGGCTGGGTGCTCGTCTCCTCGGGCTGATCGTTGTCCGTCGGCGACGCGGTGGCCGGCGTACGTCCCTCATACGTCTCTTTGGCCCATGCCTCCAAACGCGAGACAAGTACCTTGGGATCTTGGGCGATGAGCTCTTCGAGTGTGTGCTCGAAATCGTCAGCCAGCGGAGCGTTTGATGTTCCGGAAGCCTGACCAGTGGGATTGCCTCCGCTGGCTGCGTGTTTCTGATCCTCCTTTTTCCACCAATCAAGGAAATCCCCCAACACCGATTCGGCCACGTGGCCGCCCAGCGAGCGGTAGGCTTCGAATTGGTCGTCGCTGAAGAACTGATCCAGTGTCGACTGATGGGGGAACTGTTCGCTGTACTGGGCGTAGCTGGCCACTGTGGCCGGCGCACATGCCTTGCGCAGGGAGGACTTCAGGTAGATGATCCACGCCTCGCCACCATCGCGTTCGACCGTACCCAATTCGCTGTGCAGAGGATGCTGATCGCCGCCCGGTAACGCGCACCATGGGTAGGTGATCTTGCCGATGGCATAATGTTGGCTGACCCGGCCGTCGGCATCCGGCAGTGGACGCAAGTTGTTCAGGTCGATGTCGATGCCCACGTTTTCGTCCGAATAAGTTTGACGAATCGCCGACGCCAGGGAACCGAAGTTGTATTTCGGGTCCGCCTCTCCGTCCACGGCGATAATCAGTTTGCAGCGGCGCTGCAGCAACGGGTACAGAGCGATGTTGTCGCCCGTATGGCCGCCGTCGGACAGGTTGACCAGGGCGCCCTGAGCATCCGTTTTCGCGAACATCTCTCGCAACAGGTACCACGGCCAGAAGATCCCTCTCTCCATCCGTGATCGGCTGCGGAGCCCGCAGATTCGCTCGATCAACATCTGCAGGCCGCCGGCCGCTCCCCAGCAACGGGGTGACCAGAACGGCGGGTAGGTCACCTTGTTGTTACCCTGATCGTCCACGTGATAGACGCGAGGATTCACGAACCAACTTCCCAAACGGACGTTGAACAATGTGGCGACGAACGACTGGGCAAGCGACGTGTGATAGCCCATTGCGGAACCAGCAGCGGCCCCGGAGATCGTCATTGCCGCGCACAGCTTGGTCGTGCCGCCACGGTAGTCTTTCGTGGGAACGTAGCCGGTGGTGGTCGAACCGCAGTAGTCGCGCGAGAAGATGAAATGGTCGGACTTGCGATCACGGCGCGCCAAATCGCGACTACCGGCCAGATTGACCGCACATTCAATCAGATGGTACGGCGCCGGATTCGACGAATCGCTCTGCCACTGATGCAGGTTCTTCAACTGCAGAAGCGCATCGTTGCGCACCAACTCCATCTGCGTGAAACGGCCGCTACCGCCGGAGGGCGGTGGGCCGCTGTCGAGGCAAGCTTCCGTTTGCAGGTAGGTCTCGATCAAGCGATCGCGGTAGAAATAGTGCGGACCGACACGATTGAAATCGATCGTGAATCCCAGCAGCAAGAACAGAACGACGGTGGCGCCTCCGCATACCAGGGCCGTCCACCCACCGGAGAGGTCCAACTCGCGGGCCAGAGCCATGATCCCAGCACTGGCAAGCACGAGCGTCAGCAGGATGAATGCCGCAACGATCACGGCTTGCGCCTTGTCGATAATCAACCGTCGTATCTTCTGAGAAGACGCCGACCGGCTGTCGCTGGAAGTACTGAGTTTCAGCAGCCAACGGCCAACGAGCAAGATGGCGGCGTCCACCGATATGGAAGACATAGCCCCGACCGCGTTCTCGATCAGCCAGTTGACGGCACCGACGGCGGCGATCAGCAACAACGAACTCACTACCAGCACGACGCCGATTCCGTACGCCGCGCCCGACAGCGAGCGGTAGCCGCGATTCCAGTGGGGCGAGCGGGGAAGAATCCACACATTCAGTGCTCCGGCCCCGAGCAGGACACCCAGACTGAACGCCAGAGGCGTTGCCAGTCCGAATACGTGCAGGCTGGCACGAGGGCCCCACCACAGGCTCACGGACAATGATGTGGCCAGCGCCATCAAGACGAGAAACAGTCCCACACACACCAGTCTTCTTCGTTCCGTTCGTTCCGGCGGGGTCTCGTGCGGCGATCCTGCGGCTGTGGGAGCTCGCGTGTAGATGAGAGCTACCCAGCCAATGAACGTGACGACAGCACCCGCCAGCAGCGACGCCACAAGCGCCAGGGGCGCTGCGCTGCAACCGCTGATCAGCATGTTCCAGAATTCCCCAACGGCTTGTGGCCGCCAAACGTCACGCCCCGCCAGTACCGAAGCGTATCCGGTGAAGACCGCCGCGCAGATCGCCAGGCTCAGGATGTAGATCGTCACTGTGCACAGCAGCCCCGTGATGACCCAGCCGACCGAACGGAGCGTTTCACGGCGCAAGACGCCCTGGCGCACCATCACGAAATCGCCGTGCTTTCGCAAATGATGCGATTGCTCGCGCGTCAGCAACGGGCTGTCCTTCCCCATGTCGAAACGTGGCGCCGTTGCGGCGCCCGGCTGAGCAGCCGCCGAATCGGCATTTCCGGGAACGTGCTCGCCTGCGGCCTCTTGCTTCCACCACAAACGATCGTCGCCGTTTGGAGAATAGGGTTCGGCATCCGGTTCTCGGTGGCGTTCTTCGGCGGTGTCATCGTCGTCGTCCGGCCCCTCTTCGTGAAAGGTCATCAGCGAACTGAGACAGGCACCGAGATAGCCGCCGCCCGACACCGTACAAAGGTAGTCGGCAACGGGCAGGATGCCGCACTTGGCCAGCTTCTGTAGCACGCCCAAGGAGAATGTCGCCGAACGAATGCCTCCGCCCGACAAGGCGATGCCAACAAGGTTGTCATCAACACGGGCGGTCTCGCCGTTTTGCTCGCTGTAGTACTTGCGCGTGGTCGCTGCGCTGCGGCGGTGGCCGATGTAGTCCAGTTCCGCGGCCTTCACCTGCGGCGGCAACGTTACGAGCCCCACTGGGCTGTCGCTGCCTCTCCCACGTTGCGTCGGACTTGCCGGAACGGCAACTTGTTGATCCGCCATCGCTCGTTCTCCTGATAGAGAATCGTGTGGATGCGTTTCTCTCGCCGTGGGCCAACGGTGTTTATGCTAACTTCACCCTATTGGCGGGTCAAGCAATTGTCTGACAGCGTATCCGTAACGCAGTCGCCTTCGGCTTGCCGTTAACCAACGCAGCCTCGCTTTGCTCGGCCGCAACCAAAATGCGCGCAAGAAAACAACAATCTGCGAAGTAGTAGAACGATGTATGTAGACAGTTGAAATTTGGGGCACATGCTACCGGTGCTTCCGGAACGTGCCTTGCCACCCGAAACGCCCCTACAACCGGAATAATCGTTACATGCCGTATGCGCGGCCTTGACGCTTGCGGTTTCGTGAGGTGGTGGCTGATTCGCGCGAGAGTCTATAGACGATTAGGCGCTACAGCAGGAGGTTTTGTGTAGGGTCGTGCCTGGCGCTTGCATCGAGGATGACGAAAATGAGTAGTATCCACTCCAGCCGATGGATTGTGGTAGTTGCGGTGGCAACGCTGTCGTTTGTGGGCCGTGTTTATGGGCAGGGGATCGCGATCCCAGGTGCGGGTGCGATCAATCGCTCGATGGCGGGGGCCGGGGTGGCCGCCCCGCTCGATGCTGCCGGAGCACAATTCTGGAATCCGGCAACGATCACCGCATTGGAGAGTTCCGAATTCGTAATCGACTTGGAACTGCTAAGCGTCAATACGCACGTGGCGTCGTCGATAGGACCACTGTCGGGCGAGACCGGCAGCGATTCGGGCGTCAGCGGGCTCCCGACCGTAGCGGTCTCGTTTCGGCGAGGAGACTGTCCGTTGACGTTCGGTCTAGGCCTGTTTTCGCTGGGTGGTTTTGGGCAGAACTATCCTGGCAGCTCGTTGGCCGACCCGACGCCCAATCCAATCCTCACGCCACCTGCCCCCGCAGGCACGGGTGTCGGGCCCGTCTATTCGAAGCTTGCCATCATGCAGTTGGTGCCGACGGCGGCCCTGCAGCTTACGGAGCGTCTGTCGGTAGGTCTCGCCCCGACGGTCGTGATGGCCGAGGCGGCGCTCGACCCCAATGCGTTCGCCACGCCGACCGCCCCGTTCACCTATCCGCCCGCCACGCACTCGCGGACGCACTGGGGAATGGGTTTTCAGGCGGGGATGTACTACGAGACCGACTCGCAATGGCGGTTCGGCGCGTCGTACAAGAGCCCGCAGTGGATCGAAGACTTCACCTTCCTCACGGCGCCGGCTTCTCATGTTTCGCTGAAAGCAGATTTTCCCGCCATCGTTTCCCTGGGTGCCTCCTATTACGGCCTCTCCCGTACCGTCTGGGCCATCGACTTGCGTTACGTGGATTACAGCAACTCGGACCTGTTTGGATTCCCCGCGGGCTACGACGCAACCGGTGCGTGGACGGGCCTAGGTTGGAAAAGCGTGTTTTCGGTCTCTACCGGCGTGCAGTACGAGTTGAACGATTGTCTTACCGTCCGGGCAGGGTACTTCTACACACAGAATCCGATTAGCGACGCGGACACGTTTTTCAACATCGCTTCATCGGCGATCTACCAACACATCATCTCGGCAGGGGCAACCTGGCACCTGACCGACCGTGTTGGCCTGTCCATCGCCTATCTGCACGCGTTCGAGAACGCCACCGCGGGGCCCTGGCAACTGCCAACCGGTCCGCTTGCCGGCTCGTCCGTCAGTACCCGCCAAACGATCGACGCCTTGGTTGCCGGCTTGCGAGTGCGGTTCTAACTGGACCGTTTCAGAATCGGCATAGGGTTGGGTGGCACTTTTTGCTTGTTAACAGTGCTCGTCGCCGACCGGTAGGACACGGCTAACAAATAAGCCGTGGCGTAGCGAACGGACCACTTAGAATCCCAGCACGTCGTTCATGCCATAGAGTCCGGGACTCTGCCCTGCTACGAACTTCGCGGCGGCTAGAGCGCCAACGGCGTAGCAATCGCGGTTCGTAGCTCCGACGGTCAACTCGATCGTCTCGCCCAGCATGCCGAAGACGATTGTGTGCTCGCCCGGATTGTCACCAACGCGCAGCGCGTGGTAACCGATCTCGTCGCGGGGACGTTCGCCAAGCAGCCCTTGTCGCCCGTGAATGTGTTTGGTCTGGCCCATGGCACCGGCGATGATCTCGCCAAAGCGCAACGCCGTGCCGCTGGGGGCGTCCTTCTTGTGCCGATGATGGCGTTCGACGATCTCCACATCCACGCCGCCGGGGTTACCTTTCAGGATTTCCGCCGCTGTCTCTGCCAGCTTCATGGTCAAGTTGACCGCCAGGCTCATGTTCGGCGCCCAGACCACAGCGACCTTCTCTGCCGCGGCTTGGATGAGTCCCTTCTGTTCGTCGGACAAACCGGTCGTGGCCATCACCAGAGGAACGGCTTGCTCGATGCACGTGCGGGTGATCGCCTCGGCGCCGGCGGGGAGCGAGAAATCGATGGCGGCGTCAACGCTTGTGTCCAGCGTGGCGGATATCGGCACCCCGATTTCGCCAATGCCGGCAATAAGCCCAGCGTCGGCGCCGATGTCAGGATGCTCAGAGAACTCCAATGCCGCGACGGTTTCCAGGTCCCCGTCGGTGGCGCCCAACGCGACAAGGCGTCTACCCATACGTCCGGCAGCGCCGTTGATGGCAATTCGTGTCTTACTCATTCCAACTGTACCGCTTGATAGCTTCGATAATCTCGTCCAGGTCGTTCGGTACGGCCACGGCGTGGTTGGCGAAGGAAGCGCGATCAATGCCGCGGCTTCCGAGCACTCGATCGAATTGTTCCTGGTCGGCGGCGTGATAGGCCACCGTGGCATTAGGATCTTTCAGCATATGTCCCGTCAGGACACAGACGACGCGATCATCGGTGCCAATTACGCCTTCGTCGCGCAGGAGCTTGGTGCCGGCAACGCTGGCTGCACTGGCGGGTTCGCATCCGATTCCGCCAGCACCTACGTTGGCTTTCGCGTCCATGATGTCCTGATCGCTTACCTGCCGGACAACGCCGTCGCACACCTCCAGGGAACGCAAGCATTTGCGCAGGTTGACCGGACGGTTGATTTCGATGGCGCTGGCAATCGTTGACGCCTTCCTCTCTTGTTCGTCCAATTCGTGGTAATAATCGGCCACAATGCTCATATCGCCATGGCCGCCCTGCCAACGCGCGCCGCGTGCTTCGTAAAGCTGGTAGAGCGTGTCGGCACCGGCGGCATTGATCACCGCCAGCCGAGGAACACGGTCGATCAGGCCGAGTTCCGCCAATTCGCCGAACGCCTTGCCAAAGGCGCTGGAGTTGCCCAGGTTGCCGCCGGGCACCACGATCCAGTCCGGCGGCTCCCATCCAAGACCCTCCAACACGCGAAGCATGATGGTCTTCTGGCCTTCCAGCCGGAAGGGATTGACGCTGTTGACCAGGTAGATGCCCAGATCGCGGCAAACTTCCTTCACCCGCACCATCGCGTCGTCGAAATCGCCGGCGATCTGAACGGTCAGGGCCCCGTAGTCCAGCCCTTGCGAGAGCTTGCCGTAGGCGATCTTGCCCGACCCGATGAAAATGATGCCCTTCATCAACTGCGTCACCGCGCAGTACATCGCCAACGACGCACTGGTATTCCCAGTCGATGCGCATGCCGCCCGTTTCGCGCCGATGGAACGGGCGTGGGTGAAGGCGGCGGACATGCCGTTGTCTTTGAAGCTCCCCGACGGATTCATCCCTTCGTATTGAAGGAACAGCCGCCCTGGATTCAGGCCGACGTACCCAGCAACTTCATCGGCTTGCTGCAGCAACGTCTGTCCTTCGCCGATCGTCACCGCATCTTCGCGCCCGGCAAACGGCAGCAACTCGTGAAAACGCCAAACGCCGCTGAATCGAAACGGGTCGCGACGCTGACTCCACATTTGCTCGAAGTGCCGCAAATCGTCGGGCGGCGCTGCGCGGTCCCACTCGTACTGGACGTCCAGCAGGTCTCCACACTCTGCGCAGGCGACGTGAACTTCGTCGACGCCGTAAGTGGTGCCGCAGTCAGGCGAGATGCACTTCTGGTAGGCGATTTCGCTGCGGACCACTTGTCACTCCTCTTCCGCCCGTACGCCACGGATTCGGCGCAGGAAAAGATCCATCGTCTTAGGGCGATCGTCCGGCTTGGGTGACATGCAAACGGTGATTGCGTCGGCCAGGGTCCGGTTGACGTTCGGCCGCACTTCCGACAGGGGAACGGGCTTCACGGTGTCGTGCGACAGAGCGCCGCGGCCGGTTGCCTCCGCCTCGGGCCAAGGAAGCTGGAAGGTCAACAGTTCGTAGGCTGTCACGCCAAAAGCGAAGATATCCACGCGGCGATCTGTGGTGCGGCGTCGGACTATCTCCGGGGCCATGTACATGGGCGTGCCGGTTCGATTGCCGGGCTGCCGAAACGGCGCCTGGTCGGGCAACGAGAGCCCGAAATCGATCAGCTTGAGTGATTCGAGATCGTCGGAACAGATGAAGTTCCTCGGGCAAATATCCCGGTGGATGTACTCTGCTTCGTGGACGGCCAATAGCGCTTCGGCCATCTGCCGAATCAATGCGACTCGTTTTCCGGCCAACCGCTCGTCGCGTTGCCGGATCAACACGTGCAGACCAGGCCCGGCGAGATACTCCATGACGATATAATGCTGGTCTTTGACGCTGACTCCGTATTCAAGCGTCTCGACAATGCGTTCGTGTTGCAGAGCTGCAGCAATTTCTCCTTCGCTGGGCTTCTTGAGCCCCGGAAAACGCGCCTCGAACAACGCCAGCTTCTCCGGATCCAGAATCTTCAATCCGACGATCCGGTTGTGTTTGCGGTCACGGGCCCTGTGAAACTTGGACATGGTGCCCGCCAGGCCCTCGGTCAGCAAATCGAAGCGCAGGTTGAGATCGTTTTTTTCGCTCTTGAGCAACGACTGTAGCTTGTCCAGGATGCCCATGTGCTCGACCTCCGTCCTGACTCCTGCCCCGGACGCCTACTTGCCACAGTAGTCAATCGTGCGGGCAATTTCGGTCTTCAGCTTCTCGCGAGGCACAATTCGATCGATATAGCCGTGCTCCAGCAGGAATTCGCTGGTCTGGAAACCATCCGGCAGTTCGATACGAATAGTCGCTTTGATGGTACGAGGACCGGCGAATCCAATCAAGGCCTTCGGTTCGGCGAAAACGACGTCGCCCAGCGACGCGAAGCTGGCCGCTACGCCGCCCATCGTAGGGTTCGTCAGCACCGAGACGAACAACCCGCCCGATTGGTCGTAACGCGCCAGCGCCGCCGAGACCTTCGCCATCTGCATCAGCGAGAGTATCCCTTCGTGCATGCGCGCGCCGCCGCCGGACCCGCTGATGATGATGAGCGGCAAACACTGCTCCGTGGCTCGCTCCACCAACCGAGTCAACCGTTCGCCTACGACCGATCCCATGCTGCCCATAATAAAGGCCGAATCCGTCACGCCAAAAGCGACTCGCCGAGCGCGAATCATCCCGGTGCCGGTAATCGCCGCGTCGGACAAGCCAGTCCGCTCTTGTTCGGCAGTCAGGCGTTCTGTGTACTTCTTGCGGTCCGTGAAACTTAGCGGATCCGTCGGCTTGATCTGGGCGTCCCACTCCTCGAAAGTGCCTTCGTCAAGCACTTGGCCGATCCGCTCCCTGGCCGGAACGTAAAGATGGTAAAGGCACTCGGGACAGACCCCAAGCCTCTTATCGACTTCCTTGCGGAAGACGGTTGCGTGGCAGCCCTGACAACGCAGCCACAAGCCCTCGGGAACTCCGCGTTTCTTTCGTGTCATGCTGAATCCCAAGCCTGGTGTCGTCATTCTAGCAGCCACAAAGACGGATGATTCACACCAAGACGGCTCTCTCGACGAACGGCTAAACGACCGCTCGTTCCGGCGATTCTAGGTCGATCAGTTCCCACTCGCCAAAGTCGCACTCGGACTTCCACAGGTCACCCAACTCGCTGTGCTCGAGAAAGCTCCGCAGGATGCTGGCCAGCGGCTCGGGAACGACGAATGCGATCACTCCTTGTTTGTGTTTCTTCAACAGACGTTTCAACGCCTTTCGTACCCGCTGCTGCGCAGCGATCAACGTCTCGCCTTCCGGTGGACACACGCTTTCCGGATGCTCTTGCCACAAACGGTATACCTTAGGCTGCTTCTGTTTTACCTCTTCGATCAGCTTGCCGTGCCAAAGACCGTGGTTCAGATTTTGCAGCCCGTCCAGCCGTTTGCACTTGATGTCAAGGTTCTCCGACAGCGTTTCGGCTGTCTGCACCGCCGATTGGCAAGGCGATGCGTAGATGATCTCGATGCTTTCGCCCACCAGTTCGTTGGCGGTTTGTGACGCTTGGTCGGTTCCGTTCTTGTTCAGCGGAATGTCAAGCGTGCCCTTAATCCGTCCTTGCTCGTCGAAATCCGTCGAACCGGGTCGTATCAAGATGATGCGTAACATGGCTTTCGGTGATCCTTATCGACGTCCGGCCAACTGGCTCAGCTCTCTGACAACCGGACCGTAGTCCTCTGTGCCAAAGATCGCCGAACCGACAACAAAGTACCCAGCGCCTGCCTCGGCGCATCGTTCGATAGTCGTTCTGTTCACACCGCCGTCCACCTCCAGCATCACGTCGTCACCGACAAGCTGCCTGAGACGGCGGAACTTCTCCAACGCAACCGCGTTGAATTCCTGTTTGCCAAACCCCGGCGCAACGCTCATGGCGAGCACCAGGTCGCATAGGCCCAAACAACCGTCGATCCGCGACAACTCCGTTTTGGGGCTCAGGGCAAGCCCAGCGCCGGCCCCCATTTCCCGAATGCGTTCCAGCAAAGGTCGAGGGTCCTCGACGGCTTCCACATGAAACGTGATCACGTCGGCGCCGGCCTGGAAGAACTCGTCCACGAACCGCTCCGGCTCGACAATCATCAGGTGGACGTCCAACGGCATATCGGTCAGTCGCCGAATCGCTTGGACAATCGGCATGCCGTACGTCAGGTTGGGAACGAACCGGCCGTCCATCACATCCAGGTGAAGCCCCTCGACGCCGGCCTCTTCAAGTCGGCGAACTTCCCGCTCGAGATTGCCGAAATCGCACAGAAGCAGCGACGGGAGAATCACTGGTGCAGCACTGCGTAATCTGGCTACGTTTTCTTGTTGAGGCATAGGAGGAGCGTTTCGATAAAAACGCCGGGAAGAAGGAAGAAGCGAGAGTTAAGCTACGGCGATAGTGTCAGACGCCCGTTAGGGCCGACCCCCGTGCGAGATTGTGGATGAACCAACCTGCCGCAGTGATTCCCGAAAGTGAAACTCGTCAAAGCATATAATCGCGATTTGCGACGCGATTGTTGAGTCACAAATTCTAACACCACCGATTAGCAGCGCAAGCACACATTTCCCCAAAAAAGCAGCAATCTGTACGAAAACTACTTCTGCAAAACGACTTATGGCGATCATGTTTTTTGTTCCCCACGACGGTTAGACACCAAAATTCACGACACACGATTTCGAGATCGATAATCGAAACTACCCATAACGAGGGAGTGCGTATTCGCCAGGCAAACTCGAGAGCCCAAGACGCAGCCCCAAGAACTCTTCCTGTGGCTTACTCGTCTTACTGGTGTGGGTGGGCGCGCCAGGTTCCGAATCAAGGCCCAGTCGCGCCCGCAACTCTGTTCCGCGCCGTTTCCTTGAACTATCGTAGGAGAAGCACACGTTTCTCTTCCCGTGCCGCGATGTCAGTACGCTTGAAAGATGACCAATGAGGGTGGTTTTCGGATGAAGCTAAATCAGATCGTCTTACTGATGGCAGTCGGCGTGGCCCCATCTGCCCTGGCCGATGTCGATTTGGTGACCATTCCGCGGCGGGAAGCCACGCAACTGACCATCTACAATTCTGAAGATATCACCATGGTGCGCGAGCACCGTTTGTTAACCGTCAAGCCGGGGATCAACCGCATCCAATTCACGTGGGCGAACACGCTGATCGACCCGACCAGCATCCACTTCCGGATTCTGGATTTTCAGGACAAAGTCGACCTGATCGACACGACGTTTCCTTCTGGTCGCAATGATGCGCTGCAGTGGAACATCAGCAGCCGCATGGCCGGCAAGGTGCCGGTCGAGATTCGCTATTTCACCAGCGGCATCACTTGGAAGGCGGACTACGTGGGCATCGCTAACGAAGACGAAACGGAATTGCGACTGACCGGCTACGTTCGCGTCTTGAACAACTCGGGCGAACTGTACGACCACGCCCAGACACGGATGGTCGTCGGCACGATCAACCTGGTCGAGAAAATTGCCGATTTGGCACAGCGACCTGCCCCACCCGTCGGCTACTCGACACGCTCGTCCTCGGAACGAGCCGATATGCGAATGGGATTCGAAAGCGCGGTAGGGAAGGCGGGCGGGTTTGGCGGCTTTGGCGGCGGCGGCATGGGTGGCATGGGAATGGCGCCCCCCAAGCCGAAAACGGTCGTCAAAGAGGGGCTTTCCGAGTACTTCATCTTTACGATCGAAGGCCGCGAGGACATCAAGGACAAGGAGCCAAAGCGGCTCGTGTCCATGAAAGTGGCAGAGGTCCCGCTTGAGTGCATCTACAAGCTGACGGATCGCGAGAAAGGTGACCGCTTCACCAAGTACTACCGCTTCAAGAACGAAAAGTTGAAGGATGACGAGGGCAACGACAAAGATCTGCCGGCCATGGAGAACTTGGGCCTGTCGCCGCTGCCGGACGGGATGGTTCGACTGTACTCCGAGTACGCCAACAAGGATCTCGCGTATGTCGGCGGAACATCGACGAAGTACGTACCAATCGGTGACCGTGTCGAGGTGAACGTCGGCCGCGATCCGGATATCACCATCATTCGCCGCATGAAGGACCAGAAGATCACGAACGTGGTCTCGCGCCAGTACAAACGCCGGATCGACGACGAGTTCGTCATGTACTATGACCTTGTGGACTACGACGAGACGTTCTACTACGAAGAGGAGATCGTGTCCGGGAAACCAGTCGATGTCAAAGTCGAACTTGAACGTCGTTTCGATGCAAATGTGGTCCTGTGGTCAGAAGACGCGCCGCCGAACGATTGGGGCTCCAACGAGCCAGGGGCCTACGTGGACCTGCACCAGATCGCCGGCCGCAAAGAAAGCGTGGACCAGAACCACGTGAAGTACTTCCTGGATCTCGCGCCGGGCGAGAAGCGACTGGTCACCTACTCAGTCACCTACAAGCGACGCAAGGTCGCACCGGAATTGAATCAGGAGAAGAAGCGGGAACCGCTGTGAAGAGAATGACCAATGTCCAAGTCCCAATGACCAATGGAAGAGGTGAGCGAATATGAGAGGTTTTGCCGCTTTCTCATTTGGCGTACTTGCGGTCGGTCTTGCGGCGAAGGGGATCGCCGATGTCGATTTGGTGACGATTCCGACTCGCGAAGGCGTGCAACTGACGATCTACAACTCGGAAGACGTCACCATGGTCCGGGAGCATCGGTTGCTGACAGTCAAACCGGGCATCAACCGTATCCAGTTTACGTGGGCCAACACGCTGATCGACCCAACGAGCATCGACTTCCGGATCCTGGACAACGTGGACAAGGTGGATTTGATCGACACCACTTTCCCATCCGGGCGCAACGACGCATTGCAGTGGAACATCCGCAGCCAGATGGCCGGCAAGATCCCCGTCGAGATCCGTTATTTCACCAGCGGTATCACCTGGAAGGCGGACTACGTCGGCATCGCCAACGAAGACGAGACGAAACTGAATCTGACCGGCTACGTTCGCGTGTTCAATAACTCGGGCGAGTTGTACGACAACGCGCAGACACGACTCGTAGTTGGCACGATCAATCTCGTGGAGAAGATAGCCGACTTGGCCACGCGACCGGCGCCGGATGGCGACTCAGGGCCCCAGCCCGGGTACGCGGGTCGCTCGGAGGAGCACCGCCGCGCGATGCGTGAAAAGCTCGACGAGGCGGTGGGCACATACGGCGCAAGGTTCCGCGGCGGCCGGGGCAAGCCAGCGGAAAAGCAGAAACAAGTTGTCAAAGAGGGGTTGTCGGAGTATTTCATTTTTGCGATCGAAGGCCGCGAAGACATCAAGGACAAGGAACCCAAACGGCTCGTGTCAATGAAAGTGGGCGAGGTGCCGCTCGAGTGCATCTACAAACTGACCGACCGCGAAAAGGGTAATTCGTTCACCAAGTACTACCGTTTCAAGAACGAGAAGCTGAAGGACGACGAAGGCAACGATAAAGACCTATCGGCCATGGAAAACCTGGGGCTGTCGCCGCTGCCGGACGGCATGGTGCGATTGTACTCGGAGTACACAAACAAAGACCTCGCCTACGTCGGCGGCACCTCAACGAAATACGTGCCGATCGGCGACCGAGTGGAGGTAAACGTCGGCCGCGACAGTGACATCACGATCGTCCGGCGAGTGAAGGACCAGCAGATAACGAACGTCGTCTCGCGTCAGTACAAACGGCGGATCGACGACGATTTCGTGATGTACTACGACATGATCGACTACGACGAGGCGTTCTACTACGAGGAAGAAATCGTCTCGGGAAAACCCGTCGACGTGAAAGTCGAATTGGAGCGTCGCTTGGATGCGAACGTGGTTCTGTGGGCGGAAGACGCACCGCCGGCGGACTGGGATTCCGACGAACCGGGAGCCTACGTAGATCTGCACCAGATCGCCGGACGAAAGGAGCGCGTGGACCAGAACCACGTGAAATACTTCCTTGATCTCGCGCCTGGCGAGAAGCGACTGGTGACATATTCGGTGACCTACAAACGCCGCAGAGTCCCACCGGAGTTGAATCAAGAGAAGAAGCGAGAACGACTATAGGGCAAATGACCAGCGAAGAGTGATCAGTGACCGGTGGTCAGTGATCAGTGACAGAGGCGGATGGACATGGGAAGCCTGAGAACTGTGGTATCAAGCGTATTGTTGGGTGTTCTATGGAACACCGCGTTGGCGGATGTGGATTTGGTGACCGTTCCGCGGCGTGAGGGGACGCAGCTTACGATCTACAACTCTGAAGATATCACGATGGTCCGCGAGAATCGGTTGCTGACCGTCAAGCAGGGAATCAACCGTATTCAGTTTACGTGGGCCAACACGCTGATCGACCCGACCAGCATCGACTTTCGTATCCTCGATCACCACGACGACGTTAGTCTGATCGACACCACGTTTCCTGCGGGGCGCAACGATGCGCTCCAGTGGAACATTCAAAGCCGGATGGCCGGGAAGATACCGGTCGAGATTCGCTACTTCACCAGCGGGATCACGTGGAAAGCCGACTATGTGGGCATCGCCAACGGAGATGAAACCAAGCTGCGTCTGACGGGCTATGTCCGTGTGTACAACAACTCCGGCGAACTGTACGACAACGCCCAAGTGCGGCTGGTGGTGGGCACTATCAACCTGGTCGAGAAGATCGCCGATCTGGCAAAGAGGGGACTGGAGGGGCTTCTTGGTCCAGTAGATATCCAACTCCTTGAGGGTCTGGATACCATCATCCTGCGAGGCCACAAGCGAGACGTCGAGAGAACGCGGCAACTGATAGCGTCAATGGACCGGCTGGAACGAGTCGGCAAGGATGCGTTGGCCCGGCCGAAAGTGGTCGTCAAAGAGGGGCTTTCCGAGTATTTCCTCTTCACGATCGATGGCCGCGAGGACATCGAAGACAACGAGCCCAAGCGTCTGGTTTCCATGAAGGTGGCCGACGTGCCGCTTGAATGCATCTACAAACTGACCGACCGCCAGGAAGGCGACGTCTTCACCAAGTACTACCGATTCAAGAACGAGCAGCTAAAAGACGACGAGGGCAACGACAAAGATCTGCCCGCGATGGAGAACCTGGGCCTTTCGCCGCTGCCGGACGGCATGGTACGGCTGTATTCGGAGTACGCCAACAAGGATCTGGCCTATGTCGGCGGCACGTCGACCAAGCATGTGCCGATCGGCGATCGTGTCGAAGTGAACGTCGGCCGCGACACCGACATCACGATTGTTCGGCACACCAAAGACCAGCAGATCACCAATGTTGTCGCGCGACAGTACAAACGCCGGATCGACGACGAATTCGTCATGTACTACGACCTCGTCGACTACGACGAAACGTTCTACTACGAGGAAGAAATCGTCTCCGGCAAACCGGTCGATGTGAAAGTTGAATTGGAACGACGTTTCGACGCCAACGTCGTGCTGTGGGCGGAAGACGAACCGCCGGCGGGCTGGACATCCGATGAGCCGGGCGCCTACGTTGATCTGCACGATATCGCTGGCCGCAAAGAGCGCGTGGACCAGAACCACGTGAAGTACTTTCTGGATCTCGCACCCGGCGAGAAGCGATTGGTCACGTACTCGGTGACCTATAAACGCCGCAAGATGCCGCCGGAGTTGAACCAGGAGAAGAAGCGAGAACCGCTATGAAGAGAATGACCAATGTCCAAATCCCAATGACCAACGGAAGAGGTGAGCGAGTATGAAAGGCATTGCGGCTTTCACATCAGGCGTACTCGCGGTCGGTCTTGTGGCCGATGGGCTCGCCGATGTCGACTTGGTGACGATCCCCACGCGCGAAAGCGTGCAATTGACGATCTACAACTCTGACGACATCACGATGGTTCGGGAACACCGGCTGTTGACGGTCAAACCGGGCATCAATCGTATTCAGTTCACGTGGGCGAACACGTTGATCGACCCTACGAGTGTTGACTTTCGGATCCTGGACCACGTGGACAAAGTGGATCTGATCGACACGACCTTTCCGTCCGGCCGTAACGACGCGCTGCAGTGGAACATTCGCAGCCAGATGGCCGGGAAGATCCCCGTCGAGATCCGCTACTTTACCAGCGGCATCACCTGGAAGGCCGACTATGTGGGCATCGCCGACGGAGACGAATCCGAGCTGCGGCTGACCGGCTACATACGCGTGTACAACAATTCCGGTGAGATGTACGACGACGCCCAGGTGCGGCTGGTGGTCGGCACGGTCAACTTGGTCGAGAAGATCGCTGACCTCGCACAACGGCCTGCTCCCGGCGAATGGAAAGAGCTCGAGGAGAATAAGCGGCGCAGAGTTCAAGAACTGTTCAAAAAAGCTGCGGCAAAGGGCGACAAGCTCAAGGAACTCGAAGCGGAAGTTACCGAGTCGATAGAGGAGTTGAGACGTGATGTTCCAAAACAGGTCGTAAAGGAAGGCTTGTCCGAGTACTTTCTCTTCACGATCGAAGGCCGCGAAAATATCGAACACAACGAACCCAAACGGCTGGTTTCGATGAAGGTGACCGACGTGCCGTTGGAGTGCATCTACAAACTGACCGACCGCGAGAAGGGCGACTTCTTCACCAAGTACTATCGCTTCAAGAACGAGAAGTTGAAGGACGAGCAAGGCAACGACAAAGATCTGTCCGCCATGGAGAACCTAGGCCTTTCACCGCTGCCGGACGGCATGGTGCGACTGTATTCGGAGTATGCCAATAAGGATCTTGCTTACGTTGGCGGCACATCGACCAAATACGTGCCCATCAGCGACCGTGTTGAAGTGAACGTTGGCCGGGATCCGGATATCACCATCACTCGCCACGTCAAAGATCAACAGATCACCAACGTCGTATCGCGCCAATACAAACGCCGCATCGACGACGAATTCGTCATGTACTACGACCTCGTGGACTACGACGAAACGTTCTACTACGAGGAAGAGATCGTTTCAGGAAAACCTGTCGACGTGAAAGTCGAACTGGAACGACGTTTCGACGCCAATGTCGTACTGTGGGCAGAAGACGCGCCGCCCGCGGACTGGACATCGGACGAGCCCGGCGCTTACGTCGACCTCCACAACGTCGCCGGTCGCAAGGAGCGTGTGGACCAGAACCACGTGAAGTGCTTTCTGGATCTCGCGCCCGGCGAGAAACGATTGGTCAGGTATTCGGTGACCTACAAACGCCGCAAGATGCCGCCGGAATTGAATCAAGAGAAGAAGCGGGAACCGCTTTAGGAAATGACCAAGGACCAAATCCCAATGACCAATGGAAGAGAGCCGCAACACGTCGACACAAGGTGCAGGATCCTGATTGTCGTATCGAGCTTGTTGATGCTCGTCGCGACGACTGCCGCGTTGGCCGACGTGGATTTAGTGACGATCCCTACGCGCGAAGGCGTGCAACTGACGATCTACAACTCGGAAGACATTACGATGGTCCGTGAGCACCGTTTGCTGACGGTCAAACCGGGTATCAATCGTATTCAATTCACGTGGGCCAACACCCTGATCGACCCCACCAGCATCGACTTCCGGATTCTGGACCATGTGGACAAGGTGGATCTGATCGACACGACCTTCCCTTCCGGTCGCAACGATGCCTTGCAGTGGAACATCCGCAGCCAGATGGCCGGGAAGATACCGGTCGAGATCCGCTACTTCACCAGCGGCATCACCTGGAAGGCGGACTATGTGGGTATCGCCAACGAGGACGAAACGGAACTGCGGCTGACCGGCTATGTCCGCGTATTCAACAACTCCGGAGAACTGTACGACAACGCGCAAACGCGACTAGTCGTCGGCACGATCAATCTGGTGGAGAAGATTGCGGATTTGGCGACGCGCCCAGCTCCGGAACTGGGTTACCGCGGATGGGACGCTTCCGGCCGCGCAGAGGTTAGGACACGCTTCGCGGATGGAGTAGTGAAGGCGGAAACTGCGACGGACGACCTGTTTGCCGATATGCCAGCGGGCCTGGGCCAGGCATCAGCGCCTAAGAAGGTGGTGAAGGAAGGCCTGTCCGAGTATTTCCTTTTCGCCATCGAAGGCCGCGAAGACATCGAGGACAAGAAGCCCAAACGGCTGGTGGCCATGGAGGTGACCGAAGTGCCGTTGGAGTGCGTCTACAAATTGACCGACCGCGAGGATGGCGACTTCTTCACCAAGTACTACCGATTCAAGAACGAGAAACTGAAAGACGAGCAAGGCAACGACAAAGACCTATCGGCCATGGAGAATCTCGGCCTCTCGCCCTTGCCCGACGGCATGGTGCGATTGTATTCCGAGTACGCCAACAAGGATCTGGCCTACGTTGGCGGCACGTCGACCAAGTACGTACCGATCGGCGACCGCGTGGAGGTGAACGTCGGACGCGACAGCGACATTACCATTGTGCGTCATCTGAAAGACCAGAAGATCGCCAACGTGGTCTCGCGCCAATACAAGCGTCGGATCGACGACGAATTCGTGATGTACTACGACCTGGTCGACTACGACGAGACGTTGTACTACGAGGAAGAGATTGTCTCGGGCAAACCAGTGGACGTCAAAGTCGAACTGGAGCGCCGCTTTGACGCTAACGTGGTCCTGTGGTCCGAGGACGCTCCGCCCGCGGATTGGACATCCGACGAACCGGGTGCCTATGTGGATCTGCACCAAATCGCAGGCCGCAAGGAGCGCGTGGACGAGAACCACGTGAAGTACTTCCTGGATCTCGCACCCGGCGAGAAACGACTGGTGACCTATTCGGTGACCTACAAGCGGCGCAAAGTTCAACCTGAGTTGAATCAGGAAAGAAAACGCGAGCCGCTGTAACGAGAATGACCAATGACCAAGTCCCAATGACCAATGATTGACGGGAGGCGGGAGATGATGAAGAAGCGAACGATTCTACTATCAAGCGTGCTGCTGGGTGCTCTGTGGAACACGGCGGTGGCTGACGTCGACCTGGTGACGATTCCCACTCGCGAAGGTGTGCAACTGACGATCTACAACTCGGAAGACATCACGATGGTGCGGGAGCACCGGTTGCTGACCGTCAAACCGGGCATCAACCGCATCCAGTTCACGTGGGCCGCCACGTTGATTGACCCCACGAGCATCGACTTCCGAATTCTGAACCACGTGGACAAGGTGGATCTGATCGACACCACTTTCCCGTCCGGGCGCAACGACGCGTTGCAGTGGAACATCCGCAGCCAAATGGCCGGGAAGATCCCTGTGGAAATCCGCTATTTCACCAGCGGAATTACGTGGAAGGCCGACTACGTCGGCATTGCCAACCAAGATGAAACCAAATTGAACCTGACCGGCTATGTCCGCGTCTACAACAACTCGGGCGAACTGTACGACAACGCTCAAACGCGGCTGGTCGTCGGCACGATCAACCTGGTCGAGAAGATTGCCGACCTGGCCACTCGTCCCGCCCCAGGCGGCCCGCCCGTGCCGAAAACACCAGTTCCCCCGATGGAACCGATGGCGGCGGCCAAACCGGCCTTGGCTCTGGAGGATGCGATCGAAGAAGCCGAAGAGGCGGATGCCGAAGGGGAGAAAAAGGTCGTCAAGCAGGGGCTGTCCGAGTATTTCCTGTTCACCATCGAAGGTCGCGAAGACATCAAAGAAAAGGAGCCCAAGCGGCTGGTTTCCATGAAGGTGACCGAAGTGCCGCTGGAGTGCATCTACAAACTGACCGACCGCGAACGTGGCGACTCGTTCACCAAGTTCTACCGCTTCAAAAACGAAAAGCTGCTGGACGAAGAGGGTAACGAAATCGACCTGCCCGCCATGGAGAACTTGGGCCTCTCGCCGTTGCCGGATGGCATGGTGCGATTGTATTCCGAGTACGTCAACAAGGATCTGGCCTACGTTGGCGGGACGGCAACCAAGTACGTGCCGATCGGCGACCGCGTCGAGGTGAACGTCGGCCGTGATCCGGACATCACCATCGTTCGCCGACAGAAGGACCAACAGATCACCAACGTCGTTGCTCGCCAGTACAAACGCCGGATCGACGACGAGTTTGTGATGTACTACGACATGATCGACTACGACGAGACGTTCGTCTACGAAGAAGAAATCGTCTCGGGCAAGCCCGTCGTCGCAAAGGCAGAAATCGAACGTCGTTTCGATGCCAACGTGGTTCTCTGGGGCAGCGATGGCCAGCCTGCGGACTGGAACAGCGACGAGGAAGGCGCCTATGTCGATTTGCACGAAATCGACGGGCGCGTCGAACGAGTCGATCAGAACCACGTCAAGTACTTCTTGGACCTGAACCCCGGCGAGAAACGGTTCGTCAAGTACTCCGTAACCTATAAACGTCGCAAAGTGGGACCGGAGCTGAATCAAGAAAAGAAGCGGGAACGGCTGTAAGAGAAGAAATGACCAATGACCAAATCCCAATGACCAATGTGGGAAGTGAGTAAACCATGAAAAACGTCACGATTGTTTTGCTGGCCTTGGCGATGGTTGCTCCGGCGACGATTGGCCGGGCCGACGTTGACTTGGTGACGATCCCGACGCGCGAAGGCGTGCAATTGACGATCTACAACTCGGACGACATCACTATGGTGCGCGAGCACCGGTTGTTGACGGTGAAGAAGGGGATCAATCGAATCCAATTTTCCTGGGCGAATACACTGATTGATCCCACCAGCATTGACTTCCGGATTCTGGACCACGTGGACAAAGTGGATCTGATCGACACGACCTTTCCCGCCGGCCGCAACGACGCGTTGCAGTGGAACATCCGTAGCCAGATGGCCGGGAAGATCCCCGTCGAGATACGCTACTTTACCAGCGGCATTACCTGGAAGGCCGACTATGTGGGCATCGCCAACCAGGACGAAACAGAAGTGCGTCTGACCGGCTACGTACGCGTGTTCAACAACTCAGGCGAACTGTACGACAACGCCCAGACGCGACTGGTAGTCGGCACGATTAACCTGGTCGAGAAAATCGCCGATTTGGCCACACGCCCGGCTCCGGGATTCTATGCATACGGAGATCGCCCCGAGGAAGAACGAGAAACCATGCGGAGACGTTTTTCCGGGGCGGTCGACAAAGCGGCAGCACCAGGCGGAGGAGGCGCTCCCGACGACGCGAAGAAAGCCAAGGAGGTAATCAAGGAAGGTCTCTCCGAGTACTTTCTGTTTACCATCGAAGGCCGTGAAGACATCAAGGAAAAGGAGCCCAAGCGGCTGGTTTCTATGAAGGTGGCCGAGGTTCCGCTGGAGTGCATCTACAAGCTGACCGACCGCGAGCAGGGCGATTTTTTCACCAAGTACTACCGTCTCAAGAACGAAACATTGAAGGACGATCAGGGCAACGACAAAGACCTGCCCGCCATGGAGAACCTTGGCCTCTCGCCGCTGCCGGACGGCATGGTGCGGCTGTACTCCGAGTATGCCAATAAGGATCTTGCCTATGTCGGCGGCACGTCGACCAAGTATGTGCCGATCGGCGACCGCGTCGAGGTGAACGTCGGTCATGATCCGGATATCACCATCATTCGTCGGCAGAAAGACCAACAGATCACGAACGTCGTCTCCCGGCAGTACCGCCGCCGGATCGACGACGAGTTTGTCATGTACTTCGACATGATCGACTACGACGAGACGTTCGTCTACGAAGAGGAAATCGTCTCGGGCAAGCCCGTCGTCGCGAAGGCAGAAATCGAACGCCGCTTCGA